>NZ_CP048833.1:1862169-2172530 GCF_012971725.1 Pseudomonas multiresinivorans
CCTTGGCGCACCAGCCGCAGGGGAACCAGCGGCCGATCTGCGCCTTGCGTTGCTGCGGGTCCAGCACCCAGGGCCGCGACTGCCAGGGCGGCTGGTGGCGCAGGTGCTGGGTGTGGCCGCAGGACAAGACTGCCACCCAGTGGCCGTCTTCGTCCTGATGAAAGTCAAGCAGGCGCGGCGGGGCCGCGTTGTCCCGTCCGTCCGTCTTCGGGTCGCATTCGGGGGCGTCGCCGCGTAAACTTACGCGCTCAACTTCTATATCAGATAGGTTTCGAACCATGCAGATCGCGGCCAACAAGGCGGTTTCCATCGACTATACCCTGACCAACGACGCAGGTGAGGTCATCGACAGCTCCGCCGGCGGCGCTCCGCTGGTCTACCTGCACGGTGCCCACAACATCATCGGCGGCCTGGAAAAGGCCCTGGAAGGCAAGCAGGTCGGTGACGAGCTGGATGTGACCGTCGAGCCGGCCGATGCCTACGGCGAGTACAGCGCCGAGCTGGTCGCCACCCTGACCCGCGAAATGTTCGAAGGCGTGGACGAGCTGGAAGTCGGCATGCAGTTCCATGCCTCCGCTCCGGACGGCGGCATGCAGATCGTCACCATTCGCGACATCGAAGGCGATGACGTGATCGTCGACGGCAACCACCCGCTGGCCGGCCAGCGCCTGAACTTCAAGGTGAAAGTGGTCGACATCCGCGACGCTTCGGCCGAAGAAGTTGCCCATGGCCACGTCCACGGCGAAGGTGGTCATCACCACTGATCGCTACTCCCCGGTCGCTCATCGGGATCGGGTGTAGCCATCATTGAGCTGCTAAGCTCAATCGGGAAAGGCGCCTTCGGGCGCCTTTCTCATGCAATCGGCTTCAACTGCAAAGATTGCCAGGGCATTTTTCCCGCATCGACTGGGATTGCGCAGTACGACGGACACATTTCCGCCCCTGCGCGGGCACTTCGTGCCTACCTCTTCAAGGAGCAAGCAATGAGCGCTTTTCACGATCTGACGCTGCATGGTCTCGACGGCCAGGATCTGCCGCTGGCCCCGCTCAAGGGCAAGGTCGTGCTGGTGGTCAACGTCGCCTCGAAGTGCGGCCTGACTCCGCAGTACGCCGGTCTGGAGAAGCTCTACCAGCAATACAAGGATCAGGGGTTCGTGGTACTGGGGCTGCCTTGCAACCAGTTCGCCGGGCAGGAGCCGGGCAGCGAATCCGAGATCCAGTCGTTCTGCTCGCTGAACTACGGGGTCAGCTTCCCCATGTCGGGCAAGCTGGATGTCAACGGCTCGGAACGCCATCCGCTGTACCGCCTGCTGGCGGGCGAGGGCGCCGAGTTCCCCGGCGACATCACCTGGAACTTCGAGAAGTTCCTGCTCGGTCCGGACGGCCGCGTGCTGGCGCGCTTCAGCCCGCGCACCGCGCCGGATGATCCGGCGCTGATCCAGGCCATCGAGAAGGCGCTGGGCGCCTGACCGCTGCCGGCGGGAGAGGGCGCTTGCGCCAATCCCGCTGGCATTTCTTCCTTTGCGTTGTTTCGCGCAGCGTGCGGCGGCTTAATCGGACGACCTGCTTCCGGAGCCCGCCATGAGCCGTTTCGCCGCCGAGTCCGCCTGCTTGCCTGCCACGCCTGATGCCCTGCGCGCCTTGATCGAGCAGCGTCGTTCGGTTCGTCGTTTCCTTGACGAGCCTGTGCCCGATGCAGTGCTGCGCGATTGCCTGGAGCTGGCGGTGCTCGCTCCCAATGCCTGCAACCTGCAGCCCTGGAGCTTCCATGTGATCCGCGATGCCCAGTTGCGGCGCCAACTGGTGCCGGTCTGCCTGGGGCAGAACGCAGCGCGCACGGCGCCGGTGCTGATCGCCGTGCTGGCGCGGCCGGATACCTGGCGTGAGTCCTGCGCCGACATCCTCGAGCAATGGCCCGAACCGCAGGTGCCGGAGAAGGTCCGGCGCTTCTATGAGCGCACCGCGCCTTTCCAGTACGACCAGGGCGCACTGGGCTTGCGCGGGCTGTTCAAGCGCGTGCTGTATTCGATCGTCGGGTTGCGCCGCGCCCTGATGCGGCAGCCCAACAGCCACGCCGAAATGCGCCTGTGGGCGGTGAAATCCGCCGCGCTGGCGGCGCAGAACCTGATGCTCGCCCTGCAGAGCCACGGCTTCGCCAGTTGCCCCATGGAGGGCTTCGATGAAGTGCGGTTGCGCAAGGTGCTGCAGATTCCCCGCCGCGCGGTGCCGATCATGTTGCTGGCAGCAGGGCGGGCTGCGGACAACGGCGTCTACAACCCGCGCCTGCGTTTCCCGCTGGAGCAGCGCGTCAGCTGGCACTGACCGCATCGGGGCGCGTCAGCACGCCCATGCGCCCGCCGCCGAAGGACCAGTCGTCCGCCTCGCTGGTGGTGATCTGTACCATCACGTCCTCGCTGGCGATTCCCAGTCGCTCGCCCAACAGCGCGTTCAATCGCCGGTAGAACGCCTGTTTGGTCTGCGAGTCGCGCGGGCGGCCGATGGTGATGGCGATGAGCACGAAGTCGTCGCTGCGCGGGCCGCCGAGGTAATCGCGGTTGTAGACGAATTCCTCCGCTTCATGCTGGTGGATCATCACGAACTGGTCGCCTTCCGGGACGTTGAAAGCCTCGTGCATGGCGTCGTACACGGTGTCGGCCAGTTGGCGCAGGTACTGCGCTTGCTTGCCTTTGCGCAGGGAGATGCGGACGGTGGGCATGGTGTCACTCCTCGTCGAGACGGTTGAGAGCGGAAGCGGCCGTCGGCCAGCCGCCGTAGAAGGCTAGATGGGTGATCAGCTCGACCAGCTCCTCGCGGGTCAGGCCGTTGTCGCGGGCCAGTTCGAAATGGAACGGCAGTTGTTCCTGCCGGCCTTGCACCACCAGGGCGGCGACGGTTGCCAGGCTGCGCTCACGCGGACTCAGCTGCGGGCGTTGCCAGACATCTCCGAACAGGACGTGCTCGGTGATCTGAGCCAGCTTCGGTGCCTGCTGTTGCAGGGCAGGGGAGACCTGGGGTGGACGAGACATGTTGCCGTTCCTCTTCTGTGGCTTGACGGAATCAGGCTAGCGCGGCAGGTTTGTTCTGAAAATCAGGAAATATTTGACTGACAGTTCGATTAATCAGGATGGTCTTCATGGCTCGCATCAACTTCGATCTCGATGTGCTGCGCACCTTCGTCACCGGCATCGAGTTGGGCAGTTTTGCCCGCGCGGCGGAACGCCTGGGGCGCTCCACTTCTGCCGTCAGCGCGCAGCTGAAGAAGCTGGAAGAGCAGGCCGGCACTCCGGTGTTGCGCCGCGAAGGACGCGGCATGGCACTGACCGAGGCGGGTGAGACGCTGTTGGCCTACGCCCGCCGCCTGCTGGATTTGAACGACGAGGCGGCCGGTGCCTTGCGTGGCGGCTCGCTGGAGGGCCGGGTGCGCCTCGGCCTGCAGGAGGACTTCGGCGAAACCCTGTTGCCCGCCGTGCTGGCGCGCTTTGCCCGTGCTCATCCCAGGGTGCGCATCGAGGTGCGCACCTCTCGCAATCAGCAACTCATCGAAGGGGTGCGCAGCGGCGAGCTGGACCTGGCGCTGGCGTGGGAAACCGGTGAGCGCACGCCCTACATGGAACGCTTGGGGGCGGTGGCGCAGTGCTGGATCGGCGCACCGGATGCGCCCTTGTTTCCAGGTGCGCAAGCGCTGCCACTGGTCATGCTGGAGGCGCCCTGCCTGCTGCGCAGCGCGGCAACGGCGGCCCTGGACAGGGCCGGCGTGCCCTGGCGCGTGGCCTTCACCAGTGCCGGGTTGTCGGGCATCTGGGCCGCCGTCGGTGCGGGGTTGGGAATTGGCCTGCGCACTCCCATCGGCTTGCCGGCCGGCGTCGAGCGGCTGGATGCCGGGCGCGCGGGGCTGCCGGCCATGGAGCCGCTGGGCCTGTGCCTGCATTGCAGCGAAGCCGAACCTGATGCCGTGGTGGAGCGCCTGCGTGAATTGCTGAAGGAAGGCGTGGCGGAGTTGCTGGAAAGCCCGTCGGTTCGCTGATCCGCTTCTGAAGGAAAATCACTGCGATCAATGGTGCTGGCAAAAGCGAGACGACCGGTCATATTCTTTCCGCCATGAACAGCATCCGACTCGACAAGCGTGACCTGATCCTCGCCAAGGGCTCCCTGGCGATGACCCGCAGCGGCTACCACGGCACCGGTGTGCAGGACATCGTCCAGGCCGCCGGGATTCCCAAGGGCTCCTTCTATCACTACTTCGACAGCAAGGAAGACTTCGCCCTGCAGGCGCTGGAGCACCTGTACGCGCCGCGCCTGGCGCGCTACGCCGAGGCGCTGGGTAATCCGGCATTGGGGCCGCGCGCACGCATCCTCACCTATTACCGCGAGCTGCTGGCGCACTTCGCCCGCCAGGAGAAGCTGCAGTACCACTGCTTCATCGGCAGCCTGAGCTTCGAGATGGCTGAGCTGTCGCCGCCGATCGCCGAGCGCGTTGACGTCATCCTTCAGCAGTCCATCGATACGCTGCGCGACTGCCTGGCTGACGCCCAGCGCGCCGGGGAATTGCCCGCCTCGGAGAACGTCGAGCAACTGGCCGAGTTCATCGGCAATGCCTGGCAGGGCGTGCTGGCGCGCATGAAAGTCAGCGCTTCGCTCAAGCCGGTGGAACGCTTTATCGAGCGCCTGGAGCACTTGCTACAGGCCTAATCTGCCTGAGTCATCACTCATTTTTCCAGCCCCACTCAAAAACGAGACGACCGGTCGCCTGGCCGTCATGGAGACTTCAATGACTGCATCCGTAGATACCCTGTTCTCGCCCTTCCGCCTGGGCGATCTGGAACTGCCCACGCGCATCGTGATGGCGCCGATGACCCGCAACTTCACTCCGGGCGGCGTACCCCACGCCCAGGTCGTCGAGTATTACCGTCGCCGCGCCGCTGCCGGCGTCGGCCTGATCGTTACCGAAGGCACCACGGTCAACCACAAGGCTGCCAACGGCTACCCGAACGTGCCGCGCTTCCATGGTGAAGACGCCCTGGCCGGCTGGAAGCAGGTGGTCGACGCCGTGCACGCCGAAGGCGGCAAGATCGTCCCGCAACTGTGGCACGTCGGCGCCGTGCGCCGCCTGGGCACCGAGCCGGACGCCAGCGTTCCGGGCTATGGCCCCAGCGGCAAGGAAAAGGACGGCACCGTGCTGGTCCATGAGATGACCAAGGAAGACATCCAGGACGTCATCGCCGCCTTTGCCCAGGCCGCCGTCGACGCCAAGTCCATCGGCATGGACGGTGTGGAAATCCACGGCGCCCACGGCTACCTGATCGACCAGTTCTTCTGGGACGGCAGCAACAAGCGCACCGACGAATACGGCGGCAGCCTGGCCAACCGTTCGCGCTTCGCCATCGAGCTGATCCAGGCCGTGCGCGCGGCCGTCGGCCCCGACTACCCGATCATCTTCCGCTTCTCCCAGTGGAAGCAGCAGGACTACAGCGCCCGCCTGGTGCAGACTCCCGAGGAGCTGGAAGCCTTCCTCAAACCGCTGTCGGATGCCGGCGTGGACATCTTCCACTGCTCCACCCGCCGCTTCTGGATTCCGGAATTCGAAGGCTCCGACCTCAACCTCGCCGGCTGGACCCGCCAGCTCACCGGCAAGCCGACCATCACCGTCGGCAACGTCGGCCTGGACGGCAGCGAGTTCCTGGCGTTCTTCGGCAACACCGAGGAAGTTGCCCAGCCGTCGGGCATCGACGGCTTGCTGGAGCGTCTGAACAAGGAAGAGTTCGACCTGGTCGCCGTCGGTCGTGCTCTGCTGGTCGACCCGGACTGGGCGCTGAAGGTCCGCGACGGTCGCCTTGCCGATATCAAGCCGTTCAGCCGTGACGCGCTGATGTCGCTGGCCTGATTCGCTCGCGCCTGCCCCCCAAAAGCCCCTGGCACCCACGGTGCCAGGGGCTTTTTTTGCTCTTCGTAGGAGCGAGCTTGCTCGCGAATCGAGTCCACAGCAGTGCCAGTTCGCGAGCAAGCTCGCTCCTACAAGTGATGCCTCGTTTATGGCTGGTTATTGATTGCCTGAATGGTCTGAAAACACCGTCCCAGGCGTTTACAAATCTTTTCCGAGACCCACCTTTCCGCATGCTGACTTCCCAGTCCGAAACGGGCAGAGTATGAACGCGTTCACACAACAATAGGCCGGGAGACGGCCATAGGAGTAAGTCATGCGGATCGGCTTGGTAGTCGATGCAACCTGCGACCTTCCCCCCGAATTCCTTGCTGCCCACAACATTCGCGTCCTCCCCATCGGTATCCGTGTGGGCGAGCGTCGCATCGTCGATGATCGCGATCCCGACACCACCCTGACGTTCTATTCCCAGGACCTGCCCAAGGTCGGCCCCGAGGACGGCAGCGAGCCGCTGACGCCGGCGCAGACCCACGACTGGTTCCTGGAAAAGCTGGTCACCGATTTCGACTACGTGATCTGCCTGACCGTCAGCAGCCAGCGCAGCCCGATCTTCGACAACGCCACCCAGGCCTCCTTCAGCCTCCTGCAGAGCTACAAGGAACGCCGCGCCGCCGCCGGCATCGCCGGGCCGTTCGCGCTGCGGGTGATCGATAGCCAGACCGTGTTCGCCGGCCTGGCCGTGCTGGCCGCCGAAGGCGTGCGCCTGCTCGGCGAAGATCAGCATCCCAACGCCGTGCGCACCCGCCTGGAGCAGCTCAGCCAGCAGATGAACACCTTCCTGGTCGCCAGCGACCTGGGGCACATCCGTCGCCGTGGCTTCCAGAAGGGCGACCGCAGCAGCATCGGCGACCGCCTGCGCGGCGCCTTCCTCGGACTGGGTTCGATGCTCGACATGAAGCCGGTGCTGAGCCTGGTGCAGGGCGAGGACAAGCCAGTGTCGGTGTCGCCGAACTATGAGAAGTCCGCCGAGCGCCTGCTCAACTTCGCCCGCGCGCGGGTCGAGGCAGGTGAGCTGCTGGCGCCGCAGATGAGCCTGAGTTACGCCGGCGATCCTTCCGCGCTGCGTGACCTGCCGGGCTTCGCCGCGCTGGAAGCGGCCTGCCAGGCCAAGGGCGTGCAGGTGCACCTGGCGATGCTCAGCCCCACCGGCGGCATCAACCTCGGCGCCGGCGCCATGAGCCTGTCCTTTGCCGCCGAGCCCAAGCCCTTCGCCTGATCGCTATTTGTGGGTTTCAGGGTGGCCCAGGCCGCCGGGGTTCTTCCCCGGCAGCCCCGCGCGGCAGGCTTCCTGCAGATAGCCCTCGAAGCGTTCGACCACCGTGTCCCACGCCTGGTGGATGGCGTGGTGACGGGCGTTGAGACGCACCCGGCGCAAACGCTCCGGGTCCGCCAGCAGCCAGCTCGCCGCTTCGAAGAAGCTCTGGCTCTCGCCCGGAACGCCGAGCACGCCGTTGTGCCCGTGGCGGATGTGCTGGCCGGCGGCCGCCTGGTCGAAGGCCACCACCGCCAGCCCTGAGGCCAGCGCCTCCAGCACCACATTGCCAAAGGTTTCCGACAGGCTGGGGAACAGGAACAGATCGCCGCTGGCATAGTGCCGGGCCAGTTCCTCGCCACGCTGCAGGCCACAGAACAGCGCTTCGGGCAGTTCCTTCTGCAGGTGCGCGCGCTGCGGGCCGTCACCGACTATCACTAGGCGCAGTTTCAGCTGCGGGTGTTCCGCGCACAGGGCGCGGAAGCTGCTGCCCAGCAGCGACAGGTTTTTCTCCGCTGCCAGCCGGCCTACATGCAACACAGCGATATCCCGCTCGCCCAGGCCCCATTCGCGACGCAGCGCTTCGTCGCGGCGGGCGGGGTTGAACAGTTGGCTGTCGACGCCGCGCGAGAGCTGCGCCAGGCGCTCGAAGCCGCGCCGCTGCAGCTCCATGGACTGGCTGGCGCTGGGCACCAGGGTCTGCTGGGTGCGGTTGTGGAACCAGCGCAGGTACAGGGTCACCAGGCGCATCAGCGGGCCAAAACCGTAGTGCGCGCTGTACTGCTGGAAATTGGTGTGGAAGCCGCTGATCACCGGGATCCGCAGGCGCCGGGCGGCGCGCAGGGCGGCGAGGCCGAGGGGGCCTTCGGTGGCGATGTAGAGCACATCCGGGCGGGTGCGTTTCCAGTGGCGCATCAGCTTGTGCAGGCACGACTGGCCCCATTGCAGGCCGGGGTAGCCGGGCAGCGGCCAGCCACGGGTCAGCACCAGCTGGCCATCGCTGTGTCGGTCTTCGTCGCCCTGCTGGCGCGGGCGGACGACCTGGATCTGGTGTCCGAGATGCAACAGCCCTGAGGCCAGCCGGCCGAGGGTGTTGGCCACGCCGTTGATTTCCGGCGGAAAGGTTTCGCAGATCAGCGCGATGCGCAGGGGAGTCGTGGTCATGCTCGCAGTGTCCCGGCGCGCGGTGGCGCGCCGATGACAATGCGATGATCGATAGGTGACAGCCGCTCAGGTGCGGCGGCGGGTTACTTCACCAGCGCCTTGTCACCACCCTCGCGCACCCAGAACAGCACGGCGCCGGCCACGGCGGCGGGCATGGCGACCAGGTTGACCACCGGGATCAGCAGCGCCAGGTAGGTGATGCCACCGAAGCCCATGCAGGCCCAGCGCTTGCTGCGCAGCCAGGCGAGCATCTCGTTCCAGCCCAGCTTGTGGTTGTCCGCCGGGTAGTCGATGTACTGCACCGCCATCATCCACACGCCGAAGATCAGCCACAGCGGTGCAGCGATCAGGTTCAGGCCGGGGATCAGGCTGAGGATGAACAGCGCGATGGCGCGTGGCAGGAAGTAGCCGAGCTTGCGCAGCTCGCGGCCGATGGTACGCGGCACCATGGCCATCAGCTCGCCCCAGCTGAATTCGGGGAAGTCGTCGGTGCCGCGCACCACGACTTCGACCTTCTCCGCCAGGAAGCCGTTGAAGGGCGCGGCGATGATGTTGGCGATCATGGTGAAGGTGAAGAACACGATCAGCAGGACCAGCGCGACGAACAGCGGCCAGAGGATGAACTGCAGGAAGCTCAGCCAGTCCGGCAGGGTCGGCATCAGCCAGTCGACCCAGTGGCTGAACTGATTGATGGCGAAGCCGACCAGACCGACGAACAGCAGGATGTTGATGCTCAGGGGCAGCAGCACGAACAGCCGCAGGCCGGGGCGCATCATCAGTTTCAGGCCTTCGCTGAGGTATTGCGGGCCGCTCAGGGTGGACATCGGACTCTCCAGGGTTGAACCGTAGGCGACCTTAGCAGACCCGGCGAAGGCCCGGCGAGCCGTCTGTTTTGCCGGGTATGTGCATCGCAGCCGCGCGTTCAGGCGACCGTGTAGCGATAACAGCGGTTGCGTTCCTGCTTGGCCTGGTACATGGCGATGTCGGCGGCGCGGGTCAGGGCGTCGGCATCGGCGGCGTCCTGCGGGTAGAAGGCGATGCCGATGCTGGGGGTGACGAAGTCGATCACCTGGCCGCCCAGGCGGTACTCGGCGCCGAGTACACCCAGCAGGCGCATGCCCAGAGCTTCGGCCTGATCCGGCTGGGCATTTTCCAGCAGCACGGCGAATTCGTCGCCGCCCAGGCGGAATGCCTGGTCCGGCTGGCGCAGGCTGCCGCGCATGCGCTCGCCGACCGTGCTGAGCAGCGCATCGCCAATGGCGTGGCCGAAGCGGTCATTGACCTGCTTGAAACGGTCCAGGTCGATGTACAGCAGGGCCACTCGATTGCTGTGCACGATGGCGCGCTGCAACTGCTCGTTGAAGGCCTTGCGGTTGCCCAGTGCGGTCAGCGTGTCTCGATACGCGAGGTCGATCAATTGCTTCTGGTAGGCCACCTGGTCGCTGATGTCGCGCAGGATGCCGCGGAAGCCCTGGAATTCACCCTGGCCATCGCGGATCGCCGAGAGCCGTGTTTCGCAGCTCACCAGCCGCCCGTCGCGGCGCTTGAACGGGGCGGAGAAGGTGGTTTCCTGCTCGTCGTCGCGGACCTTGTCGTACAGGCTCTGGGCGCGGTGATAGTCCTCCTCCTGCAACAGGATGCTGAAGTGCTGGCCGCTGAGCTGGTCGGCGGCGTAGTCGAGCATCCGGCACAGTGCTGGGTTGACGGTGCGGATGATGCCCCGGGTGTCCATCTCGAAGTAGCCATCGCGGATGGCATCGAGGATGGCGCGATCGCGCGCCTCGCTCTGCTCCAGGCGATCGAGGGTACGGTTCATCTCGCTGGCCAGTTGGCCCAGTTCGTCCGTCCCCTGTGGGCTCAGGCGCAAGGCGGTGCGGTCCTGCCCGATGACCGCTACCTCGCGGTTCATGCTGCTGACCCGGCGAATGATGCGCAGCTCCAGGGCCACGTAGGCGAGCAGGATGGCGCCGCCGAGCAGGGCCAGGGTCAGGTAGAGGAACAGGCTGACCGACTGCCGGCCTTGCTGGTACAGCGGCCGGGGGCTGGTCAGTTCCAGGCGCAATTGAGGCCGGCCGCGGGAGTCGAGATAGAGCAGCGACATCTGCTGGCTGTTCTCGTCCAGCAGATGCCGCGAGCTGAGCAGGGTGGCGCCGCGCCCGGTGGGGATGTTCAGGGTGCGCCAGTCCTTGCCCTGTACCGGGTCCTGGGCCAGGCGCAGGCTCGCGCCCATCTGCGTTTGAAGGTTGTACATGCGCGCCCTGTCGAGCAGCACACCGGCGATGACCACGCCGGCCGGCTCGGCGGTGCCCGCGGTATTGCTGATGGGATAGCTGAGCAGCAGCTGCGGCACGCCTTCGATCTGCAGCAACTGGTCGAGGCTGTGGCGCGGGTCGCCATCGATATCCAGGGCGCCCAGTTCCAGTGCGGTGCGCAGGATGCCGTCGCGCAGCCGGGCGGTGTCGGGCACCGGCTGGCCGGGGAAGCGTCGGGCCAGCTCGTCGAGTTTCCATTGCTGGGCGAGGATGTGCCCGTCGCGGTCGACAAACAGGACATAGTCGAAGCCGAGGATGCCCAGCAGGTCCTGGTCCAGGTTGTCCTCGATGAAGCGCGCCTGCGGCAGGCGCATGAACTGGTAGCTGGCATCCCACCAGGCGTAGCTGTGGACGATGTCGAGGTTACGCTGTTTTTCGTAGGCGACGCGGTTGTGGACGATACGTACCTCGTCGGCCAGGTGCTGGCGGTCCCCGCGGTCGAAGCGGTCGAGCAGGATCATGTCCGACAGCAGCCAGACCCCGGCGAGGCTCGCGGCGAACAGGGGCAGGCACAGCCAAAGCAGGCGGGCGCGAAGATTCATGGTGGTCCGGGTGACCTCTGGTTTGCTTGAGTCTAGACACAGGTGCAGTGGCTGCCCGCCACATAGGGGCAGCCTATGGGGGGCATTGAGATTGGGCATTTCAGCAGGACGCGGCGGCGGCGGTAAGCTGCGCGCCATCTGGTATCGAACGAGTTCGAGGGTCGATCCGACACTCCCTGACTTATCTCAAGGAGCGCAGGACGACCGAGGAAATCCCTGACTTATCTCAAGGGTTTTCCGGAGTTCTGCGGGACAATGCGATCCGTGACTCAGGTCACACCGCATTGTCCTCAGTCTCCGGGCCGTGCGGTCCGCGCAAGAAACCTTTCAGTGGAGCTGCCGCCCTCCCAACCTTCCCCCTGGTGCTTTGGCAGCTCCCTTTTCTTTTGCACCCGCTCTTCACCCGAGCACTGGAGGCTGTCATGTCCGATCGTCACGCGCGCGTCATCATTCTGGGTTCGGGGCCTGCGGGTTACAGCGCCGCGGTCTACGCCGCCCGCGCCAACCTCAAGCCGCTACTGATCACAGGCTTGCAGGCTGGCGGCCAGCTGACCACTACCACCGAAGTCGACAACTGGCCGGGCGACCCCCATGGCCTGACCGGCCCGGCGCTGATGCAGCGCATGCAGGAACACGCCGAGCGTTTCGAGACCGAGATCGTCTTCGACCATATCCATGGCGTGGACCTGGCCGGCAAGCCGTTCGTGCTCAAGGGCGACAGCGGCACCTACACCGCGGATGCCCTGATCATCGCCACCGGAGCCAGTGCACGTTATCTCGGCCTGCCGTCGGAAGAGGCGTTCATGGGCAAGGGCGTGTCCGCCTGCGCCACCTGCGACGGCTTCTTCTACCGCAACCGCGAAGTGGCGGTGGTGGGCGGCGGCAACACCGCCGTGGAAGAGGCGCTGTACCTGGCCAATATCGCCAGCAAGGTGACCCTGGTGCACCGCCGCGACAGCTTCCGTTCCGAGAAGATCCTGCAGGACAAGCTGCGTGCCCGCGTCGCCGAGGGCAAGATCGAACTGCGCCTGAATGCCCAGGTGGAAGAGGTGCTGGGCGATGCCATGGGCGTCACCGGCGTGCGCCTGCGCCATAACGATGGCGAGGCTTCGGAACTGAAGGTGGACGGCCTGTTCGTCGCCATCGGCCACACGCCGAACACCGCGTTGTTCGAAGGTCAGCTTGAGCTGAAGGACGGCTATCTGGTGGTCAACGGCGGCCGCGAAGGCAATGCCACGGCGACCAGCATCCCCGGCGTGTTCGCCGCCGGCGACGTGGCCGACCATGTCTACCGCCAGGCGATCACTTCCGCCGGCGCTGGCTGCATGGCCGCGCTGGACGTCGAGCGCTACCTGGATTCCCTGTAACGGCCCGAAGAGCCGGCGTGCAGGAAGGGGCCCCGTTATGCGGGGCCTTTTTCTTTGTCGGGCTCAGAGGCATTCCAGCAGCGCCGCCGCACCCTGCCCGCCGCCAATACACATGCTGACCACGACGTAGCGCGCATTGCGCCGACCACCTTCGAGCAGCGCGTGACCTACCAGGCGTGTGCCGCTCATGCCGTAGGGATGGCCGAGGGCGATGGCACCGCCGTTGACGTTCAGTCGTTCGGCCGGGATGCCCAGGGTCTGCGCGCAGTACACAACCTGCGAGGCGAAGGCTTCGTTGATTTCCCACAGGTCGATGTCGTCGATCGTCAGCCGGCAACGCTGCAACAACTTGCGGATTGCCGGTACCGGGCCGATGCCCATTTCGTCGGGCGCGCAGCCTTCCACCACGCAACTGACCAGACGCCCCAGCGGTTGCAGGTCGTGGCGCTGCAACTGCGCTTCAGAGACCACCAGGCAGGCGGCAGAGCCATCGGACAGCGGGCAGGCGTTACCGGCGCTGACCGAGCCCTGGGCAAACACCGGCGACAGCGCCGCCAGGCCTTCGGCGCTGGTGCCCGGTCGCGGACATTCGTCGCGAGCCACCTCGATCTCGACGAAGGACTGCTCGCCGCTGCTGCGATCTTCGATGCGCTGAACGGTTCGGACCGCTGCGATCTCCGCCTCAAACAGACCCTGGGCCTGCGCAGTGGCGGCGCGTCGCTGGCTCTCCAGCGCGTAGGCGTCCTGTGCCTCACGAGTGACGCCGTAGCGCGTGGCGACCACTTCGGCTGTCTCGACCATCGGCATGTAGGCGGCGGGCAGGACTTCCAGCAACTGGCGGTCCTGACGCCGGTAGGTATTCATGTGCTTGTTTTGCACCAGGCTGATTGACTCCACGCCGCCGGCGAGGATCAGCTCGGCGTCGCCGGCCTGGATGCGCTGGCTGGCGATGGCCACCGACATCAGGCCGGAGGCGCACTGGCGGTCCACGGTCATGCCGGGGGTGCGCACCGGCAGCCGTGCCGCCAATGCCGCCATGCGACCAATGTTGTAGTACTGCGAGCCCTCGGGCAGGGCGCAGCCGAGGATCACATCGTCGATGGCCTGCGGGTCGAGGTCGTGCCGTTGCAGGACGGCACGCAGGGCGAAGGCGGCCAGGGTTGGCGCGTCGGTGTCATTGAACGCGCCGCGATAGGCCCGGCCGATGGGCGTGCGGGCGTAACCGGCGATGTACGCCGGGGAGGCAGTCGTAGTCATGGTTGGCAGTCCGGGTCAGTGGCGGGCGTCGCGGAAGGGCGCGGTGATCGCTTGCAGTTGGGCCAGGCTCAGGTCGCCGAGGATTTCCCGCAGCAGCAGGCCTTCGTCGTCGATGTCGAATACTGCGTGTTCGGTGATGATCCGCGTCACGCAGCGGCGCGCGGTGAGCGGCAGCTCGCAGCGTTCGACGATCTTCGCGCGGCCGTCCTTGTCGCAGTGCGGCATGGTGACGATCACCTGGCGGGCCTTCTGCGCCAGTTCCGCGCCGCCGCCGATGCCGGCGACGATCTTGCCCGGCACCAGCCAGTTGGCCAGGTCGCCGTGCTGGGAAACCTGCAGCGCGCCGAGAAAGGTGATGTCGAGCAGGCCGCGGCGGATGATGCCGAAGGAGGTGGCGCTGTCGACGATGGCGCCGCCCGGCACCACGGTGACGTAGCCGCCACCGGCGTCGATCAGCTCGGCGTCTAGGTTGTGCGCGCCAGCCTGCGGGCCGACGCCGACGATGCCGTTCTCCGAGTGGATCCACACCTGGATGTGCTCCGGCACGTAGCCGGGAATCAGGGTCGGCAGGCCGATGCCGAGGTTCACCAGCTGGCCGTCGCGGATTTCCCGCGCGGCGCGGCGGGCGATGATTTCCCGCGGATCAGCGAGGGATGGGCTGGTACTCATGGGAGCTCCTTGTGACGGCGACCAGGTGGTGCACGAAGATGCCGGGGGTGTGGATGCTGTCGGCCGCCAATGCCTGCTCGCTGAGGTCGTAGACCTCGGCGATCACGCGGTCGGCGGCCATCGCCATCAGCGGGCCGAAGTTGCGCGCGCTGCCGTGGTATTGCAGGTTGCCGGCGTGGTCGGCACGGTGCCCGGCAATGAAGGCGTAGTCGGCGCGCAGCGCAGTTTCGACGTACAGCTGGCGACCTTCGAGCGTCACCGTCTGGCGCTGCTCGCCGAGTTCCTCGGGAATCTCGATGTCGCTGAGGAAAGCCGGCAGGCCGACGCCGGCGCAGCGGATGCGCTCGGCGAACAGGCCCTGGGAAACGAACTCCACTTCCAGTTGCCCGGCGGTGTAGGCCTTGCGCGCGGCGCCACTCAGACCGAGGTGGGTGGTGACCATCTTGCGGATGGCACCAGCCTCGATCAGCCGCGACACGCCGTAGCCGTCCTGGTTTGCGTCATTCTTGATAATGGTCAGGTCACGCTTGCCCTGCCGCGTGAGTTCTTCCAGCAGGGAGAATGGCGTGCCGGGGGAGCCGAAGCCGCCCACCATGATGCTGCTGCCGTCGGCGATGCCGGCGACGGCCTGCTCCAGCGTGCACTGCTTGTTCATCGGCCGGCCTGCTGCGCCTGGAAGGCGTCAAAGGTAGCGCCGAGCAGTTCGACGATTTCGTCGCACTGTTCGCGGGTAGTGATCAGCGGCGGCGAGATCAGCGTGTGGTCGCCCTGTTCGCCCATCAGCGAGCGGCGCGGATAGATGATCAGGCCGCGCTCGCGGGCCAGGCGGGTGATGCTGTCGCTGACGTTGGCGGCCAGCGGGAAGGGCGTCTTGCCGTCGCGGTCGGCGACGTACTCGATGGCCTGCAGGTAGCCGCGGCCGCGCACGTCACCGATGAATTCGTAGCGCGCGCCAAGAGCCTTGAGGCGATCCAGCAGGTAGGCCCCATTTTCGGCGACCTTGCTCACCAGGTTCTCATCCTCGATGGCCTGGATCACCGCCAGTGCGGTGGCGCTGGCCAGCGGGTTGCCGGCGTAGGTGTAGCCATGCTGGAAGCCGCCCGAGGAGAGGATCGGGTCGGTCAGCTCGGCGCGGGTCAGCACCGCCGACACCGGGTAGTAGCCGGCACCCAGGCCCTTGGCCAGGCAGAGGATGTCGGCCTGCACGTCCCAGTGTTCGTAGCCGAACCAGCGGCCGGTGCGGCCGATGCCGGTCATCACTTCGTCGAGGATCAGCAGGATGCCGTGGCGCTTGCAGATCGCCTGGATACGCGGGAAGTACGCATCGTGCGGCACTTCCGCGCCGGTACTGGCGCCGCCGATGGGTTCGGCGATGAAGGCGGCGACGTTCTGCGCGCCGATTTCCAGGATGGCCGCTTCCAGTTCGTCGGCGCAGGCAATCGCGTGGGCCTCGGCGCTCAGGCCGGCGGGTACGCGGTACTGGGTCGGCGAGGTGATCTTCGGGTAGTGCTGGAACATCGGCTCGAAGGGTTGGGTCAGCGGCGTGTAGCTGGTCATCGCCAGCGCACCCATGGTCGAGCCGTGGTAGGCCGGCTTGCGGCTGATGAACACCCGGCGCTGCGCTTCGCCCTTGGCATACCAGTACTGGCGGGCGATCTTCAGCGCCGACTCGACCGACTCGGAGCCGCCCGAGGAGAAGAACACCCGGTCGAAGCGCTGGCCGGTGAGGTTGACCAGACGCTCGGCGAGGTCCAGCGCCGGCTGGTTCTCGAACTGGGTACGGTAGGCGAAGGCGACCTTGTCCAGTTGCGCCAGCATTGCCTCGCGCACTGCCGGATGGCCGTGGCCGAGCTGCGCGACGATGGCCCCGGAGCAGGCGTCCAGGTAGCGCTGGCCGTGTTCGTCCCAGGCGTAGATGCCCTGGGCGTGGGAGACGGTCGGCAGGCGCACCGCGGATTGGTAGAACAGGTAGTCGGACATGCGAATCCCCTGATTGTCGGCGCCCGCCTTGGCGTGCGCGCTGGATTGGGCGTATCAGCCGATGTCGGCGAGGAACGCGCGGGTGCGTTGCTGTTGTGGCGCGCGGAACACTTCCTGCGGGGTGCCCTGCTCGACGATGTTGCCGTCAGCCATGAACACCACGCGGTCGGCGACCTTCTCGGCGAAGCGCATCTCGTGAGTGACCACCATCATGGTCATGCCGCTGCGAGCCAGGCTCTCCATCACGTTGAGCACGCCACCGACCATTTCCGGGTCGAGCGCCGATGTCGGCTCGTCGAACAGCATCGCGTCGGGCTTCAGCGCCAAGGCGCGGGCAATCGCCACGCGTTGCTTCTGACCGCCGGAGAGGTTGCCGGGGTAGACGTCGCGCTTGTCCAGCACGCCGACCTTCTCCAGCAGCTCCTCGGCCTCGGCACGCGCCTGGCGCGGGTCGATGCCCTGCAACTGGGTCGGGGCGATGGTGATGTTCTCCAGCACGGTCAGGTGCGGGAACAGGTTGAAGTGCTGGAACACCATGCCGACTTTCATGCGCAGGCTGTTGAGGTACTTTTCCTGCGCGCGATGGCTGCGCTGGCGGTCGTTGATCAACTGGTCCTGGAAGAGGATTTCGCCGCGCGTCGGCTGTTCGAGCATGTTCACGCAGCGCAGCAGGGTGCTCTTGCCCGAGCCGCTGGGGCCGATCAGCACCATCACCTCGCCCTTGTGCACGCCCAGGTCGATGCCCTTGAGCACCTCCAGCGGGCCGTAGTGCTTGTGGATATCTTTCAGCTGGATTTGTACGTCGGCGCGGCTCATGCCCGTCCTCCCTTGAGCAGCAGGCGCCGCTCGAACAGTTGCAGCAGCAGGCTGGTGATGGTGGTCAGCAGCGCGTAGATCAGCGCGCAGGCGAAATACAGCTCGAACGGCTTGAACGTTGCGCCGACCAGTTGCTGGGTGCGCATGAACAGCTCGGCCAGGGTGATGGTGGACACCAGCGAGGTGTCCTTGATCAGGATGATCAGGTTGTTGCCCAGCGGCGGCACGATCAGCTTGAACGCCTGCGGCAGAATGATCAGCCGCATGGTCCGCGCGGTGCCGAAGCCTAGCGAGCGCGAGGCTTCGACCTGACCGAGGGGAATCGCCTGGATGCCGGCGCGGATGGTCTCGGCGTTGTAGGCGCCGACGTTCAGCGCCAGGCCGATCACCCCCGAGGTGAAGGGCGACAGTTCGAAGCCGAACTGCGGCAGGCCGAAGTAGATGATGAACAACTGCACCAGCAGCGGCGTCGAGCGGATCAGCCAGATGTAGCCGGCGGCGGTCCAGCGCAGGGCGCGGTGCCGGGACAGGCGGGCGAGGGCGGCGAGCAGGCCGATCAGCAGGCCGAAGACGATGGCCAGCAGGGTCAGCTCGACGGTAACGCCGGCCGCCTTGAGCAGCATCGGCAGGTAATGGAGCACAAGGTTGAAGTCGAACATTCTTATTCTCGGGATGGGTGTCGGGAGCCAAACGCGGGGAACGATTGGTGATTCCTACAAATTATTTTAATACCCAGGTGTTCGGTCCAAGACCCCTGTTCTGAAAGGGTTTCGGTTGTTCGAGAACACGTGGTGAGTCTTGCATTGACAAAAAACAGCGTCAATTTATGATCTTTTTTCATCATTTGACCGGCCAGGGTGTTCCCGACCATGCGTACCGAGTTCAGCCTGCGCGACCTGGAAATCTTCCACGCCATCGCCACCACCGGTTCGACGCGCCAGGCGGCGGTGCAGCTGGGGCTTACCCAGTCGGCCGTCAGCCACGCGCTGGCGCGGCTGGAGGAGTCGCTGAAGATTCGCCTGTTCGCCCGTGAGAACCAGCGCCTGCAGATCACTGCCGCAGGGCGCTACATGCTCAACGAGGCGATCCTGCTGATGGGCAACCTGGCGCGTATCGAGGAGGACTTGTTCGTCCTCCAGGACAGCGGCGTGGCGTCGCTGAAACTGGGCTGCGCGCCGGGGCTCGGGCATCGCTTTGGGCCGGCCCTGGTGCAGCGTTACCTGCAGGCGCACCCGGGGATCGCGGTGTCTCTGGATGTGGCGGCCAGCGGCCGGCTGATCGCCGATGTGGAGGCTGGAAGGCTGGACATGGCGCTGGTGTCCTATGAGGTGCACGAGCCCAACCTGCTGTTCGCGCCGATGGTGGCGGCACGCATGCGCGTGCTGATGCCGGCGGCAAGTGCGCTGGCAGAAAAGGCCGAGCTGGAACTGACCGACCTCGACGGGCAGACGCTGATCAAGCCGATCCAGTCGGACCACCTGATCTACCGCGACAACAGCCTGCGCCGTCTGCTGCGCCACGAGTTGCAGTCGAGCCTGTCGAGCATGGGCGCAATGATCGAGATGACCGGCGGGCTGAGCCTGGTCAACGCCATCACCGCCGCGGACCTGTGCGAAAACCCCAAGCTGGTCAGCCGCCCCTTCGCGCTGGAGCAGTGGTTCAACTTCTACCTGGTGTACAAGCAGGAGCTGAAGAGCAATCGGCTGATCGGCGATGTGCGCCTGGCGCTGGCGCAGGTGGTCGAGGCCATGCAGCAGCGCGAGGACTGTGCCGGGGCGTTGCGCCTGCCGGCAGTTTGAAACGGGCGGCCGAAGCCGCCCGCCGCTGATTCACGCGGTACGCCGGGGCGCCAGGAAACCCTTGAAGAACTGCTCGGCGTTTTCCTGCAGGCTCTCCAGGTGATAGCCGCCTTCCTGCACGATCAGCGTCGGCAGGCCTAGTTCGCCGATGGCCTGGCCGAGACGATTGAAGCCCTCGCTGGTCACCGCGACCTGCGACTGCGGGTCGAGCTCGTAGATATCGAAGCCCAGTGACAGCACCAGTACCTCGGGCTCGAACCGGCGCAGGGCCGCGATGGCCTCGCGCAGCCGCTCGAAGAACACCGACTCGGGCGAGCCGTGGGGCATGCTCAGGTTGAGGTTGTAGCCGTGGCCGGCTCCAGTGCCGCGCTCGTCCTCGTAGCCGGCGACCACCGGGTAGAAGTTGGTCGGGTCGCCATGGATCGACACGTACAGCACGTCGTCCCGCTCGTAGAAGATTTCCTGGATGCCCTGGCCGTGGTGCATGTCGGTATCCAGCACGGCGACGCGCGCATGGCCCTTGCGCAATTCCTGGGCGGCGATGGCGGCGTTGTTCAGGTAGCAGAAGCCACCAGCAGCATCGCGGCGTGCATGGTGTCCCGGCGGACGACACAGTGCATAGGCCTCGGGCTGGCCGTCGAGCAAGGCCCGTGCGCCGGCCACTGCGCTTTGCGCCGACCAGTAGGCGCCGCGCCAGGTCTGCTCGCCGACCGGGCAACTGCCATCGGCCAGGTAGCGTGCGGCCTTGGCGAGAATCCCGCGCAGCGGGTTGGGCTCGCGGACGAAGACGTTGGAGATCACTTCGTCGCCCCAGTCCTGGCCGGTAGCCTTCCACTCGGTGTGGGCTTCTTCGAGGAAGCGCAGGTACTCCGGGCTGTGCACGGCGCTCAGCGGTTGCATGCCGTGGTCATCCGGCTGGCGCAGCTCGAAGCCGAGCCGTTCCACGGCCTGCAGCAGGCGCCGCGGGCGTTCGGGGATTTCCTGCGGTACGCGCATCTGCCCACGGGACAGGTAGGTGCGGGGGTGGTGCAGGTACTGGTCGGGGTGGAAGTAAGTCAACATTGCGCGATGTCCTTCAACGGATGTCGGTGCCCAGCCATTTCTCGCTGATGCCCTTGTAGCTGCCGTCCTTGTCGAGATCGGCGAGTGCCGCGTTGATCGCCGCCTTCAGCTCCGGGTTGTCCTTGCGCACGGCGATGCCCATCTTTTCAGGGTAAAGCAGCTCGCCGGCCGGACGGGCATTGAGGTTGCGGTCGTGGATGGTCAGCAGGCCGGCGATCTTGTCGGTGACGAAGCCGTCGATGCGCTTGTTCTGCAGGTCCAGGAGGATGTCCGGCAGGCCCTTGTAGGTTTTCAGCGTGACGTTGGGCTTGTGCTCGCGCAGCCAGCTTTCGTAGGTCTCGCCCAGGGTAATGCCGATGACCTTGCCGTCCATCTCGTCGATGCTCTGCAGCGGGCTGTCCTTGCGCACGAACAGCTGCGCGCCGGAGAGGTAGTAGGGCTCGGAGAAGTCGACGGCCTTCAGGCGTTCGTCGGTGATCGCCAGGCTGCCGATGATGGCGTCGTACTTGCCGGCGAGCAGGCCGCCGACAATGCCGTCCCAGGCGGTGGTCACCGGCTTGGCCGTCACGCCCAGGCGTCGGGCGATGCCATCGCCGATGTCGACGTCGAAGCCCTGCAGCTTGCCGTCGATGTCGATGAAGCTGAAGGGCGGGTATTTGCCGGTGAGGGCGAAGCTGAGTTCGCCTTTCTGCTTGATGCCATCGAGGTCGCCGGCCTGGGCGGCAAGCGGGGTGAGACAGGCGGATGCCAGCAGCAGGCAACCGGCCAGGGCGCGCATTGTTCTTGTCATTGGCGGAGCTCCCGGTAGTCAAGTGAAGTCGCCGGGGAGTGTTCCAATCGCCTGTTTTCGCGTCAATCTATGTTGTTTTTCAATCACATGAGTCGTTTGGCTAAGCACCCGCGGCGTTGAGCCGCTGCGTTCTTCCCGCCCAAGAAAAAGCCCCGCATCGGCGGGGCTTTTTCATCGAGCGAGTCGCCTCAACCGCGACGCGACAGCGGCTGGCGCTCGAAGTTGACGCCGGCCAGGCCAGTTACCTGCAGGGCGCGGATGTTGGCGTGATCGGTGCCTTCGGGGTGCTCGCGCACGGCGCGGTAGTGCTCGCCGAACGCCAGCAGGCTCTCTTCCTGGCTCAGGCCTTCGAGAATGGCGAAGCCCAGGGTCTTGCAGGAGCCTTCGTTCTGCCCGGCGGGGTTTTCCACGCTGCCGTTGGTGAAGGCGCTGGGGCTGTAGCTGTAGTGCTCGGCGATGTACGCCAGGGTGTCGGTGAACAGGTGCTGCTCGCTGCGCAGGCGCACGCGAAAATCGGTGAGGGTCATCAAGGCAAACTCTTAGTGTTTCTTCGCGTTATCGAAGGCCGTCTGCTGGGCAGGGGTCGCTTCCGTCTGGTACTTGGCCTTCCATTCGGCGTAAGGCATGCCGTAGATCTCTTCGCGGGCCTGGTCCGGGCTGACTTCCAGGCCCATGTCGTCGGCCGCTGCCTTGTACCACTTGGACAGGCAGTTGCGACAGAACCCGGCAAGATTCATCAGATCGATGTTCTGCACGTCCTTGCGGGTACGCAGGTGCTGCACCAGGGTGCGGAACGCGGCGGCTTCGAGCGCCGTGCGCTGCTCGTCGGTCAGGTTCATCGGCTCGGTCATGGCAGGTCTCTCAACAAAGGCGCTTCAGAGGCGCATGGCGGGGCTGGCGAGATTCTAAGAGGCGGGCGATCTGCCAGCAACGCCCGTTGGCCGACTGGCACGGGCGTGCAGGTGCTTGGTTGGCCTTCAGCGTTGCGCGGCGAGGGCGATGGACACCGATTCGGCGAAGCGCAGGGCGTGGGGCTTGTCCACTTCCACTTCGGCGTAATGTACCGCCGGGTTGGCCATCACCAGGTCGAGCAGCTCCTGGGTGAGGCGCTCGAGCAGGGCGAAGCGGTTTTCCTCGACGTGGGCAATGATCGCCTTGGTGATGGTGCGGTAGTTCAGCGCGTGGTCGATGTCGTTGACCTGCACCGCGTCGCCGGCCGGGTAGAGGATGGTGAGGTTGATCAGCACATCCTGCTTGTTGAGGATTTCCTCTTCCTTGATGCCGATGTAGGTGCGTACGCGCAGGTCCTTGACCCGGATCCGCGCCATGCCCGGCTGCAGTTGCGTCATTTCACTTGCTCCGTCCGATCAGTTGCAGGAATTCCTGGCGGGTATTGGTCGATTCGCGGAAGGCGCCGAGCATCACCGAGGTGTTCATCACCGAGTTCTGCTTCTCCACCCCGCGCATCATCATGCACATGTGCTGCGCTTCGATCACCACGGCCACGCCGGCGGCGCTGGTGACCTGCTGGACCGCCTCGGCGATCTGCCGGGTCAGGCTTTCCTGGATCTGCAGGCGGCGCGCGAACATGTCAACGATGCGCGCCACTTTCGACAGGCCCAGCACCTTGCCGGTGGGAATGTACGCCACATGGGCCTTGCCGATGAAGGGCAGCAGGTGATGTTCGCACAGCGAGTAGAGCTCGATGTCCTTGACGATGACCATTTCGTCATTGTCCGAGGCGAACAGCGCGCCGTTGACGATCTCGTCCAGCGTCTGCGCGTAGCCGTGGCAGAGGTACTGCATGGCCTTGGCCGCGCGCTTGGGGGTGTCCAGCAGGCCCTCGCGGGTCGGGTCTTCGCCGAGCCCGAGGAGAATCTCACGGTAGTGGTGAGACAGGTCTTCGATCATGGTGGGAGTTCCTCGTGCCCGCACCGGGCGGGTCATTTGAGGTGCCGGCCGCCGTTGACGGTCAGGGTGGTGCCGGTCACGTAGGGGCTGTCGAGCAGGTAGCGCACGCTCTGGTAGATCACGTCCGGGCCGGGCTCGATGCCCATGGCGGATTTCGCCAGGGTGCGGGCGCGGTACTCGGCGTCGTCGCCGGGATTGAACATGATCAGTGCCGGCGCGATGCCGTTGACCTTGATGCGCGGTGCGAGGCTGGCGGCGAAGGACAGGGTGAGGTTGTCCAGGCCGGCCTTGCTGGCGCAGTAGGCGATGCGGTTGGCGCTGCCCTTGCGGGCGACGTCGTCGCTGAGGTGGATGATGTCGGCCGGGGCGCTGCGCCCGGCGGCGTCGCGCTCGAGCAGTTCAGCGCAGCGCAGGTTGATCAGGTAGGGCGCGAGCATGTGCACGCGGAACAGCGATTCGAAGGCCTGCGCCTCTTCGCCGGGCTGCTCGGCGATCCACGCCGAGGCGTTGTGGATGATCGCGCGCAGTCGGTCGGTACGGGATTTCAGCTCGTCGATGAAGGCCAGGATGCCGGCCTCGTCGGCCAGTTCGGCGTGCAGGCAGGTGGCGCCCAGTTCGCACAGCTCGGCGATGCCGGGTTTTTCCTGGCGATAGGTCGCGATGACCGGCTGGCCGTCTTGCAGCAGGCGTTTCGCGCAATGCAGGCCGATGCGCTGGCTGGCGCCGGTGATCAGGATGGGGGCTGGGGTCTGGCCCATGCGCGCCTCGCGAAAATCCACAGGGGAAGCGCCGCGGTGGACAATGTCCGAGCGGCCGGGTAGGGCAAAACTATACCAGCCCCGGCGCGGTGCGGCACGGATGGGGCATAATGGGCGGCCTTGTCTTGCCTTGTGGGAGTGAACATGAAAGTCGCCATCCTGTCCGGATCGGTCTACGGCACCGCCGAAGAAGTCGCCCGTCACGCCAAGCGTTTGCTCGAAGCCGCCGGCCTCGAAGCCTGGTACGACCCGCGCGCCACACTGGACGCCATGGTCGAGTTCGCTCCCGAAGCTTTCCTGGTGGTGACCGCCACCACCGGCATGGGCGATCTGCCGGACAGTTTCCAGCCGCTGTTCCATGCCATCCGTGATCGCCTGCCCGCGCAATGGCGCGGTTGCCCCGGCGGCGTGCTGGCGCTGGGCGATTCCAGCTATGGCGACACCTACTGCGGTGGTGGCGAGCAGGTGCGTGAACTGTTCGTCGAGCTGGGCGTACGGGAAGTGGTGCCGATGCTGCGCCTGGACGGCAGCGAGACCGTGGACCAGGAGACCGACTCCGAGCCGTGGCTGGCCGACTTCATCGCCGCGCTGAAGGCCTGATGCATCCCCGCGCTCGCCAGCTCATCGACACGCTGCAGCTCGCCCCGCACCCCGAGGGCGGCTTCTACCGGCGTGTGTTCGAGTCCGGGCTGAAGGGCGCCGATGGCCGGCCGCAATCGTCGGCCATCCTGTTCCTCCTGCCGGCGGGAACCGTCAGCCGCTGGCACCGCGTGGATGCCGACGAGCTCTGGCACTTCCACGAGGGCTCGCCACTGGAGTTGCTGATCGCCGACGCTCCGGAGTCCGCCGTGCGCATCGAAACGCTCGGCCCGGTGGGCGAGGGCAGTCTGCCGCAACGTGCTGTGCCCGCTTACGCCTGGCAGGCCGCGCGCTGCCTGGGGGATTACGTGCTGGTGGGGTGTACCGTGTCGCCGGCGTTCGAGTTCGCAGGGTTCCAGTTGCTTGCCGATGATGAGCAGGCGCAGCGGGAATGGCCGAAGCTGGCCGGCGAGTTTCCGCAACTGCTCTGAAGAGCTTCGCGAGCAAGCTCGCTCCTACAGGTCTGTGCCGCGCGCTCTTCGTAGGAGCGAGCTTGCTCGCGAACCGGTTTCACTCCGGATGCAACGGCATCTCGATCATCA
This sequence comes from Pseudomonas multiresinivorans, assembly GCF_012971725.1. NCBI lineage: Bacteria > Pseudomonadati > Pseudomonadota > Gammaproteobacteria > Pseudomonadales > Pseudomonadaceae > Pseudomonas > Pseudomonas multiresinivorans. Next base: position 1,886,968 of record NZ_CP048833.1, read on the forward strand.
GCGCCAGCCAGGCCTTCGCTGCGTTCGACAAGTAGGCGTCGCGCCGCCAGATGAAACTGATGTCCCAGCGCAGGTCCGGTTGGCTCAGCAGTACGCGGACCAGACCGGGCCGCTCCAGGTCCTTCGCTACCACGCGAGGCAGCAGTACCGCGCCCTGGCCGGCAGCGACCAATGCGCCGAGGAAGTCCGCCTGTCCGCTGCGCCCCCCTTCTTTCGGTTCGAATCCGGCTTCGCGGCAGGCGCGCAGCAGACGGTCGTTGAGGGTGAAGCTCTGCTGATAGAGCAGGAAGGGCGTGTCGGACAGTTCCACCAGCTCCAGGCTTTCCCGCGTTGCCAGCGGATGATCGGCCGGCAAAAGGACGTCCAGGGGCTCGTTGCAGAACGGCTGCCAGTCGAAGCCGGGCTCGTCCGGCGTGAGGCCGCCGCCCAGTTCCAGTTCGCCGCTACGGACCATTTCCTCCATGGTCTTGCTGCCGCCCTCGATCAGGTGCACGTCGATGTTCGGGTAGCGCCGCCGGTACTCGGCGAAGCGCCCGGCGAACAGCGCGTCGGCGCCCAGCAGCGGTAACCCAAGGCGCAGCTCGCCGCGGTGCAGGTGGGTGAGGTCGTCCAGCTCGGTATGCAGCTCGCGGCGCAGGCGCAACATGTCTTCGGCGCGGCGCAGTACCACTTCGCCGGCGGCCGTCAGGCGGATGTGCGGGCCGCTGCGCTCCAGCAGTTGTACGCGCAGGCTCTGCTCCAGCTGCGCGACTTGTTTGCTGACCGCCGACTGGCTGGCGTTCAGGTGCACCGCCGCCTGGGTGAAACTGCCGTGGCGCACGACTTCGGCGAAGGTGCGCAGCTGCTTGAATTCCATTCTGGAATGGCTCCGATTCGATCTATTCGCTTTGGGGATGATAGGCGCGGGAGTAGGCTTTGCGCCATTCCCAACCGATTTCTTCACCCACTCAACGCATTGAGATCGCCGCCATGTTCCGCCGCGCCGCCCGCCTGATTTTCGAACTCGCCGTCCTCGCCGCCTTCTGGTGGGTGGGGGGCTGGATCGCCACGCTCACCGGGCTGCCGCTACCCGGCGGGGTGATCGGCCTGGCACTGCTGCTGGTGCTGTTCGCCTGCGGGGCGATCCGCCCGACGCTGTTGCAGGGCGGCGCAGGCCTGTTGCTGGCGGAGATGCTGCTGTTCTTCATCCCCGCGCTGATGAGCCTGCTGGATTATGGCCCGCTGCTGCGCAGCGAAGGCTGGAAGATTCTGCTGGTGATCACCGCCAGTACCGTGATGGTGATGCTCTCCACTGCCCTGGCGGTGGAATGGATGTGCAACAGGAGTTCGCGCCATGAGCCTCGATAAGCAGGCGCTGTTCTGGTTGGCCGTGACCCTGGGCGGCTACCTGCTCAGCCGTACCCTCTACCGCCGTTTCCAGCAGTACTGGCTGTCGCCCATCGTGTTCGTGCCGGTGCTGCTGTTCGCCCTGGCGATCCCGATGCAGGCCCGTTACGCCGACTACGCCCGTGACACCAGCTGGCTGGTGGCGCTGCTCGGCCCGGCTACCGTGGCGTTCGCCATTCCGATCTGGCAGCAGCGCGCCTTGCTTGCGCGCCATTGGCCGGCGCTGCTGACCGGCATGCTGGCCGGCTCGACCATGGCCATCGGCAGCTCCTGGGCGCTGGCCCACGCGCTGGCGCTGGATGGCCAGGTGACGCTGTCGCTGATTCCGCGCTCGATCACCACGCCCTTTGCCATGGAGATGTCCCACGACCTGGGCGGCGTGCCGGCGCTGACTGCCGCTTTCGTGATGATCACTGGGGTATTCGGTGCGCTGATCGGCGGCGTATTGATGAAGATGCTGCACCTGCGCTCCGCCCTGGCTCGTGGCGCGCTGCTGGGCGTTGGCGCCCACGGCGCGGGCACCAGTCGGGCTTACGAGTTCGGTGGTGAGGAAGGTTCGGCGGCGGGGCTGCTGATGGTGCTGACCGGGCTGTTCAACCTGCTGATGGCCCCGGTCCTGGCCTGGTGCCTGTAGGGCTCAGCTGAGCTCGTAGGCATCGAGCATGCGCGAGGTGTCGGCGGGGGAGTTGAACATCATCACGTCGATGATCGACAGGCCGGCCTCGAAGGTCGGCCGCTTCTGTTCGTAGGGCACCAGCTTGGGCTCCTGGAAGCGCAGCGTCAGCCCGGCGGCGTCGTACTTGCGGCGGTCGAAGAAGCTCTGCCCACCCGGCGGGTTCCAGTATTCCTCCACGCTGCCCAGTGCCTTGCAGATGTTCAGCGCCCATTCGTCCGGCGCTTTCGGGCGCTCCATCGGCAGGTCCATGCGCGAAAGGACCGGCATCTGCCGGGGGAAGCCCAGGTAGGCGCAGGTCGCCTCCAGGGTGGTCTTGTTCAGCGAGACGATGTCCTCGAACGGATGGTCCAGGGAGGCGGCGATCATCTCCCGCACATCGCGGTAGTAAGGGGCCACCTTGCGGTACACGTCCAACTGCGAGAACAGGCTGCGCCGCCAGTCCTGGCTGTTGTCCAGGCGCACGTCCTTGATCAGTGTCTCGCGGTGGTGCTTGATCCGCGGCACGCGGATGTACAGCCAGCCGTCCTGCTGCTTGAGGATGCGGTTGCGCTCGATCCAGCCGTGATGGATGTACTGCACGGTGTCGAACAGGACGAACAGGTCGGTGTGCTTGATCAGGCTGAAGTAGCCCAGGTAAGGAAAGAAGTAGGGCTGCATGATGGCGGTTCGTTTCACGTCGGCTGCCTCGTTGGCCGAACTGGAGTCTCCTCCCGACTCCCAGGTACTACTGCGGAATGTTGCCAAAGATATTGCGAAATGTTTCCAGGTAGGCCGCAAGCGCCGGATAAGGCGTCGGGGGCAGGGCGCTAAACAGGCACGCTTCCGCCAGCCCGGACGTGCGATCTGGCTGCCGCACTGTCTGGATAGCGCCTTTGGAAGGAGTTGCCGGCGCGCCGGGTCCAGCTGGCGCCGCTCAGTGCAACTTCGCCCACTATAGGTGGTGAGACTCGCTGCGCAAGGCGGCTCATCGGTCCGCGCTTATGGGGGAACATTCGCCAGACAGTGACAGAGGCAACTGTCAGTTCCGTGACAGTCGCTTCGCCGTGCTGCTGACTAGACTGCGCCATCGAACAACAACAACGAAGAGGCTACCGACCATGCACGCCGCTCATCCGCTGCCCACCGTGAACGTCAAGGACCAGGTCTCCGCCGCCGAATGGCAGACCCGCGTGGACCTCGCCGCCTGCTACCGCCTGATCGCCCTGCAGGGCTGGGACGACCTGATCTTTACCCATATCTCGGCCAAGGTCCCCGGCACCGAGGATTTCCTGATCAACCCCTACGGCATGATGTTCCACGAGATCACCGCGTCGAGCCTGGTGAAGGTGGATGCCTCGGGCAAGAAGCTGATGGACAGCCCCTACGACATCAACCCGGCCGGCTACACCATCCACAGCGCCATCCATGATGTACGCCACGACGTCGCCTGCGTCCTGCATACCCATACCGCTGCCGGTATCGCCGTGTCCGCGCAGAAGCAGGGCCTGCTGCCGATTTCCCAGCAGTCGCTGTTCGTCCTCTCCAGCCTCGCCTACCACGGCTACGAAGGTGTTGCGCTGAACCATGACGAGAAGGCGCGCCTGCAGGCCGACCTGGGCGAAGCCAACTTCATGATCCTGCCCAACCACGGTCTGCTGACCTGCTCCGCGACCATTGCCGATACCTTCCTGATGATGTTCACCCTGCAGCGCGCCTGCGAGATCCAGGTGCTGGCCCAGGGCGGCGGCGCCGAGCTGATCATGATCCCGCAGCAGATCCTCGATGGCGCCCGCGCCATGGCTGCAGCCGTCACCAAGAGCAAGCAGGGCATGGGCGGCGCGCTGGCCTGGCCGGCACTGCTGCGCAAGCTGGACCTGCAGAACCCCGGCTACCGCGACTGATGGCGCTGGCCGGCATCACCCTGCGCGCCTGGCGCGCGCAGGGCTGCGACTTTACCTTCCGTGGCCACCCGATTCGCTACTGGAGTGCCGGCAGCGGCGCTCCGCTGCTGTTGATCCACGGATTCCCCACGGCATCCTGGGACTGGCACTACCTCTGGCAGCCACTGGCCGAGCGCTACCGGGTTATCGCCTGCGACATGCTCGGCTTCGGCGACTCCGCCAAACCCAGGGGCCACGACTACCGCATCCTCGAACAGGCCGACCTGCAGCAGGCGCTGCTGGAGCACCTGGGTGTGCAGGAACCGGTGCACCTGCTGGTACACGACTACGGCAACAGCGTCGGCCAGGAGCTGCTGGCGCGGCACGAGGAGGGCGCTTTCAAGCTGGCTTCGCTGGCCTTCCTCAATGGCGGGCTGTTCCCGGAGACCCATCGTGCGGTGTTGTCGCAGAAGCTGCTGCTGAGTCCGCTGGGTTCACTGTTCGGCCGGCTGTTCGACCGCAAGCGCTTGGCGCAGAACTTCGCCAAGGTGTTCGGCCCTGGCACCCAACCGTCCGAAGCGGAGCTGGACAGCTTCTGGGAGCTGATCCGCCACAACGACGGGCCGAAGGTGATGCACCGGTTGATCCACTACATCCTCGACCGCCGCGAGCATCGCGAGCGTTGGGTCGGGGCGATGCAGCGTACCGAAGTGCCGCTGCGGCTGATCGACGGCCCGGAGGACCCGATCTCCGGCGCGCACATGGTGGTGCGCTATCGCGAACTGATACCGCGCCCTGATACGGTGGAGTTGCCCGGGATCGGCCATTACCCGCAGGTCGAGGCGCCGGAGCAGGTACTGCAGCACTACCTGGCCTTCCGACAGGATCGTGCCGAGTAGGTACGGACTGATCCGCCCGCAGATTCGGAACTGGCTGATAGGCAGCCTCTGAGTGGCAGCGGTAGCTTCCCCGGCTTTGTTCCGCCGGAGGCCGCTGCCATGCCACTCAGATCCGTCATTCCCGTCCGCCAGCCGCAAGGCTCGCTGCGCTATCGGGTGTTGCTGCACATGCGCCAGGATTTCATCTGGATCGCCATTCCGCTGCTGTTGCTGCTGCTGGCGGCCGGCGCGGCCGGCTGTTACTACGCCTGGCTCCTGCAGCACTGGGCGCCTGCTGCTGGCGCTGCGTTGGCGCTGCTTGCGGCGGTGGGGCTGGTGTTGTTCTGGAGCGAATACGACTGGTGGCTGTTCAAGCTCGGCCCGCGCGGCAATCTGAACATGCCCATGCGCTGACGGATCATCCCCTGGCCTTATCGGGCACCATTCAGCCGCGGTCGTCTTGGTTGTGACCGGATCGTGACTGCCGGACACTTGATGAAAAACCATCCTGTCTGGAGCCCCAAACATGAGTGATGCCCTGCACTTCGACGGAAAAGTCGTGATCGTTACCGGCGCCGGTGGCGGCATCGGCCGTGCCCACGCCCTGCTGTTCGCCAAGTACGGCGCCAAGGTGGTGGTAAACGACCTGGGCGGCAGCACCCATGGCGAAGGCGCCAATGCCTCGGCCGCCGACCGGGTGGTCGCTGAAATCCGCGAGGCTGGTGGCACCGCCATCGCCAACCACGACTCGGTGACCGACGGCGAGAAGATCGTGCGCCAGGCCGTCGAGGAATTCGGCCGCATCGACGTGGTGGTGAACAACGCAGGCATCCTGCGCGACAAGACTTTCCACAAGATGGAAGACGCCGACTGGGACCTGGTCTACAAGGTCCACGTCGAGGGCGCCTACAAGGTGACCCGTGCCGCCTGGCCGTTCATGCGCGAGCAGGGCTATGGCCGGGTGATCTTCACCTCGTCCACCTCCGGCATCTACGGCAACTTCGGCCAGAGCAACTACGGCATGGCCAAGCTCGGTCTCTACGGCCTGACCCGCAACCTGGCCATCGAAGGCCGCAAGAACAGCATCTTCGTCAACGCGATCGCCCCCACTGGCGGCACCCGCATGACTGAAGGCCTGATCCCGCCGCAGGTGTTCGAGCAGCTCAAGCCCGAGCTGGTCAGCCCGCTGGTGGTGTACCTGGGCAGCGAGGCCTGCCAGGAAACCTCCGGCCTGTTCGAAGTAGGTGGCGGCTGGATCGGCAAGGTGCGCTGGGAGCGCAGCCTGGGCGTGGGCTTCGACCCGCGCAAGGGCTTCAGCGTCGAGGACGTGGCGGCCAATTTTGCGCAGATCTGCGACTTCGAGAATGCCGCGCATCCGAAGGACAACGTCGAGGCGCTGCGCGAAATGATGGCGAACCTGCAGAAATACGTCAGCTGATCCGGTCAGCCTGACCGGCGGAACGGCCAGCGGGGCTGTTCCGGGGCGGTGAACGCAGTAAGGTGAAAGGGCCGGCTCAATGCCGGCCCTTCACTTTTCCGCTTCCAGGTTCGAGGAGTTCGCCATGAGCGTGATAATCCAGAAGAACGGTCCGGTGACCACCCTGGTCATCGCCCGCCCTGCGGTGCGTAACGCCGTGGACCTGCCCACTGCCCAGGCGTTGGCCGATGCCCTGCGCGAGTTCGAACAGGACGAGGAAGCCCGCGTCGCGGTGCTCACCGGTGCCGGCGGGAACTTCTGTGCCGGCGCTGATCTGGGGGCATTGGCGGAGGGCGGCGAACGGCGCAACCGGCTGGAGACTGAAGGCGACGCACCCATGGGGCCGAGCCGGATGCAGTTGTCCAAGCCGTTGATCGCAGCCATCGAGGGCTACGCCGTGGCTGGCGGCCTGGAGCTGGCGCTGCTGGCGGACTTGCGGGTGATGGCCGAGGACGCGGTCTGCGGAGTCTTCTGCCGACGCTTCGGCGTGCCGCTGATCGATGGCGGCACTGTGCGTTTGCCACGGATCGTCGGCCAGGGCAGGGCGCTGGACCTGATTCTCACCGGCCGCCCGGTAGGCGCACAGGAAGCCTTCGCCATGGGCCTGGCCAACCGCGTGGTGGCCAGCGGCACGGCGCTGGAGGCGGCGGAAGAGCTGGCGCGGGAGATCGCCGACTTTCCGCAGCGTTGCATGCTGGCCGATCGGGCTAGCGTGTTCGCGCAATGGGAGCTGTCGTTCGACGTGGCGTTGGCCAACGAATTCCAGGGTGGAATGGCGGTGATCGAAAGCGGTGAGACGGTAGACGGGGCGAAGCGGTTTGCCGGTGGGCAAGGGCGGCACGGGGAGTTTTGATCGAAGTGACGTTGTGACCGTAGGAGCGAGCTTGCTCGCGAATTTGCCCAGCGCTGGCGCTGCCAGTGAATCTGGTTCGCGAGCAAGCTCGCTCCTACGAAGAGCAGGTCAATCGCGCTCGATGATCACGTAGGTCTTGCGCGTGGTTTCCTGGATGTCCCAGATACCGAGGCTGTTCTGCGGCAGCAGGAAGGCGTCGCCGGCCTGGAAGGCGATCGGCTCGCCGCCGTCCGGGGTGAAGGTGCCGCGGCCGGAGATGAAGTGGCAGAACTCCTGCTCGACGATCTGGCGGCGCCAGCGGCCGGGGGTGCATTCCCAGATGCCGGTTTCCACGCCGTCCGGACGCTCGATGGACTCCACGCGGGTCTCGGAAATCGGCTCGCCCAGGGGCACGGCGACCGGGTTGGCTTCACCGAGTTGAGCGTGCAGGGTGTCTTTCAGGTGGGTCAGTTTCATACGGGGCTCCAGTGGGGGCTTTCTATCCAGGGGTAGGGCCGGCGGCTCAGCCGACCTTCCAGGTCATCAGGTTTTCCATGGTCGCGGCGACCTTCTCCGCCAGCCGGCGGCGCCAGGGCGCGCTGTTCGGGTTGGCCAGCACATCGTCCTCGTGGACGAAGCTGCGGATGATGGCGTTGTAGCCCAGCCAGCGGCAGGGTTCCGGCTCCCAGCCGCGCAGGCCGTCCTGCACGCTGCGGTCATTGATGACCCAAGGCTGGCGGGTGAGGGCGCTGTCCTGGCCGAGGATCAGGTCGGCCAGCGTGCGGCCGCCCAGGTTGGTGGCGCCGACGCCTTCACCGCCGTAGCCGCCGGCGAGGGCGATGCCGTTGCGACGGTCGATCAGCATGTGCGGGTGGAAGCGCCGCGACATGCCCAGGTTGCCGCCCCAGGTGTGGGTGATGCGTACGTCCTTCAATTGCGGGAACAGTTCGCTGAACAGGTAGCGGCGCAGCTCCACTTCATCATTGGTCAGGCTGAAGTCGTTGCGCAACTTGCCGCCGAAGCGGTAGCCGCCACGGGCGCCGAAGGCCAGGCGGTTATCCGGGGTGCGCTGGCCATAGGTGACCTGGCGGCTGAATTCGCTGAAGGCCTGGCCCTTGTCCAGGCCGATTTCCGCCCAGACCGATTCGGGTAGCGGCTCGGTGGCTACCAGCAGGCTCTGCACCGGTAGCTGGTAGTTGCCCAGCGGGGGCAGGTCGGCGGCGTAGCCTTCGATGGCCGGCACCACCCATTGCGCCTTCAGTTCACCCTGTTCGGTACGCAGCAGGCCGGGTGCCCAATGCGTGACGCGGCTCTTCTCGAAAATCTGCGTACCCTGGCGCTCAACCGCGCGGGCCAGACCGCGTACCAGCTTGGCCGGGTCGATGGTGGCGCAGTGCGGAGTGTGGATGGCGCCCAGCGCACTGGGAATGCGCAGCTGTTCGGCCAGCTCGCTCTTGCTCAGCCAGCGGTAGTCGTCCTCGGTCAGGCCTTCGCTGTGCAGATGCTTGAGGTAGTCGCGCAGACGGGTTTCCTGCTCCGGGTAGCGCGCGGCGGTGTAGAGCACGCCAGCCTTGCGGTAGTCGCAGTCGATGCCTTCGCGGTCGAGGACGCGGGCCACTTCATCGGGGATGTCGTGCAGCAGGTCGTAGGACGCGCGGCGCTGCTCGGGCGACAGGCCGGCGAGCAGGCGGTCTTCGCCGAGCATGTTGCCCATCAGCCAGCCGCCGTTACGACCGGATGCGCCGAAGCCGGCGGTCTCTGCCTCGACGATGGCGATCTTCAGCTGCGGCGCGCGCAGCTTCAGGTAATAGGCAGTCCACAAACCGGTGTAACCGGCGCCGGCGATGGCCACATCGACGTCCAGGGTGCCCTGCAGGGATGGCCGCGGGACGAGATCATCGTCCAGCTGGTTCATCCACAGACTGATATGACGCCATGCCGACATAGACGACTCCAAAAGGAAGAAGGGGGAATGTCGGCAAGCCTAGATTTGGCGCGGGGTTCTGTCGTGCGCGCGGGTACGCGAGGATTGCTCGCGTACCCGCCGGCAGGGGCGGGTCAGGCTGGTTCCTGTTCTTCGCGCAGGCGTTTCAGATACTCGCGGGGGGATTGGCCGGTCTGCTGGCGGAAGCAGCGATAGAAGGCCGAGAGCGAGTTGAAGCCGGCGGAGAAGGCCAGTTCGTCGATGCGCGAAGGCAGCGGCGGGCGCAACTGGCTGAGCAGGTGGGTCAGGCGGGTCTGGTTGACGTACTGGTAGAAGCTCAGCCCCATCACCTGGTTGAGCAGGTAGGAAATCTGGTTGCGCGTGTAGCCGGTGGCCGTGGCCACCTGGGTCAGGTCCAGGTCCGGCGCCAGGTACGGCTGGCTCTTGCTGAAGTAGTCTTCCAGGTCGCTGGCCAACTGGCTGAGCTGGCGCGGCGAGAGGCCCAGGCGGCTGGTGGCTGGGCGCGGGTCGATGGTCTGTGGACGGCTTTCGCCGCCTTCGCGCACGACCGAAGCATATTCGTTGATGCGCCAGATCAGGCCGTCGCGCACGGTGATCGCTTCGCTGGAGTGGAAGGTCGCCAGGCGGCCGCTCAGGGTGACCGCGATGCGGTACTGGATGAAGGCGGTGTCGCCGTCTACGCGGATGCGGTCGATGTGGTCGAGGAACTCTTCCGGGCGGCTGGGCATGGTGGCCTGCACGTAGTCGCGCAGGTCGGTGTAGCCCAGGGTGCGGTTCTGGAAGAAGTCGTTGTACTGCACCTGCGGGTGATACAGCGCGAGCACCGCTTCGAGGTCGCGGTGCTTCCAGCACTGGTGGTAGCGCAGCACCACCTCGCGGGTCTGCTCGGTGAGGTGGCTGTCGGTCGGGCGTTGGTCGATGGCATGCATAGGGGGCTAAGGATGCCCCAGACGGCGCTTCTCGGGTAGTGGCAAAGCACCTGCCGGGTGCAAGGCACTATCCATCGTCTCGATGATCCGTCATCGCCTGCGCCAATATCGCCCGCCAGAGCCCATGGCAGAGGGGGGATTCACTCTTTCGGGCGACACGCCAAATACCACCTTGGAGCGCTTACTCCCCGTCAGGTCGCTCAGTAGGGTAAGGCCACCTAGACACCGTCAGGAGAGCCGCATGACAACAAAAACAAGGCGCGGATTCTTCCAACCGCAACTTCTCGCCACCGCTGTCGCCCTGGGATGCGCCACCCAGGCTCAGGCAATCAACTTCAATATCGGGGAAATCGAGGGTCAGTTCGATTCCAGTCTGTCCGTGGGGGCCAGCTGGAGTACCCAGAGTCCGAAAGAGGACCTGATCGGGGCCGCCAACGGCGGCCACGGCATGACCCAGACCAACGACGATGGCCGGCAGAACTTCCGCAAGGGCCATACCTTCTCGAAGATCTTCAAGGGCATCCACGACCTGGAGCTGAAGTACGGGGACTTCGGTGTCTTCACCCGGGGCAAGTACTGGTATGACTTCCGTCTGAAGGACGAAGGCGTCGCCTTCAAGGACCTTTCGGACGACGGCCGCAAGGAAGGCGCCAAGGCTTCCGGCGCCCAGTTGCTCGACGCCTTCGGCTACTACAACTACGCGATCGCCGACATGCCCGGCACCGTGCGCCTGGGCAAGCAGGTGGTGAGCTGGGGTGAGAGCACCTTCATCGGCAACAGCATCAACACCATCAACCCCATCGACGTCTCCGCCTTCCGCCGTCCGGGTTCAGAAATCAAGGAAGGCCTGATCCCGGTGAACATGCTCTACCTGTCGCAGAGCCTGACCGACAGCCTGTCCGTCGAAGGTTTCTACCAGCTGGAGTGGGACCAGACGGTGCTCGACAACTGCGGCACCTTCTTCTCCACCACCGACGTGGCGGCCGACGGTTGCAAGACCAACTACAACATCCTCGACCCGGCCACGGTCAACGCGCTGAACGCCCCGGCGACCAAGGCGCTGCTCAATTCCCTGGGCGTCACCGTCACCCCCGAAGGCCTGATGGTGCCGCGCGGCGCCGACCGCGACGCACGTGACTCCGGCCAGTGGGGCCTGGCCCTGCGCTGGCTGGGCAGCGATGTGGAGTACGGCGCTTACGCCATGAACTACCACAGCCGCACGCCCATCGTGAGCATGAAGAACGCCGGCACCGCCGACATCGGCAACGTTCTGCGTGCGCTCTCCGTGCCCGGCGGCGCAGCGCTTGCCCAGCCGTTGCTGCTGGGGCGTGGCAACTACTTCCTGGAATACCCCGAAGACATCCGCCTGTACGGCCTGAGCTTCTCCACCACCCTGCCCACCGGCACCGCGTGGAACGGCGAGATCAGCTACCGGCCGAACATGCCGCTGCAGCTCAATACCACCGACATGACGCCGTTGCTCGCCACTACCGTGGTCGGCGGCTTCACCAGCGGTGGCGCTGCCGGTGCGCTGGCCCAGGCCGGCCGCATCAGCCACGGCTATGTGCGCAAGGAAGTGACCCAGGCGCAGACCACCTTTACCCACTTCTTCGACCAGACCATGGGCGCGGACCGCGTCACCCTGGTGGGCGAGGTGGGCATGACCTACGTTGGCGGCATGACCGATGAAGTCGGCGAGCGCTATGGCCGCGACTCCGTCTACGGCGTCCCGGAGAACGCCACCGCGCGTAACGAGTACGGCAGCGGCGGCTTCTACACCTCGTCCTCCTGGGGTTATCGCGCCCGCGCCATCTGGGACTACAACAACGTCTTCGCCGGGGTGAACCTCAAGCCGAACATCGCCTGGTCCCACGACGTGCACGGTTACGGCCCGGTCTTCAACGAAGGCAGCAAGGCGGCCAGCGTCGGCATCGATGCGGACTACCAGAACACCTACACCGCGAGTCTGAACTACACGAACTTCTTCGGCGGCGATTACAACACCATCGTCGACCGGGACTTCCTGTCGCTCAGCTTCGGCGTGAACTTCTGACCTGCCTGCTCAAGGAATCGACATGAGAACGACAAGAATCCTCCAATGCGGCGCGCTGGCCCTGAGCCTGCTGTCCTGTGGCGTGATGGCTGCGGTGTCCGCCGACGAAGTGGCCAAGCTGGGCACGACCCTGACGCCCATGGGCTCGCAGAAGGAAGGCAACGCCGACGGCAGTATCCCGGCCTGGACCGGCGGCATCTCCCGCACCGCCGGCAAGCTTGACGCCAAGGGTTTCCTTTCCAACCCCTTCGCCGACGAGAAGCCGCTGTTCACCATCACCGCGCAGAACGCCGACCAGTACAAGGACAAGCTCTCCGCCGGCCAGCTGGCGATGTTCAAGCGCTACCCGGATACCTACAAGATCCCGGTTTACAAGACCCACCGCACCTTCGCGCTGCCCGACGACATCTACGCCGCCGTCAAGCGCAGCGCCGAATTCGTCCAGCCGATCAATGACGGCAACGGCCTGGAGAACTTCGAGAAGAGCCGCTACTACGCCTTCCCGCTGCCCAAGAACGGCGTGCAGGCGCTGTGGAACCACCTGACCCGCTACCACGGCGGCAACATCTCCCGCTCGGTGGTGCAGGTCGTGCCGCAGACCAACGGCAGCTACACGCCGATCCGCTTCGAGGAATCGATCGCGGTGCCGCAGAACATGGGTGACCAGGATGTCAGCAAGACCGGCAACATCCTCACCTACTTCAAGCAGCAGGTAACAGCGCCGGCGCGCCTGGCCGGTAACGTCCTGCTGGTGCACGAGACCCTGGACCAGGTGAAGGAGCCGCGCCTGGCGTGGATCTACAACGCCGGCCAGCGCCGCGTTCGCCGCGCCCCACAGGTTGCGTACGACGGCCCGGGCACCGCCTCGGACGGCCTGCGCACCTCGGACAACTACGACATGTTCTCCGGCGCCCCGGACCGTTACGACTGGAAACTGGTGGGCAAGCGCGAGATGTACATCCCGTACAACAGCTACCGCCTGAACTCGCCGGAGCTCAAGTACGACGACATCGTCAAGCCGGGCCACATCAACCAGGACCTGACCCGTTACGAACTGCACCGCGTGTGGGAAGTGGTGGGTACCCTGAAATCCGGCGAGCGCAACATCTACGGCCAGCGCCACTTCTACCTCGACGAGGACAGCTGGCAGATCGCGGTATCCGAGCTGTACGACGGTCGCGGCCAGCTGTGGCGCGTCGGTGAAGGCCACGAGATGACCTTCTACACCGAACTCGCCACTGGCTACGCCGCCGAATCGCTGTACGACATCCTCGCCGGCCGCTATGTCACCTTCGGCCTGAACAACGAAGAGAAGCGCGGCTATCAGTTTGGCCAGAAGGCCAGCATGGCCGACTTCACTCCGGCGGCACTGCGTAACACCGGCGTTCGCTGAAGTAACACTCCGCTCCTTGGCCCCGGCATCCCTCGTGGATGCCGGGTTTCTTTTTTTGTGCTCCGGCCAAGCGGCGCGCCCTCTACTTCGGGCCTGAGCGCAGTCTGCGCTATACCGCCCCATGAATCTGGCTGATGGTCCTTTGCCCGCTCTGCCCAGCGGCATAGTCTGGCCTGCAAATGGCCGGAAGAAGCCCATGTCGACAATCGCCCAGCACAGCGCGGCGCTGCCTCGCCTGCCCCGCCAGCACCTGCCCCGCGAACGGCTGCATGCCAGCCTAAGTGCCACCGAGTGCCGCCTGCGCCTGCTGGTGGCGCCGCCTGGTTGCGGCAAGACGGTGCTGATGAGCGAATGCGCACGCCTGGCACCGGCGGGAACTCGCGTGGTTTGGCTGGGCCTCGGGGGCCGTGCGTTGTTGCCGGAGCAGTTCTGCGAGCGGCTGGGCGAGGCGCTGGGCGTGCCCTGGGCCGGCGAGGCGGCACTGGCGAGCTGGCTGGAAAACGCCAGCGAGCCGGTCTGGCTGATGCTCGATGACTATCCCCGCGCACCCGATGCCGCTCTCGACGACTGCTTCGACCGCCTGCTTGCCGTGGCCTCTCCGCTGATCGGCTGGTGGCTGGCCAGCCGCCGTCGCCCGGCCTGCAACCTGACCCGCCTGCTGCTTGAAGGCGAGCTGCTGGAGCTGGGCGCCAGCAGCCTGGCCCTGACCCAGGGCGAGCTGGACGCCTACCTGCAGACCGCTGGCCTGGAGTGGCCCCAGGCCCAGCGCCAGGCGCTGCAGGACGCGACCCATGGCTGGTTCGCCGGCGTGCGCCTTCGCCTGCTCAGCCTGGGCAATGAGCCCATCGCGCCTTGCGCTACCCAGGTCGCCGAGACCGGCAATGGCCTGCTGCAGGATTACCTGCAACGCGAAGTTCTGGCGAGCCTGCCGGCGGAGCTGGCGGAGACGCTCTGTGGCCTCGCGCAGATCGCTCGCTTCAACCGCGAGCTCTGCGATTACCTGTTCGATGAGCCCGGCCTTGGCCTGGACGGCCTGCAAGCCTGGGGCGTGCTGATCGAGGCGGTGGACAACACCCAGCACTGGTTCCAGGTGGCGCCCATGCTCGCGACGGCGCTGGCCAGCCTGTCACGCTGGCCGGCGGCGACCCTGCATCGGCGCGCCTGCCAGTGGTTTACCCAGTGCGGGGAGATCCACTCGGCTTTCGAGCATTCCCTGTACGCCGAGCAGCCGGATGTTTCCGCCAGCCTGCTGCAGCGCCTGACCGAAGAGCAGCTCTTGCACGGTCGCAATGTCGAGCGTGTGCTGCAATTGCGCGAGTCGCTGCCCGAGGAACTGCTGTGCAGCACCCCGCGCCTGCTCATCCTCAACGCCTGGACCCTGTTGTTCGTCGGCCGCCTGGATGACGTGGAAGCGCTGCTGACCGGTTTCGATCGTTTCCTGCCGATGCCCGGCGAGCACCGCCAGCGTGCGCTGATCGCCCAGTGGCAAGGGCTCAACGGCATGCTCACCCATGCCCGTGGCCTGCGTGGCTCCCGCGAGCAACTGCGCGAGGCGTTGGCGCACCTGCCGGAGGAAGCCTGGGCGCAGACCCTGATCTGCCTGTCCGCGCTGACTCAGCAGGCCCAGGCCGAAGGGCGCCTGGCCGAGGCTCGGCTGATCAACCGCGAGGCGCTGCGGCGAGCGCGCCTGCAAGGTAGCACCACGTTCGAAGCGCTGCTGGAACTGGATCGCGCCCAGTGGCTGGAGCAACGCGGCGAACTGCAGCGCGCCGATGCGCTGCTGGCGCGGGTGCAGGAATACCTCGACGAGATGCGCATCACCTGCAACGCCATGGCTGGCCGTGTCGCCCTGCGCCGCGGCTGGCTGTGCCTGCGCCAGGGGCGTGACGACGAGGCCCGCGAACTGTTCATTGCCGGGTTGAACGAAACCCGCCGCAGCCAGGACCCGAGCTCGATCTACGGTTTCACCGGCATGGCCTGGCTGGATGCGCTGGACGGCGACACCGACGGCGCCTTCAGTCGCCTGCTGGAGGTCGAGCGGCTGATGCAGCTGCAGCATGTGCCGGAACCCATCTACCGCGGCCCGCTGCTGCTCGCCAGCGGCGCGTTGAACCTGCGGCAGAACCGGGCGGGCCCGGCGCGGGAAGTCCTGCAACGCGTGGCCGCGCGCTACCGTACCGACTCCCTCTGCCCGCCGGCGGCGGCGCCGGACCAGATCCTGCGGGTCGAACACCACCTGGCGCTGGCCGAACTCTACGACGGCGACGTGGATGCCGCGCAGCAGAGGCTGCTGGCAATGTTGCCGGACCTGCTGCGCCAGGGGCGCAACACCCTGGCCTGCGACGTCTGGCTGGCGCTGGCCGAAGTACATTTCATCGCCGGCAGCCTGGACGAGGCGCGCAGCGCGCTGGACGAGGGCGTTGCCCTGGCCCAGCGTTTCGGCCTGCTCTCCACCCTGCGCGACACCCAGCGCCGCCAGCCGGGCCTGTTCGGTCTGCGCCCGCATGCCGGCGAGATGGCCCCGCACAACCTGCTGAGCCTGCGTGAGCTGTCGGTACTGGAATTGATCGCCCGTGGCTGTTCGAACCTGGAAATCGGCGAGCGGCTGTACATCTCCCTGCACACGGTGAAGACCCATGCGCGCCGGATCAACGGCAAACTCGGCGTGGAGCGGCGCACCCAGGCGGTGGCGCGGGCGAAGGAGCTGGGGTTGCTGAAGGTCTGAGGCGTCAGTGCAGTGCCTTGGGTGGCACGCTGATGTCAGCCAGGCGCTGGGCCAGGCGCATCTGCTCGGCGGCATCTTCGCTGAGCAGCATGGCCCGTTCGAGGTCGTAGCGTTCCGCCTGCGGGCAGTCCAGCACGTGGTAGAGGTCGGCGCGCGCGAGGTGATCGCTGGCGCTGGGCGGCCCCAGTTCCAGCACGCGCTGGGCATCCTTCAATGCCGCCAGTGGTTCCCCGGCAGCGAGGTGCAGTTGACGCAGATTGCGTGACAGGCGCTGCAGCATATCGGTAGCGCTGGCCGTGCGCAGGTGCTCGGCGGACAGCTCGACGCTGGCGCCCATCTGGCGAGCCAGCAGGTCGCGGCAGTCGCGGGTATAAAGACGGCGGCCGGTGGCCGGGTCGAGCAGGTGGTCGGCGCCGGGCACCCGTAGCAGGAAACGGCCTGGAAAGTTCACGCCGACCAGGGTGATGCCATTGCGGCGCGCCATCTCCAGGGCGATCAGCGCCAATGACAGCGGTTGGCCGTGGCGGCGTTGCAGAACCTGGGGGAGCAGGGCGGCGCGCGGGTGCAATGGGTACTCGTCATCCTCGGCAAAGCCCAGTTCGCTCAACCGGCGCAGCAGGAACTGCGCACGCTCCGCATCGCCGGTGCCCTGGGGCAGCGCTACTGCGACCTGGTGGGCGAGCGAGTCGAAGAGCCGCAGCGCATGTTCCGGCGGCAGGTGCGGCTCGTGCTCGGTGGCGATCCACAGAGCGGCTTCGAACAGGGCTGGCGGGTCCTGGGCAAGGCAGGCAAGGCAGGCTTGACGCGGGTCCATGGCGTTCTCCGGCTGACCCTGCGGTTGTAACCGGAGCAATGGGTGCTCGTCCAGTGGTGCGGTCGTCGCCCGTGAAGGTGATGTGACAGGCGCTGCCTATACTCAGGAAGGTCCGTCTACGGACCGTTGTCCACCCACAGCAAGGGAGCGCCGCCATGTTCGACATGATGGAAGCCACCCGGCTCGAGTCGCTGCATCTCTTCCAGGACCCGGCCACGGGACTCAAGGCCATCATCGCCATCCACAACTCCCGACTCGGGCCGGCGCTGGGTGGCTGTCGCTATCTTCCTTATCCCAGTTATGACGCCGCGCTGCGCGACGCCGCGCGCCTGGCCCAGGGCATGAGCTACAAGGCGGCGTTGGCCGGCCTGCGCCAGGGCGGCGGCAAGGCGGTGATCCTGCGCGCCCCGCACGTCAATAATCGCGGCGAACTCTTCGAAGCCTTCGGTCGCGCGATCGATTCCCTGGGCGGCGCGTACATCACGGCGGTAGACAGCGGCACCTCGAGCGCCGACATGGACTGCATCGCCCAGTTCACCCGCCATGTCACCAGTACCACCAGCGGTGGCGATCCTTCCCCGCATACCGCTCTGGGCGTTTTCGCCGGCATTCGCGCCAGCGCCCAGGCGCGCCTGGGCAGTGATGATCTCGATGGGCTGCGCGTAGCGATCCAGGGACTGGGGAACGTGGGGTATGCGCTGGCCGAACATCTGTCGGCGGCGGGCGCCGAACTGCTGGTCAGCGATATCGACGCAGGCAAGGTGCAGCTCGCCGTGGAGCAACTGGGTGCGCGCCCGGTGCCCAATGAAGCGTTGCTCACTACCCCTTGCGACATCCTTGCGCCCTGCGGGTTGGGCGGTGTGCTGACTTCTCAGACAGTGGGCCACCTGCGCTGTGCTGCCGTCGCCGGAGCGGCCAATAATCAGCTGGCGCATCCTGAGGTGTCAGATGAACTGGAGGGCAGGGGCATCCTCTATGCACCGGACTACGTGATCAACTCCGGCGGCTTGATCTACGTGGCCCTGCAGCACCAGGGCGAGTCACTGCCGACCATTACCGCGCACCTGTCTCGTATCGCCGAGCGCCTGACCGAAGTCTATGCCCACGCACAGGCCGATCACTTGTCGCCGGCCCGGGTGGCCGACAAGCTGGCTGAGCGGATTCTCTACGGGGAATATTCAGGGCACTGAGCTTCGTGCCGCCGTACGTCACTCCTCGGCGGCGCCCTCGCTGAAGATGTCGTTGAGCGCATCGGGCTGGTTCTTGAAGGCCCGGGCGAAGGCGTCGCGATTCTTGGCCATGAAGATGCCGATCTCCTCGAGCTGATCTTCCTTGAGCGAAGGCACCGCCTTCTCCAGTACCTCGGCCAGCGTTTCCGCCAGTTCCAGCATCTTGTCGTGCCGGTCGGCTTCTGCCTTATCCATGAACAGGCGCTCCGGATCGCGGCTGCTGCGGTACACCACTTCGACGGCCATTCATCACCTCTGTGCCTTCTCTTTGATTGGGGGGAGCAAATTTACTGGTTGTTTATACAGTAAAGTGATTGCGCAATGCTACTGCTGCTGTGCGAATCGTTGTCAGCAGCGTAGACGCAGGAAGGGTAAGTGCCTGTATCTGGCCAGCATCGGTGGGCGGCCCAAAGCGGTGCGCACGCCCTGTTGGCGCGCGCCAGCGCGCCAGGTGACTGGCGCAATGAATCGTCAGTCAGATGGCTCTGAAGGAAGGAGTTCTTGCGGAGGGAGACGTCAGGACGCGATCGGCAGGCCGTTATCGCCGCGCGTCATGGCAGCCAGCAGCTGCGGCGCTGTGCCGCCTTGCTCGATGGCGATGCCGAACCGGATGCTCTGGATGAAGCGCTGGAGTTGCTCCGGGTCCTGCAGCTGGGGATTGCGGATCAGCCGGCGCGCGGTCACACCCTCTTCGGTGGAGAGGGTAAGGACGATGCTGCCGTCGGGCCGTTCAACGCTGAAGTTGACGCGGTATTGGTCCTGAAAGGCGTCGGTCAGCGTCTGAAAGGGACTATCCATCACTCGTTCCTGCCTGTTGTGGGGCGTGCCTCTGGATGGACCGGGGCGCAGCCGAAAAAGTTCGCAGTCATATTCGCGCAGTCGATCTGTGCCATGACTGCGCAAGATCAATGGCGTAGCACTTGCAGGCTTCACGCCAACCAAGCCTTGTATTGCGGAGAACCGACGAATGAAACAGAACTGGGCCGAGCGCCTGAGCGAACGGATGCACGGCTGTGCCGAATCCCTGGGCAATCTGCTGGTGGAGGGCTTCCACTACCTGGCGCTGTTCGCCATCGGGGGCACGGTGTTCTGGTCGGCGGCGGTGGCCTTCGGCGAGATGGTCGGCAAGGGCCATGCGAGCATCGACGACATCCTGCTGCTGTTCATCTACCTCGAATTGGGTGCGATGGTTGGCATCTACTTCAAGACCAACCACATGCCGGTGCGCTTCCTGATCTACGTGGCGATGACCGCGCTGACCCGCCTGATGATCGCCGACATCCAGCACAACCACGTGCCCGACGACGGCATCATCCTGGTCTCGGTGGCGCTGTTGCTGCTGGCGCTGGCGATCCTTGTGGTGCGTTACGCCTCCTCGCGCTTCCCCTCGCCGAGCTCCACGCAACGGGGTGGCGGTGAGCGCGATCTGATCAGCGACGACGAGCGCTGATCGCCCGCCGGCTTGATCCAGAGCCGCCGCTTGGGCGGCGGATGCACTACCATCGGTGCATCCGCCGCCTGAGAAGACCACTCCATGAAGGGATGGAAGCTGTTCGCACCCCTGCTGATCCTGGTGATCATCGCCATCACCCTTTACCTGCGCCTGCATACCCAGCCGCTGTTGCTGCAGGGTGAAGCGGACGCCACCAATGTCATTGTCGCCTCCAAGGCCAAGGGTCGGGTCGAAGTACTGCATGTGCGGCGTGGTGACGACGTGAAGCAGGGCCAGGTGCTGATTTCCCTCAGCAGCCCGGAGCTGCAGGCCCAGCTGGACTCCCTGCGCGCTGCGCGCAACCAGGTGCAGGCCAATCTCGACGAATCTCTCCACGGCACCCGCGAGGAAACCCTGCGCGCCCTGCAGGCCAGCCTGTCCCAGGCCCAGGCCGAGTTGCGCAATGCCGAGCTGGAGTACCAGCGCAATGAGGAACTGGCCGGGCGCGGCTTCGTTTCCCAGGCGCAGATGGACCTTTCCCGCCGCGGCCGCGACGTGGCGCGCAACCGCGTCGCCGAGGCCCAGGCCAATCTCGACCAGGGCAACCAGGGCGACCGCGAGGAGCGCCGGCAGGCGCTGGAAGCTGCCGTGCGCCGAGCCGACGCGCAGATTCTCGAACTGCAGGCCCAGACCGACGACCTCAACGTGGTGGCACCGGTGGACGGCGAGGTCGGGCCGATCCCGGCGGAGCAGGGCGAGCTGGTCAATGCCTACAGCCCGTTGCTCACGCTGGTGCGACTGTCCGACAGCTATTTCGTCTTCAACCTGCGGGAAGACATCCTTGCGGATGTGAAGAAAGGCGATGAAGTGGCCATCCAGGTTCCGGCATTGAAGGGCGCCGAGGTGAAGGCCAAGGTCAGCTACATCGCGCCTTTGGGCGATTTCGCGACCAAGCGGGCCACCCGCGCCACCGGTGACTTCGACCTGAAGACCTTCGAGGTGCGCCTCTATCCGGAGCAACCGGTGGCAGGCCTGCGACCCGGGATGAGCGCGCTGTGGCAGTGGAAGCAGTAAGGAGCAACCTGCGGCGCTTCGCCCAGGCCTTCGGTAGCGAGACGCGGGTCGCCCTGCGCAGCTGGACCATCCACTGGCTCGGCTGGCTCTGGCCGTTGCTGCTGTTCGTGGTGATCAGTGGCGTTTACCAGGCGGGCACGTTGCTGGACATGCCGGTGGCGGTGGTCGATGCCGACCACAGCAGCCTGTCGCGCCGCATCGTTCGCGAGCTGGATGCCGGCTCCCACGCCAAGGTCGAGGTGCTCGGCGGCGGCCTGCAGGAAGGCCTGCGCCGCCTGCGCATGGCCGACGACTATGCGCTGCTGTATATCCCCCGCGACTTCGAGGCGGATGCGCTGTCGGGTCGTCAGCCCGTTGCCGAGCTCTACTACAACTCGCTGTTCTATTCCGCCGGCTTCTACTCGACCCAGGATTTCAGCGGCCTCATGAGTTCGGTCAACGCCGAGCTGCGCCCGCGCCTGGCCGTGGGCATGGATCGCAGCATGCCGGCGCTGGCCAGTATCAGCGTGTCCTATGAAAGCCTGTTCAATGCCAGCGGCAACTACATCTACTTCCAGCAGTTCGCCGCCATCGTGCATCTGCTGCAGCTGTTCGTGATCGTCGCCACGGTGCACGTGCTGGCCCGGGAGGCTCCGGAGCTGCGCGCGTCCTCGCCACACATCCTGCGGGCCAAGGCCCTGGGGGCACGTCTACTGGGCAAGATGGCGCCCTACACATTGCTGTTCAGTACTTTGCTCATGGTCGAGCTGTTCCTGCTGGTGGAGATCAATGGCGCGCGGATCAACGGCAATCCCTGGTGGATGCTGGCGATCACCGTCTGCTATGTGGCAGCGGCGCAGAGCGTGGGGCTGATGCTGTTCATCTTTACCGCCAACCGCTTCAGCGCCTATTCGCTGATCGGCCTGCTGATCGGTGTGGCGCAGACCTATTCCGGCGTCTTGCTGCCGGAGCTGGCGATGCCGCAGATCGCCCGCATCATCTCCGAGGCCGAGCCGCTGACCCATACCCTGCACGGCCTGTTCGACCAGTTCCTGCGCAGGGCGCCGGCCGAGTCCGGGCTCTATACCTGCTGCAAGCTGCTGCTCTACCCGCTGATCGCCTACATGATCGCCAAGATGCGCCTGCGCCGGCGCCTCGACCTGAGCCCGGCGTAAGGAACCGCCATGGAGAACTTCTGGTCCGTGTTCCGCCAGTCCCTGGGCAACATGCTCGGCAAGCCGCTGTGGCTGTTGATGGTGTTGTCGGTGACGCTGACCACCCTGCCATACGCCCATCGCACCATGGACGACCTGCCGGTGGCGGTGATCGACATGGATCACAGCTCGGTGTCCCGCGAACTGATCCGCCAGCTCGACGCTGCGCCGAAGATCGCCGTGCGTGCCTACGACCAATTGCCTGAAGCCCAGCGCGATCTCGCCTGGCGCGAGCTGTTCGGGATCGTGGTGATTCCCGTGGATTTCGAGAAGCGCGTGCTGCGTGGTGAAGCAGTCACCGTGCCGATCTTCGGCGATGCCACCAACCGCATGGCCAACGGGCAGATCCAGCAGGATATCAGCGCCACCTACACCGAACTGTCGCTGCGCTACAACCGCGAACGGCTGATGCGCGGGGGCTTCTCCGGGCAGCAGTCGAACGTCCTGCTGCAACCGGCCATCGGCCAGCTCACCGACCTGTTCAACCCCGGTACCAGCTTCGCGGCCATTGTGCTGCCAGGGCTGGTGACGCTGATCCTGCAACACAGCCTGTTGCTCTCCTGCACGCGGGTGAATCTCAACCTGCGCGGCGGCACCCCGCGTTCGCTGCGCCAGCCGGCATCCACGCGTTTTGGCCGGTACGCCGCCCAGCTGTCGATCTGGACGGTGCTGGCGATGCTCTTCTACGTGATCTGGCCGTGGATGATGGGTTACCGGCAGACCGCGTCGTTCTTCATGCTGATGGGGCTGGTGCTGCCGTTCCTGCTGGCGGTGATCGCCATGAGCGAATTCATCGCCGAGGTGCTGCCCTCGGAGGAGGCGGTCTACCTGACCATGACCTTCATCACCCTGCCGCTGTTCTATATGGCCGGCTTCACCTGGCCGCCTCAGGCCATGCCGCAGTGGGTGCAGCTGCTGGCCGACGCGATACCTTCCACCTGGGCGATTCGCGCAGTGGTGGAGATGAACCAGATGAACCTGCCACTTTCAGCGGTGGCCGACCGGATTCTTGTTCTCTTCGCCATGGCGGCGGCCTACGGATTGCTGGGTACACTGGTCTATCAGTACCGCAACTGGCGCTGGGACCAGCTCAAGGGCTGGTAGGCTGCCACCTTCGTTATCGAGAGGGAGTTTCGATATGACGCTGTCTCGTTCCTGGCTGCTGCTCGCTGCCGCGCTGCTCAGTGGTTGCGGGTCCTACCACACGCTGCGCAGTGATGATGTGGTGGACGCCGATGACCTGAAACTCAAGGGCACCTACTGCGGGGCTATTCCGCGGGTTTACGGCGGCGTGGTCTGGGATGCCTGCCAGCTTTACGGCGAGCCGCCAGCCGATTCCGGCTACACGCCAGCGCCGACACCGGCCAACTTCACTTTCGGCCCGCCGATCCTGCCGCTGCTCGACATGGCCTTCTCTGGCGTCGTCGATACGCTGGCCTTGCCTTACACCCTCTATCGACAGAATCGCGACGGCAGCATCGAGCTTCGGTAAGACTGCGCGGGCCCCAGGGAGATGAACGAATGCTCACTCGTCTGTTCACAACGCTGATCCTCACCACTGCCATTGCCGGGTGCGGCTCGGTCAGGACGCTGGATAGCGATGCCCATGAGAGCGTGAAAGAGTTGAAACTGGGCAGGACCTATTGCACCGAGATTCCTCGCATCTACAGCGGCGTTGCCTATAACTTCTGCGCGCTGCATGGTGACCCGGGAGGCAGCTACCAGCGCAGTGCAGGCCTTTCCCCGCCCGTGCCGGACGCTCCCCTGGGGCTCTACTGGCCCTTGTTCGACGGCGTGCTCAGCGCCGCCACCGACACCCTGGTGCTGCCGTATACGGTCTATCGCCAACAGCGCGACGGCAATATCGAACTGACGCGCGACTGATCCGTCTAGAGTGAGAGTTCCTATCTCTGCGGGAGCTCTGTGATGAATCCATTGAACGGCAAGGTTGCGGTGGTCACCGGCGCGGCCAGCGGCATCGGCAGGCAGATCGCCCTGACGCTGGCGCAGGCGGGCGCGGCCGTGGCCATCGCCGATCTGCAGCAGGGCGCCGCCCAGCAGGTGGCGGATGAGATCGGGGCAGCCGGCGGAAGGGCCCTGGCGGTGGTCATGGACGTGACCGACGAGCAGGCCGTGGACAGCGGCATCGATCAGGTGGTCGCCACCTTCGGCGGCATCGACATCCTGGTCTCCAACGCCGGCATCCAGATCGTCAACCCGATCCAGGACTTCGCCTTCGCTGACTGGAAGAAGATGCTCGCCATCCACCTGGACGGCGCCTTCCTCACCACTCGCGCCGTGCTGCGCCATATGTACCCGGCCAAGCGCGGTGGCGTGGTGATCTACATGGGCTCGGTGCATTCCCATGAAGCTTCGCCGCTGAAATCCGCCTACGTCACCGCCAAGCACGGCCTGCTCGGCCTGGCCCGCACCCTGGCCAAGGAGGGCGGGCCGCAGGGCGTGCGCTCCCATGTGGTCTGCCCCGGCTTCGTGCGCACGCCGCTGGTGGAGAAGCAGATTCCCGAGCAGGCGAAGGAACTGGGCATCAGCGAGGAAGCGGTGGTGAAGCAGGTGATGCTCGGCGGCACCGTGGATGGCCAGTTCACCACCGTGGAGGATGTGGCGCAGACGGTGCTGTTCCTGGCCAGCTTCCCCTCGGCGGCGCTCACTGGGCAGTCGGTGCTGGTCAGCCATGGCTGGGGGATGCGCTGAAGTGCAGGCGTAGCGCCAGAAAAAAGCCCCGGCTCAATCGACAGGCGAGCCAGGGCTTGGGGGACAACATCTGCGCCGGCAAGCGCTCCGGTTCTCCTGGAATTTCTGCCTGTTCCAGGGTCGGGGCTGGTTGATTCGGCGCAGCAGTAGATTCTCCTGGATCGGGGCCGGGCGATGTAGTGGGTTTACCGTTCGGTCTGTCAGGCAATTCTCCATCGGCGGGCACGTCCGATTTACGGTCGGGCAGTTGCTGCTGGCTCGTCGTTCCCGCTGGGGACAACCGGTACTTCCGTCCCTGCCGATGATCGTCACGGCACACGTGGCGCTTGCCGTGGCGGGGCCGTCATGGCATCTTTCGCGCAAATGATAAGTTTTCGCATTTGAGGTGTGCTTTCAGCTGCACCTCGATGCCTGGCGTTCGCGCGCAGGGGGCACTCGTGACGTCGACCACACACCACTCGCAGATCGGCGAACTCTATGCCGGCCATCACTCCTGGCTGCTCGGCTGGCTCTATCGCCGGCTGGAGTGCCGTCACCAGGCGGCCGACCTGGCGCAGGATACCTTCGTCCGCCTGCTCGGGCGCCAGGAACTCAGGGGCCTGCGCGAGCCACGCGCCTTCCTGGCCGCCGTTGCCCGCGGGTTGATGATCGATCACTTCCGCCGCCAGACCCTGGAGCGCGCCTGGCTCGACAGCCTGGCCCGGCAGCCGGAGGCCGAGGCGCCGTCCGCCGAGGAGCGGGCCATCGTGCTGGAAACCCTGATGGAGATCGATCGCTTGCTGGATGGCCTGCGGCCGGTAGTCCGCAGCGCCTTCCTGCTGTCGCAGCTCGATGGCCTGACCTACCCGCAGATCGCCGAGCGCCTGGGCGTTTCCCTCAGTTCGGTGCAGCAATACATGACCCAGGCTTTCGGTCACTGCTACAAGGCGCTCTACTCATGAACCGCGTTGGCGCCCTGGACGCGGCCCAGCGTCTGGACCATTCGGTGGTGGAACAGGCCATTGGCTGGCGTGTACGCCTGGCCTCGGGGCTGGCCGCCGCTGACGAGCTCGCTGCCTGCCAGCAGTGGCGCGCATCCGACCCGGCCCACGAACAGGCCTGGCAACGCCTGGAGTTCTTCGACGGGCGCCTGGGCGGCATGGCGCCGGCCATGGCCAGCCGTTCGCTGCGCCAGGCCGCCGTCGACCCGGCGCGCCGCCGCGCCCTGAAAAGCCTGCTGCTGCTCGCCGGTACTGCGGCGGTGGTGGGCAGTGGCAGCCTGGGTTTGCGCGACTCGCCCTGGCTGGCGCAGCAGCGCACATCGGTGGGCGAGCGCCGGCGCGTCGCCCTGCCCGATGGTGGCTGGCTGCAGCTCAACACCGACAGCGCCGTGGATATAGCCTACGACGCCCACACTCGACGCGTGCGCCTGTACGCCGGCGAGATGCTGGTACAGACCGCTCCGGACAGCGCCGGCCGTGCCTTCTGGGTCGATACGCCGCTGGGGCGTCTGAAGGCGCTGGGCACGCGATTCGCCGTACGCCTGGACGGCAGTGATGCACGGCTTTCGGTGCAGGAAGGCGCGGTAGCGGTCATGCCCGCGCTGCGCAATGAGTCGGCCGGTGTCATCGAGGCCGGCCGCCAGGCCCGTTTCGACCGCAAGGGGCTGTACGGCGAAACGACGCTGGAGGCCGATTCACTGGCGTGGAGCGATGGTTACCTGGTGGCGCGGCAATGGACGCTCGGCCGCCTGTGTGCCGAACTGGCGCGCTATCGCCCCGGCGTGCTGCGCTGCGATCTGGCCGTCGCCAACCTGGCCATTTCCGGCGTGTTCCCCCTGGACCAGCCCGAGCAAGCCATTGCCGCGCTGCAACGCAGCCTGCCAGTGCGCGCGCAGTACCGTACGCGCTGGTGGGTGACGCTGGTGCCGTTGGCCTGAGGCCAATGTCCAAGGCTCCCGAGGCGTTTTCCGCAGGAGCCTGTTCGTTTGCGCGGCGGCGCTCCGCTGGCAATCACACCGCCTTGGGCAGCGGTGCGAAGAGTGCGTCGATATCCGCGTCGTCCAGTTGCCAGTCGGCGCCGGTGCCTTCGAGGATGCCGGCGGCCAGCGCGGCCTTGTCGCGCTGCAGCCGCTGGATCTTCTCTTCCACCGTGCCGCGGGCGATCAGCTTGTAGACGAATACCGGCTTGTCCTGGCCGATGCGGTAGGCACGGTCGCTGGCCTGGTTTTCCGCGGCCGGGTTCCACCAGGGATCGTAGTGGATCACGGTATCGGCGGCGGTAAGGTTCAGGCCCACACCACCGGCCTTCAGGCTGATCAGGAACAGCGGCACGCGGCCTTCCTGGAAATCCTTCACCGGCGCGCGGCGGTCGCGGGTGTCGCCGGTGAGCAGGGCGTATTCCAGATTGCGTTCGGCCAGGGCCTCGCCGATCAACGCGAGCATCGAGGTGAACTGCGAGAACACCAGCACGCGGCGGCCTTCGGCGAGCAACTCTTCGAGCATGTCGAGCAGGTAGACCAGCTTGCCCGAGGTTACCGCGCGGGCGGACTTGCCGGTGGGCGGCGGAGCTTCCTTGTTCACCAGGCGGATGTCGCAGCACACCTGGCGCAGCTTGAGCAGCGCCTCGAGGATGATGATGCGGCTGCGCGCCAGGCCTCGGCGGGCGATCTCGTCGCGCACCTTGCGGTCCAGCGCCAGGCGCACGGTCTCGTAGAGGTCGCGTTGCGCCTCGCTGAGCTCGATGTGCTGGATGAATTCGCTCTTGG
This sequence comes from Pseudomonas multiresinivorans, assembly GCF_012971725.1. NCBI lineage: Bacteria > Pseudomonadati > Pseudomonadota > Gammaproteobacteria > Pseudomonadales > Pseudomonadaceae > Pseudomonas > Pseudomonas multiresinivorans. The sequence goes on from NZ_CP048833.1 coordinate 1,914,321, forward strand.
GCGGCAGCTCCGAGGCGACCTGTTCCTTGGTGCGGCGCAGCAGGAACGGGCGGATGCGTGCTGCCAGGTGCGCCAGACGGCCCTGGTCACCGTGGCGCTCGATGGGCGTGCGGTAGTCCACGGCGAACTGCCGGGCGTCGCCCAGCCAGCCCGGCAGCAGGAAGTGGAACAGCGACCACAGCTCGCCCAGGTGATTCTCCAGCGGCGTGCCCGTCAGGCACAGGCGATTGCGCGCGCGCAGGTGACGCGCGGCCTGGGCCGCCTTGGTGGTAGCGTTCTTGATGTTCTGCGCTTCGTCGAGGATCAGCAGGTGATACTCGTGCTGGCCGAGCTTCTCGGCATCGCGCGGCAGCAGGGCATAGGTGGTGAGGATCAGGTCGTGCTCGGCGATCTTCGCGAACGCCTTGCGCCGGCCGGCGCCGTGCAGCGCGAGTACGCGCAGCTCCGGAGTGAAGCGCTCGGCCTCGTCGAGCCAGTTGGGGATCAGGCTGGTGGGCATGATCACCAGCGCCGGGCTGGTCAGGCGCCCGGCCTGTTTTTCCAGCAGCACGTGGGCGAGGGACTGCAGCGTCTTGCCCAGGCCCATGTCGTCGGCGAGGATGCCGCTGGCGCCGACTTCGCGCAGGGTCTGCATCCAGCTCAGGCCTTCGTGCTGGTAGGCGCGCAGCTCGGCGTTGAGGCCGGCGGGGATCTGCGCCGGTTGCGCGCGGTAGTCGCGCAGGCGGTGGGCGATCTCGCGCAATTGCTCGCCGCCCTGCCAGGTCAGCGGCAGTTCTTCCAGTTCGGTCAGGCGCGCGGCGTCCGGCGCGCCCATGCGCAGGCGGCGTACCGGCAGCTGTTCGCCGAGGTAGAACTCGGACAGCGTGCTGAGCATCGGCTTGAGCTTGCCGAAGGGCAGCGAGACGCGCAGCGGTCGGTCGGACGCGGTCTGCCAGGTGTGGACCGGGTTGCGCCCGGCATCCAGGCGCAGCACCAGTTGTTCATCGTCGGCATGGCGGGCGAGGGCGACCGGGTCGAGCAGCGCCGGCATGCGCCGGATCAGCTCGATCAGCGCCGGCAGCAGGCTGATGCGCCGGCCTTCCACCTCGATGCCCAGTTCCAGGTCGAACCACTGGCGGTCGTCGGTTTCCTCGATCTCGGCGTACCAGTTCTCGACCGGTGTCAGGTCGAAGACGAACTCCGGGCGGATGTCGATTTCCCAGCCCTGCTCGCGCAGCCGGGACAGGCCCTCGCGCATGAATTCCTGCCAGGCGCTGTCGTCGGGCAGTTCGAACATTTCCCCGGCGCTGTCTTCCAGGGCATCGCTGCGGCGCATCGCCGGCTTGAAGCCGAGTTCGCGCAGGTCCAGGCGCCAGGCATGCTCCAGCTCCAGTTCGCGGCTGACACGGACGATCTGGTCATCGCGGAACACCCGGATCTCGCGGCCCGAGCGCGGGGTGACACTGCCCGAGACCGGCATGTCGCCATACAGGAAGGCCAGCGCGGCGCGGTGCCGGGAGATGTTCTGCATGCGCCCGCTGCGCAGGTCGAAGCCGCTGTGCACGTGGCTGCCCAGCGTCAGCCGTGGCCGGGGCGCGAGTTCGTCGCGCTCCACGGCAGGCAGTGGAGATTCGGCGGGTGGCTTCATCCGAGTGTCCTTCCGGCAGTCCAGCCGAGTACGCAAACGCCCGATGATACCGCGATTCTTCTCGGGCGGGACGCGGAAGGAAACCGGCGGTCAGCGGGCGAAGCGTTTTGCCCCGGCGACGCACAGCACCACTGCGACGGTGGCGCCGGCCATCAGCGGGCTGATCTGCTCGTGCAGCAGCAGGCCGGCCAGCGCCAGGCCGAAGAACGGCTGCAGCAGTTGAAGCTGGCCGACCGCGGCGATGCCGCCGGTGGCCAGGCCGTGATACCAGAAGAAGAAGCCGATCAGCATGCTGAACAGCGACACGTAGCCCAGGCTCAGCCAGGCCGGCCAACTGGCGCCGCTGAAGGTCTGCGGCTGGGTATACCAGGCCAGCGGCAGCATCAGCGGCAGCGACAGCACCAGCACCCAGCAGATCACCTGCCAGCTGCCCAGGTGACGGGCGATGCGGCCACCCTCGGCGTAGCCCAGGCCGCAGACGACGACCGCAGCCAGCATCAGCAGGTCGCCGGTGAAGTTGCCCGCTCCGCTCTGCGACAGGGCGAAGCCGGCCACCACGGCGCTGCCCAGCAGCGAGCAGATCCAGAACGCCGGGCGTGGTTGCTCGCCGGCGCGGATCACGCCGAACAGCGCGGTAGCCAGCGGCAGCAGGCCGACGAAGACGATGGCGTGGGCCGAGTTGACGTGCTTGAGCGCGAGCGCGGTGAGCAGCGGGAAACCCACCACCACGCCACCGGCCACCACCAGCAGGGGGATCAGGTCCTTGCGCGCCGGCAGCTTCTGCCGCAGCAGGATGAGGATCGCCGCCGCCAGCAGGCCGGCGATGCTGGCGCGGGCCAGGGTGAGGAAGGTCGGATCGAAGTCGGCCACCGCTACCCGCGTCGCCGGGAGAGAGCCGCTGAAGATGAGTACGCCGAGGAAGCCACTGAGCCAGCCGCCGAGGTGGCTGTTCGAGGCGAGGGTGTGGGAGTTGTTCATGGGGAGCATCCGGCAGGAGAGCGAGCCTGGAGGATGCGCGCAGAGCTGCCGGGCGGCCAGTGACAGAAAGGTACAATTTGCGCAAACTGTCCGTAAATTATCCCGGTACAAATTGCCTCGGTAAAAAATCCAGGGCAGGCGAGGGCGACATGGGCAGGCCAAAGAGCACACGGGTCGATTCGGTGATGCAGCATGTGCGCGAGCGCCTGGCGGCGCGGGCGCTGGTGCCGGGTGAACGGCTGCCGTCGATTCGCCAGCTGGCCGAGCAGCTGGAGGTGTCCAAGACCACCGTCGTGGAGGCCTACGACCGGCTGGCCGCCGACGGCGTGATCGCTGCGCGGCGTGGCTCCGGTTTCTATGTGGCCGGCCATGCGCCGCCGCTGTCCCTGGCGGACGTCGGCCCGGCGCTGGACCGCAGCATCGACCCGCTGTGGATTTCCCGGCAGTCGCTGGAAGCCGCGGATACCTCGCTCAAGCCCGGTTGCGGCTGGCTGCCGCCGTCCTGGCTGCCGGAGGAAGAACTGCGCCGCGCGCTGCGGCAGATTGCCCGCGCGCCGCAATCCAGCCTGCTGGAATATGGTCGCCCCTACGGTCACTCCGGCCTGCGCGAACAGCTGGCGCGGCGGCTGGGTGATTACGGCGTGCCGGTGGGCCCGCAGCAGATAGTGCTGACCGACAACGGCACCCAGGCCATCGACCTGATCTGCCGCTTCCTGCTGGAACCCGGCGACTGCGTGCTGGTGGACGACCCGGGCTACTTCAACTTCCAGGCCCTGCTGCGTGCCCATCGGGTGCAGGTCGTCGGTGTGCCCTATACGCCGACCGGGCCGGACGTCGCCGCCATGGCGGGCCTGCTGGAGCAGCACCGCCCGCGCCTGTACATCACCAACTCGGCCTTCCATAACCCCACCGGCGCGGTGCTCTCGCCGCTGGTCGCCCATCGTCTGCTGAAGCTGGCCGAGGCCCATGACCTGCTGATCGTCGAGGACGATATCTTCGGCGACTTCGAGCACGAAAGCGCGCCGCGCCTGTCGGCCTTCGACGGGCTGGAGCGGGTGATCCAGGTTGGCAGCTTCTCCAAGACGCTGTCGGCTTCGGTGCGCTGCGGCTACATCGCCACCCAGCCGGAATGGTGCGAGCGCCTGGTGGACCTGAAGCTGGCGACCAGCTTCGGCAACAGCCCGTTCAGTGCCGAGATGCTCTTCGAGCTGCTGCGCAAGGGCAGCTACCGCCGCCACCTGGACAGCCTGCGCGGGCGCCTGGCCGACGCCATGGGCGAGACGCTGCTGCGCTTGCGCGCGCTGGATATCCAGCCCTGGCTGGAGCCGCGCGGCGGGGTGTTCGTCTGGGCTTGCCTGCCGGAAGGGCTGGACGCTGCCGAAGTCTCGCGCGCGGCCCTGGCGGACAACCTGGTGCTGGCGCCGGGCAACGTTTTCAGCCTGAGCCAGAGCGCCACCGGTTACCTGCGCTTCAACGTCGCGCAGTGCCTCTCGCCACTCGTTTTCCAGGGGCTGGAAAGGGCCATGGAGCAGGCGCGCGGACGCTGACAGAAAATATTTTCAGATCGGCCTGCAGGTTTCCTTTTGTCGTACGGCCTCTGTGCAGTCCCGCTTCTCTGCACAAGGAATCTTCATGCCTGCCGTTCCCACCGCGCCCCTGCTGCCGCTGGCTCGCGCGTTACGTATCGCCGCTTTCGGCCTGGTCGCCAGCCTGCCGCTGCTGCCGCACTCCACCGCGTTTGCGGCCTCCGCCGCGCAACATTTCAGCGTACCCGCCGGCAGTCTGGAAGATGCTCTCAATGCCTACGCCCGCCAAGCGGGCGTGCTGCTGACCTTCGACCCGGCGCTGACCGGGAATCAGCGCAGCAATGGCCTGAACGGCGACTATTCGGTGAGCGCCGGTTTTGCCGTGCTGCTGTCCGGCAGTGGCCTGGCGGCCGAAGCCAGCGAAGACGGCAGCTACCGCCTGCAGCCCAGCGCCACCGAGGGCGCGCTGGAAATGAAGGCGCAGACCATCACCGGGCAGGCCGCGGAAGATCCCAAGGGCCCGGTGCAGGGGTACGTGGCCAGGCGCAGCGTCACCGCGACCAAGACCGATACGCCGATCCACGAGACTCCGCAGTCTATCTCCGTGGTGACCCGCGATCGCATGGAGGCCCAGGGCGTGCAGTCGGTGAACGAGGCGCTGCGCTATACCCCCGGCGTGTCCTCCTACGGCTCGAACAACCGTTCCGATTGGTACACGGTGATCCGTGGCTTCTCGCCGACCACCTACCAGGACGGGCTGCAACTGCCCAGCACCATCAACCTCGCCAGCTGGATGGTCGATCCCTACATGCTCGAACGCGTGGAAGTGCTGCGCGGCCCGGCGGGTGTGCTGTATGGCCAGGGCGATCCGGGTGGGGTGATCAACCAGGTATCGAAGCGGCCGAGCACCGTCGCCAGCCATGAAGTCCAGGTGCAATACGGCAGCGATGCGCGCAAGCAACTGGGCATCGACACGACCGGCCCGCTGGATGATGCCGGCGTGTGGAGCTACCGCGTGGTGATGGTCGGCCACGAGGGTGATATTCGCGACACGCCCTGGGAGGACAAGCGCCTGGCCCTGGCGCCGTCACTGACCTGGCAGCCGGATGAGGACACCCATCTGACCGTCATGGCGAGCTATCTGAAGGACGATACCAACGCCCAGGATAATTTCCTCCCGGCGGATGGGAGCCTTCACCGCAGCGCCTACGGCAAGATCCACCGCAGCTACTTCACCGGCGATGAGCACTTCTCCAAGTACGAGAAGACCCAGTACGGCATCGGCTATGAGTTCGAGACGCGCCTGAACGATGTCTGGCAGGTCCGCCAGAACCTGCGCTACGCCCATCTCGATCTCAACGACAACATGGTTTACGGCGCTGGTACCACCGGCTACTGGGGCATGGACGGTGGTGACGACCGCACCCTGCTGCGCTTCGCCGGCATCGAGAATCCCAAGTACGAACGCTGGACCCTGGACAACCAGGCCCAGGCCGACTTCAGCACCGGCTGGCTGCGTCACACCCTGCTGCTCGGCCTGGACTGGCAGCGGCAGAAGACCGAGGACCCGCAGGCCTACATCATGACCACGCCGCTGGACCTGTATGGCGGCCCGTCCTACGGCCCTGTGGACAAGTCCGCCTTCACCGCGGACGACTGGACCTACACCGATCAGACCCAGCGTCAGACCGGCGTGTACCTGCAGGACCAACTGCACTTCGACGAACACTGGGTGCTTTCCCTGGGCGGGCGTTACGACTGGGCCAGCTCCAGCACCGACAACAGCAGCACCGCCGGCAGCACCCATGCCAGCCAGAAGGATGAGGCCTTCAGTGGCCGGGTGGGGCTGGTCTACCTCGCCGATAACGGCCTGGCGCCGTACTTCAGCTACAGCGAGGGCTTCACGCCCAACGCCGGCACCGACTACGCAGGCAAGCCCTTCGACCCGACGAAGGCCAAGCAGTACGAAGTGGGCGTGAAGTTCCAGCCCAAGGGCTCGGACAGTTCGCTGACCGCCGCCGTGTTCGAGATCACCCAGCGCGACGTGCTGACCCTCGATCCGGACCCGACCCATCCCAACAGCAGCGTGCAGACCGGCGAAATCCGCTCCCGCGGCCTGGAACTGGAAGGCGTCGCCAGCCTGACCGACGAGTTGAACCTGATCGCCACCTACACCTACCAGGACGTGAAGAACACCAAGGCCAACGACGAGAGCGATGGCAAGACCCCGATCAGCATTCCCACGCCGCGCAACCTGGCTTCGTTGTGGGCCGACTACACCCTGCGTGACGGTGAGCTGAAAGGTTTCGGCTTTGGCGGTGGCGTACGCTACAGCGGCCGCAGCCCAGGCGCCCCGGACAACTCGCTGAATGTGCCCAGCTACACCCTGCTTGATGCTGCGGTGCATTACCAGACGGGCCCCTGGCGCTTCGCAGTCAACGCCAACAACCTCACCGATCGCGAGTACATCGCCGGTTGCTACGACGCCACCCGTTGCATCTACGGCAATGGTCGCATTGTCACGGGCTCGGCGACGTACCGCTGGTAAGCCTGTCGCCAGGGAGGGCGATCGCTCCGAGGTGGGCGGAAATGCCTGAGGAAAATTGAACGGTTGTACAGGAGTATCGGAAGGATACGACTTCACAGTCGAAAAGGGCGGGCGAAACCCGGTCGAGGCGAACCTCTAGGATTATCGATTCAGCCTCTCAGGGCGCGGTGAGCATCCCGAGGTGAATCGTTGGATCAGAAGAAGAGGAAATCCTATGGCCGAACCGTGCCAGTTGTACCTGAAGGTCTCCATCAGTCGCTCCAGGCTCGAGGAATTCCTCTCCCGGGAAGCAGGCTCCGCGGCCTGCTTCAAGGATCTCGAGCAGTGGCTGGAGGGGAATCGCCAACGGCAAGGCGGCCTCACCTGGAGCGAACTCTGCGAACTGGGGCAGGGCACCACCGCGGCGGCCTGGGTCGCGGGCTGGAGCCAGCACCTGCGCTCGCCGGCCTGGAACCACTACGACGATGCGACCCAGACCTGGAGCCTGGGCGTGCTGGAATTCACCGAAAGCCGGGACTGGATCATCGGCGCGATCAACGTGCTGCGCAGAGTCGCGGAGTACAAGGACCTGCCGGACACGGACTACCTGCTGATCTACGAATACCTGTTCGGCAAGGGCACGGTGGTGGCCGCCGTCGAACTGACACCGGGTCTTTCCCGGATCCTGCCGGGGCCGCCGCCCCTGCGTGTCACGGCTGAAGCCGACCTGATGATGAACAGCCTGTTGCGTGCCATGGATGTGACCGCGACCTATGCCGTTCAGCGAATTTCCGACACAGATGCTCACAAACGGCGCTGCTGAGTTCTTTTAATTGAGAACCAATATCATATAATTCCGCTTTTCAATCGCGCGCCTGGGCAGTGCCCGGGCCGCCTCGCAGGATTCACCTCGATGTGCGTTTCCCCGCGCCCGAACCGTTCGAGCACCCAACCATGAGCGCAACCCAGGCCGGAGCCATCGCTGCCCGCATCCTCAGCGCCGTGGTCGGCGGCTATGCCCTGGCCTACACCGCCACGGCCTTCTTCAGCGTCTACCTGCCGATGTCGCGCTCGGATCGCGTGTCGCTGGCCAGCCTGGCCTGCTTCATCGTCTGGGTCGCGGCGATCCTCTATGCCTTCGGCGCGAAAAGTCCCTGGCGCGCGGTGTGGGCGCCGGTGGCGCTGAGCATCGTGCTGGGCCTGGCCGCCTTCCTGCCTACTGGCTACGGGGTTCGCCCATGAGCCTGCGCCAATCGATGTCCGGCCTGCACACCTGGAGCGGGCTGCTGGTCAGCTGGATTCTCTTCGTCGTGCTTTTCTCCGGCACGGTGGCGGTGTTCGACAAGGAGCTCACCCGCTGGATGACGCCGCAGCTGCACAAGCTGGAAGAGGTGAAAGTCGGTGCCGACCAGGTGCGTGAGCTGATCGCCCTGCGCGCGCCCAAGGCCCACGGCTACTGGATGCACCCGCCCACCGATCGCATGCCGTACTGGACCGCCGGCTGGGAGCCGGCGGACTTCAGCGAGTTCCAGTCCTTCCTGGTGGACGCCCAGAGCGGCGAGGTATTGCCCAGGACCGTCGGCGGCAACTTCTTCCTCGAACTGCACTACGAACTGCACGGCGGGATGATCGGCCTTTACGTGGTCGGGGTGGCCGGTGTGTTCATGCTTGTGGCGCTGGTCAGCGGGGTGATCGTCCACCGGCGCATCTTCAAGGACTTCTTCACCCTTCGCCCGAAGGCGGCGAAGCAGCGCGCCTGGCTGGATGCGCACAACGTGCTCGGCGTGCTTGGCCTGCCGTTCCATCTGTTGATGGCGTACACGGGGCTGGCGATCTTCATCACCTTCTACATGACCGCCGGCATCAAGGTGGCCTACAAGAACGACATGGAGCATTTCTTCCATGACGTGCAGGGCGCCTTCGACCGTGAAGCGCTGGGCAAGCCGGCGAAGGCGACCAAGTCCATCGACAATATGATCCTCAAGACCCGCGAAGCCTGGGGCGACGATAGCCAGGTCGGCTGGATCAACATCGAGAATCCGGGCGATGCGGCGGCGATGGTGCAGATCCGCAAGGCGGTGGACAAGGGCATGGTCAACGACCAGCGCACCGTGTCCTTCGACTCCGGCAGCGGCGCGCTGCTGCATGTGCAGAAGCCCTACAAGCCGGGTTACAAGACCTACGCCTGGTTGACCGGCCTGCACATGGCGCAGTTCGGCAACGACCTGTTGCGGGTGATGTACTTCGTACTCGGCCTGGTGGGCTGCGTGATGGTCTTCGGTGGCCTGCAGGTCTGGGTGAGCAAGCGTGAAACCCGTGGCCACCGGGGCGTGGCGCTGGTGCGGACGCTCAACGGCGCGGTTTGTGGTGGCTTGCCGATTGCCTCGCTCGGCCTACTGGCGGCTTCACGGCTGCTGCCGGCCGATCTGCTGCAACGTACGCGCTGGGAGGCTACCGCCTTCGTGGTGATCTGGCTGCTGGCGCTGCTCCACGCGCTGCTGCGTCGGGGTAGCCGAGCCATGGCTCGTGAGCAGTTCGTCGCCCTGGCGGCGCTGGCGTTGCTGCTGCCGGTGCTGAGCCTGTTCGGCCCCGAGCCGGGACGGGTATCGACGCATGTCGCCAACGGCGACTGGATGATGGTCGGCATCGATCTCGGCCTGCTGCTGATCGGCGGGTTGTGCGCCTTCCTCGGCTGGCGATTGGGCCAGGAGCGCGCCGAGCCCGCCCGTGCACGTCGTGCCCGTAACGAGGAGTTCGCCTGATGCTGCTGGTGTTCGGTCTCAACCTGCTGGCGCTGGCGGCGGCCTGCCTGTCGCTGTCGCGCCATCACCGCGATCTGTTCGGTAATGCGCCCACGGAGTCCCGTGTGCGTCTGTTGCGTATCGTGGCGCTGGTGGATGGCGCGCTGGCGCTGGCTTATGCGATCCACATCATCGGCATGGAACTGGGCATCGTCTATTGGGCGTGCCTGTTGATGATCGCGGGAGCTGCGCTGGTCCTGCTGCTGGCCTGGCGACCGCGCTGGGCGCTACCGACAGCGGCGGCGATGCCGGTGATTGGTGGCGTGCTGGCCGTACTCGGCTGACGCTTCAGGCTCTTGTAGGAGCGAGCTTGCTCGCGAACAGATTTCTTGATTGATCCGGTGGTGCGCGGTTCGCGAGCAAGCTCGCTCCTACAGGTCGGGAGTTTGCGCAGGATCGGCCAGCGGCCTATTCCTCGAACGCCTGCCGATACTCTCCCGGCGTGCCACCCACCACCGACCTGAAGCGGTTGGCGAAATGGCTGGCGCTGGAAAACCCGCAAGCCAGCGCCACTTGGCTCAGCGGCTGGCGCGTATCGCGCAGCAGGCGCTGCGCCAGGGCCACGCGGCGGGCCAGAACATACTGGTGCGGCGGCATGCCGAAGCTCTCGCGGAACATCCGCGCGAAGTGGTATTCCGATAGCGCCGTCTGCATCGCCAGCTCGCCCAGCGACAGTGGCTGGTCCAGGCGCTGCTCGATGTATTCGGCCACGCGTCGGCGCATGGTCGGCGCCAATCCGCCCTTGAGTTTCAACCCTTCCCGCAGGCCAACCTGGTTCAGCAGCAGGTGATCGATCAGGTCATGGGCCAGGGTGCTGGTGCGGATGCGTTCACCCGGTTCGTGCCAGTCCAGCTTCACCAGCTGGCGGAAGCGCGTGGCCTGCTGCGGGTCTTCGAGGAAGGTGCGTTCGTGCAGTTGCAGTTCGCGCGGTTCGCGGTCGAGCAGGCGGATGCAGCCCAGGGCGAACTGCTCCTGGCCGATATAGAGGTGGGCCAGGCGGATGTCGCCGTTGACGATCCACGCCGACTCGGCGCCGGCCGGCATCACGCACAGCTTGTCCGGCGCGCCCTTGCTGCCCGGCGCGCCGCGGCGGAAGGTGCCGGTGCCGTCGTTCAGGTAGCAGGACAGCGTGTGGTGGCTGGGGGCGTGGTAATCGCGGGCGTCGTGGCTATTGCTCCAGATCGCCGCGGACAGCCCGTCGCCCAGCTCCGCGCAACGCTCCAGGCGGGCGTTGGGCGAGGCGTTCATCGACTGGAAGACTTCGAGCTGCGAAATGGCTGACATGGGTGTTCCTCTGCTGCCTTCACTCTACCCGCGCGGGCGCGCCTTGCCAGCCCGGTTGTCGCAATAAGCGCAAGAATCTGCAAGCCGGCGCCGGGGCAGGGCGGGAGACTGTTCCTCCAGTCATCTGGAGATCGCCATGAATCTCTCGCTCTACCTGCTCACGGTGCTCATCTGGGGCACCACCTGGATCGCCATCAAGCTGCAGGTCGGCGCCGTCGCCATTCCGCTGTCCATTGCCTACCGCTTCAGCCTGGCGGCGCTGGTGCTGTTCGTCCTGCTGCTGGTGTCGCGGCGGCTGCAACCGTTGGGCCGGCGCGGGCAGGCGATCTGCTTCGCCCAGGGGTTGTGCCTGTTCTGCGTGAACTTCCTGTGCTTCTACACCGCCAGCCAATGGGTGCCGAGTGGCCTGATAGCCGTGGTGTTCTCCACGGCGACGCTCTGGAATGCGCTGAATGCGCGAATCTTCTTCGGCCAGCGGATCGCGCCCAACGTGCTGGGCGGCGGTGCGTTCGGGCTGGTTGGCCTGGCGCTGTTGTTCTGGCCGGAGTTGTCGGGGCACCAGGCGACGCGGGAGACCTTCTACGGACTGGGATTGGCTTTGCTTGGCACACTGTGTTTCTCGGCGGGCAACCTGTTGTCGAGCCTGCAGCAGAAGGCCGGGCTGCGGCCGCTGTCGACCAATGCCTGGGGCATGCTCTACGGCTCGCTGATCCTGCTGGGCATCTGCCTCGTGCGGGGCGTCCCGCTGACCTTCGACGGCAGCCCGCAGTACGTCTGGTCGCTGCTGTACCTGGCGATTCCCGGCTCGGTGATCGGCTTTACCGCCTACCTGACACTGGTCGGGCGCATGGGCCCGGAGCGTGCGGCCTATTGCACCGTACTGTTCCCGGTGGTGGCGCTGAACGTCTCGGCCTTCGCGGAAGGTTACCAGTGGAGCCTGCCGGCGTTGGCCGGGCTGGGGCTGGTGATGGCCGGCAACGTGCTGGTGTTCCGCAAGCCCAGGCCGGTGTTGCAGCCAGCACGGGCGTGAACCTGTAGGCGCGAGCTTGCTGGAGGGTAAGTGAGGAAATCTACCGTAGGAGCGGACTTCGTCCGCGATGCTTATCAGCGGCCGGGAAACATCGCGGACGGAGTCCGCTCCTACGAAGAGCTGCTCGAAGTCAGTCTTTCCACGCCTGCGGGTTGACCAGATTCTTCGGTCGCTCGCCGCGCAGCGCCGCTTCGAAATTATCCAGCGCGCATTCGGCCATGGCGCGGCGGGTTTCATGGGTCGCCGAGCCGATGTGCGGCAGGGTCACGGCGTTGGGCAGGGTGAACAGCGGCGACTCGGCCAGCGGTTCCTTCTCGTAGACGTCCAGGCCGGCGGCGAGAATGCGCTTCTCCTGCAGCGCTTCCACCAGCGCGGCTTCGTCGATCACCTGGCCACGGGCGATGTTGACCAGGATGCCGGTGGGCTTCATCAGCTCCAGCTCGCGCTTGCCGATCAGCTTGCGGGTCTTGTCTGACAGCGGCACCACTACGCAGACGAAATCCGCCTCGCCCAACAGTTCATCGAAGCCGCAGAAACGCGCGCCCAGTTTCTGCTCCAGCTCCGGCTTGCGGCTGTTGCCGTGGTAGAGGATGTCCATGTTGAAGCCGAAGTGGCCGCGACGGGCGATGGCTGCGCCGATGCGGCCCAGGCCGAGGATGCCGAGCTTCTTGCCGTGCACGTCGACGCCGAAATGCTGGGCGTCCACGGTGCGCTTCCACTGGCCGGCCTTGGTCCATGCATCCAGTTCTGCGGTGCGTCGGGCGGCGGCCATGATCAGCGAGAAGCCCAGGTCGGCGGTGGTTTCGGTGAGCACGTCCGGGGTGTTGGTCAGCGGGATGCCGCGCTGGTTCAGGTAATCCAGGTCGTAGTTGTCATAGCCCACCGAGACGCTGGAGATGACTTCCAGCTGCGTGGCCTGGGCCAGTTGCTTCTCGCCCAGCGGCCGACCGACGCCGATCATGCCGTGGGTTTCCGGCAGGGCCGCGGCAAGCTGCGCGTCGACGTCGCCCTGCTTGGGGTCGAGCACGGTGACGTTGAACTGGCTGCGCAGGCGGTCGAGGTGTTCCGGGGCTAGGCGGCTGAAGACGAAGACGTTCTTTTTCATGGCGGTCGGACGGCTGGGAAGCGGAAAGGGGCTTTACCCTAACACTGGCGGACCAGAGCGGCGCAAGGCTTGCGTGCGTGGTGGGCGGCTATCGAACATGGCTCTTCGTAGGAGCGAGCTTGCTCGCGAACCGCGTAGTGCCGGAGTGACCGGGGAATCTGTTCGCGAGCAAGAACTGGGCGTCCCCCTCGCTCCTACACGAGGATGGGAGCATGGGGAGGGAAAGAAGATGGGTTCGCGGGCAAGCTCACTGAACACCGGGGTAGGGAGTTACACAGTGAGCTTGCCCGCGAAACACGACGAAAAGGGTGGTCAGGGTCCCACATCGGCGAGGCCGGCGCCATCGGCCTGGAGCACGCCGGGGAGGTTCTCGCGCAGGTAGGCTACCCAGGTCTTGATCTTCGCGTCCAGGTACTGCCGCGACGGGTACAGCGCGTAGACGTTGAGGATCTGCAGCTTGTAGTGCGGCAGCACGCGCACCAGCGAGCCGTCGCGCAGGCCGTCGATCGCCGAGTAGACGGGCAGGGCGCTGATGCCCATGCCGGAGCCGATGGCCTCGGTCATGGCGTCGCCGACATTCACCTGGAAGGGCGAGGGGCCGAGGGTGATCATTTCCTGGCCGTTGGGGCCGTCGAACAGCCATTTGTCCAGCGGCAGCACCGGGCTGATCAGGCGCAGGCAGTCGTGCTCCATCAGTTCGGTGGGCGTCTTCGGCGTGCCGCGTCGGGCCAGGTAGTCGGGCGAGGCGCAGAGAATGCTGTAGGTCTCGCCGATGCGCTGGGACACCAGGCCCGAATCAGGCAGTTCCGAGGCGACCACGATGGCCACGTCGAAGCCTTCGTCGAGCAGGTCCGGCACGCGATTGGCCATGGTCAGCTCGAAGGTAACGTCCGGGTGCAGCTGGCGGTAGTTGGCAATGGCGCGGATCACGTAGTGCTGGCCGATGCCGGTCATCGAATGCACGCGCAGGCGCCCGGCGGGGCGGGCGTGGGCGTCACTGGCCTCGGCTTCGGCTTCCTCGACGTAGGCGAGGATCTGCTCGCAGCGCAGCAGGTAGCGCTGGCCGGCCTCGGTCAGGGCGATTCGCCGGGTGGTGCGGTTGAGCAGGCGGGTCCGCAGGTGGGACTCCAGATTGGCGACCGCGCGGGATACGTAGGCGGTGGTGGTGTTCAGCTGCTGAGCGGCGGCGGTGAAACTGCCGGTTTCCGCGACACAGGCGAACGCACGCATGGTCTGCAGTGTGTCCATTGGGGCCTCGTCAGTGGGGCGTCTGTCCCGGATGGCGACGTCGATGAAGCGATACGTCGCCGCCGCCGGCATGTCCTTGATGGGTGGCAATGCGCGGAGCAGAGCGGGGGCGGCCTATTGTCACATGGATGGCGACACACATTGTTTCATTATCGGTAATAAACAATCACAAAACAGCCGGCTTATCCGTTCCCTTTCCCGTCCCTAGAATTCAATCGCCGCAACTGGCTTTGCCGGCTCTCCACGCTTAAAAGCCCCACGCTGAAAAGCTAGACCACTTCCAGGACCTCCACCGTGTCGCGTCACCTCGTGAAAGGACTGACGTTCGTCGGCTCCTTTGTCATTTTTTCAACAATCGCCGGATGTATCAGCACCAACGGCATCGCCCCGCAGGAACAGCGCATGGGCGACACCGAGCTGGCCACCGACGCCGCCATCGCGCACGCCAACCAGGAAGCTGGCTGGCCCGCCGAGCAGTGGTGGCGCGCCTATGGCGATCCGCAGTTGAATAGCTGGGTGCAGACTGCGCTGGACGGCAGCCCGACCCTGGCCCAGGCCGAGGCGCGGGTGCGCATGGCCATGGCCATGGCCGGCGTCGCCGAGTCCGCCGAGTCGCCGCAGATCAGCGGAGATGCTTCGCTGACCCGCCACCGCTGGCCGACCGACTATTTCTACGGCCCGGGTGACCTGGCCGACACCACCACCTGGAACAACAACGCCGCCCTGGGCCTGAGCTATTCGCTGGACCTCTGGGGCCGCGAGCGCAGCAACACCGAGCGCTATGTCGACATCGCCAAGATGACCGCCGCCGAGGCGCGCGTGGCCCAGCTGGAGCTGGAGAGCAACATCGTCCGCGCCTACATCCAGCTGTCGCTGCAATACGCCGAGCTGGACATCGGTAAGGCCATGCTGGCCCAGCAACAGGGCATCCTCGCCCTGGCCCAGCGTCGCCTCGATGGCGGCATCGGCACGCATTTCGAAGTCAGCCAGGCGGAAGTCCCGCTGCCGGAGACCGAACGCAAGATCGAAGCGGTGGACGAGGAAATCCAGCTGACCCGCAACCAGCTCGCCGCGCTGGCCGGCAAAGGCCCCGGCGCCGGCGCCTCGATCCGGCGCCCGAGCCTCAAGCTCGCCGAAGGCCCCGGCCTGCCCAGCAAGCTGCCGATGGAACTGCTCGGCCACCGCCCGGACGTGGTCGCCAGCCGCTGGAAAGTCGCCGCCCAGGCCAAGGGCGTGGACGTCGCCCGTGCCGAGTTCTATCCCAACGTCGACCTGGTCGCGAGCATCGGCTACAGCGCCGTCGGCGGCGGCATGCTGGAATTCCTCAACGCCGAGAAATTCACCTACGGCGTCGGCCCGGCCATCTCCCTGCCGATCTTCGACGGCGGCCGCCGCCGCTCGCAGCTGAGCCAGGAATCGGCGGGCTACGACGCCGCCGTGGCGCAGTACAACCAGACACTGATCAACGCGCTCAAGGGCATCTCCGATCACCTGATCCGCATGCACTCCATGGAGCTGCAGCAAGGGTTCGCCGAGAAGTCCGTGGCGTCGGCCCAGCGCACCTACGACATCGCCACCAAGGCGTACCGTGGCGGCCTGACCGACTACCTCAACGTGCTCAACGCGCAGACCCGCCTGTTCCAGCAGCAGTTGGTGGAACAGCAGGTTCGCGCCGCACGCCTGGCCACCCATGCCGGCCTCGTCGTCGCCCTCGGCGGCGGCCTGATGGACAAGCAGGAAGGCCCGAAAGAGCAGAAGATGGTCCCGGAAACCGTCGACGTCCGCGCGGCTCAGGGAGCCGGGCGCTGATATGGCGGCGAACGACTTCAGCGCCCATCCGACACCGCTCGACGCCCTGCGTCGCGCGCTGCTGGAGTGGGGACGCAGCGACGGCGTCACCTGGGTGTACATCGCCAAGGTGCTGCTCGCCGCGCTGCTGACCCTGTGGCTGGCGATGCGCCTGGAGCTGCCGCAGCCGAGCACGGCGACCATCACCGTGTTCATCGTCATGCAGCCGCAAAGCGGCCAGGTGTTCGCCAAGAGCTTCTACCGGATTCTCGGCAGCGTCGTCGGGCTGACCGTGATGGTCGCGTTGATCGCGATCTTCGCCCAGCAGCGCGAGCTGTTCCTGCTGGTCTCGGCGCTGTGGATCGGCCTGTGCACCGTCGGCGCCGCACGCTACCGCGACTTCCGCTCCTACGCCTGCGTGCTCGCCGGCTACACCGCCACGCTGATCGGCCTGCCCGCCACCCTGCACCCGGAAGCCGCGTTCATGTCGGCCATCTGGCGCGTGCTGGAAATCAGTCTGGGGATTCTCTGCTCCATGGTGGTCAGCGCCACGCTGTTCCCGCAGACCTCCAGCACGGCCATGCGCAGCGCGCTGTACCAGCGTTTCGGCGCCTTCGCCGGCTTCGTACTGGACAACCTTGGCGGCGGTGATCGCAGCAGGTTCGAGGCATCCAACGTCGCCTTCGCTTCCCAGGCCGTGGGCCTGGAGGCGCTGCGCAGCGTCACCCGTTTCGAAGACCCGCACATGCGCCTGCGTTCCGGCCGCCTGTCGCGCCTGAACAACGAGTTCATGGTCCTCACCACCCGCTACCACGCGCTGCACCAGTTGCTGGCGCGGCTGCGGGCACAGCAAGCGGATGCGGTGTTGCGCGCCTTGCAGCCATGCCTGGACGAACTGGCCCAGGTACTCGCCCCGTGGCGCGGCCAGTCGGTCACCGACCGCGATGCCGAGCGACTAGCCGCGCAGCTGGAAAGCCACCGCACGCGGATGATGCAGTGCATCCGTTCCGGCCGTGCGCAACTGCTGGACGAGCAGGATGATCCTGCCGCGCTGCTGGACTACAACACCGCCGGCGAGCTGCTCTACCGCCTGGCCGACGACCTCTACAACTACGCCCTGACCCACGCCTCCCTGGCCGCGCACAAGCACGAGCGGGAGAACTGGAAGCACGGCTTCTCGCCCAAGGCCAACCTGGTCGCCTCGCTGGTTGCGGGCGGCCGTACCGCGCTGATGGTGCTGGTGTTCGGCCTGTTCTGGATCGAGACCGCCTGGCCCAGCGGCAGCACCTTCGTGCTCAATGCCGCCGCCGTCGCCGCGCTGGTCTCGGCCGCGCCGGACCCGGCGAAGATGGCCATGCAGATGGCCGTGGGTACCTTCTTCGCGGCGATCCTCGGCTTCTCGGAAACCTTCTTCGTGTTCCCGCACCTGGACGGCTTCGCCCTGCTGGCCTTCGCGCTGGCGCCGGTGTTTGCGGTGGGCGCGTTCTTCTCGATCAAGCCCAAATACGCCGGCTACGGCCTGGGCCTGCTGGTGTTCTTCAGCTTCGGCGCGATCCCGGCGAACCTCACCGTCTACGATCCGGGCCGCATGCTCAACGAGTACATCGCCCTGGTGCTGTCGCAGAGCCTGGCCGCCGTGGTGGCCGCAGTGATCATGCCGCCCACCAGCGCCTGGCTGTGGCGGCGCCTGGAGAAGGACCTGCGCCTGCGCGTGGTGGAAGCCATCAGCGGCAAGCTCGACGGCCTCGTCTCGTCCTTCGAGAGCGGCACCCGCGACCTGCTCAACCAGGCCTACGGCGTAGCCGCGCGCAGCCCGCAGATGCAGCGCCGTCTGCTGCGCTGGACCTTCGTGGTGCTGGAAATCGGCCATTCGATCATCGAGCTGCGCGTCGAGCAGGAGAACCTGCCGAGTGAGCCCTGCTACGCCGAATCGATGCCCTGGCGGCAGTCGATCCGCGCCATGGGCCGTGCGCTGATCCGCCTGTTCGTCAAACCCTGCGAGGCCAACCGCGAGCGCGCCCTGGCTGCCGTGGAACAGGCCATCGATTGCGTGAAGACCACCGACGAGCCGCGCGCACCAGACTTCGAAAGCTCGCCGCTGCGCCGCGTGCTCAGCTACCTGCACTTCATCCGCAGCAGCCTGCTCGACCCGCAGTCGCCGCTGCGCGATGGCGAAACCTCTTCTGGAAGAACCACCCATGTTGCCTGACCTACCCCGCGAGATCGCGTTCCACGGGGTCTACATGCCGACCCTGACCCTGATGTTCCTCGTTGCCGCAGTGATCTGCTGGGGCATCGACCGCATCCTCGCTTCCGTCGGCCTGTACCGCTACACGTGGCACCCGGCGCTGTTCCGCGTGTGCCTGTTCGCCTGCCTGTTCGGCGGGCTGTCCCTCACTATCTATAAGTAACGAGCGTGCACCCATGACTCTCAAATCCATCATCAGCCTGCTGGCGACCCTGATCATCCTGGCGGTCGCCGCGTTGATCGGCCGCGCCCTCTGGGTGAACTACATGGATACGCCCTGGACCCGCGACGGCCGGGTGCGCGCCGACATCATCAACGTCGCCGCCGACGTTTCCGGCGTGGTGGTCGACGTACCGGTGCGCGACAACCAGCAGGTGAAGAAAGGCGACCTGCTGATGCAGATCGACCCGGACCATTACCAGATCGCCGTGAAGCAGGCCGAAGCCCTGGTCGCCTCACGCAAGGCCACCCTGCAGATGCGCCAGCTCAACGCCAAGCGCCGCCGCGCCATGGACGAGGAAGTGGTTTCCCGCGAGAGCCTGGACGACGCCAGCAACACCGCCGCCGCCTCCGAGGCCGACTACCAGCAGGCGCTGGCCGCGCTGGACGCTGCCAAGCTGAACCTGGAACGCACCCAGGTGCGCGCCTCGGTGGACGGCTACGTGACCAACCTCAACGTGCACCGTGGCGACTACGCCCGCGTCGGCGAGGCGAAGATGGCCGTGGTCGACGAGAACTCCTACTGGATCTACGGCTACTTCGAAGAAACCAAGCTGCCGCACATCCGCGTCGGCGACCCGGCGGAGCTGCAACTGATGAGCGGCGAGCGCCTGAAGGGCCACGTCGAAAGCATCGCCCGCGCCATCTACGACCGCGACAACCCCGAGAGCCGCGAGCTGGTGGCCGACGTCAACCCGACCTTCAACTGGGTGCGCCTGGCCCAGCGCGTGCCGGTGCGCATCCACATCGACGAAGTGCCGGACGGCGTGCTGCTGGCGGCGGGCATCACCGCCACCGTGATCGTCAATCCGCAGAGCCGCAACGCGGAGCATTCCGACGGCGCGGCTGCGGCGGCGCAGTGATCTGATCCAATGAATGACAACGGGAGCTTCGGCTCCCGTTTTCGTTGGCGGCCAGATCGCGGCGCTCATACGGCGGCATGCAAGTCGCGTAGGGCGGAGCGGAGCCCAGGGCTCTTCGTAGGAGCGAGCTTGCTCGCGAACAGCCCAGCTCTGGTGCCATGCGGTTCGCGAGCAAGCTCGCTCCTACGAAAGCGGTTCAGCCCTCGGCCTGCTCGCCCTTGCGGTTCTTGTAGCTGCCACGGATGTTCATGGCCGCCAGGCACAGCTGCAGGAGCACCAGTGCGTACGCATGGGCCGGCAGGCCCCAGGCGATCCATAGCGCGTTGCTGGCGAGGAACACCCAGAAGCCCACCTTGCGCCGCTTGCGGTCGCGGGAGCCGACCAGCCAGGCGGCGAGGACGGTGACCAGCATGGCTGGCCATTGCAGCAGGTCGATCAGTTCGTTCATGGCAGGTCGGATTCAGGCCGGTGTCCTGATGTCAGACCAGCCCCGGCGCGGCAAAGTGCGGACGAATTGGGTAGCCATCGAGCAATGCGTTGGTCTTTTCCGGGTCCAGCGCGCCATTGAACGGCACGCCCAGCGCCTGGCGGTGAATGCCGGTGGCGGCGAGCCAGAGGGTGTCGATACGCGCGGCCAGCGCGCCGGGGACGTCGGTCACCAGGGAGTCGCCGACGAACAGGATGTGCTTCGCGCCGCGCGCCTCCAACTGTCGCTGGGCGATGCGGAAGGCGGAGGGATCGGGCTTGCCGTACCAGTGAACCTTGCCGCCTTCTTCCGCGAAGGCTTCGGCCAGGCGGCCGGCGCCGAACACCGTTTGGCCGCCGGAGACCACCACACGGTCCGGGTTCGCGCACAGGAACGGTTTTTCGGTGGCGCCACGCAGCGGGGCGAAGCGCTCTTCCAGTTCGTCCTGCGGGAAGCTGCCGACGCCGAGGATCATCGACGCTGCGTGGATGTCGTCGCAGAAGCGTTCGCGGATGTCTGCCGGCCAGGTGGTCAGCGCATCGCCCACGCCGACGGTGTAGATGCCGCCGCGCTGGAATTCGCGTTCATGGGTGAAAGCGTCGATGGCCAGTTGGCCGGAGGTGGTGATGCCGGCAAACAGCTCGCGGGAGACGCCCAGCCGCACCAGGGTGTCGGCCATCTCCGGGACGCTGCGCGAGGCGTTGCTGAGGAACCACACCGGCTTGCCTTCGGCGGCGCGGCGGGCGAGCCAGTCGAGGGCGCCGGGGAAGACGTCGACGCCGTCGATCAGTACGCCCCAGAGGTCGAGCAGGAAGCCGTCGTAGTCGGCGCAGAAGGCATCCAGGCCGGCGTGGTCGATATAGCGGGTGTGGGTAACGGCGCTGAAGCGGGAAGCGGTCATGGCGAGCCTGTGAAACGGTAAAGGTGCGGATAAGCTACCGCACTCTCGCCGATTCGGTGTGACAGGCCGCCGATCAGTGCGCCGGGTGCGGCGACCGTTCCTCGCCGAAGGTGTCCGCCAGCCAGCCCTTGAGCTGGCAGCCGGCGAAGGCCGAGGTGCTGCATTCGCCACTTGCCAGGGCCTGCTGCAACTGGCCGATGTCGGCCTTCTGCACATAGGCGATGGCGTCGGTCATGTCGTCCTCGGCACCGAAGCCGCCCTGGGTCATTTCCTTGAGCGCGTCTTCCTTGCTCCAGCCCTGGATCACCGTGCGGTACATGGCGGCGAACAGGCCGGTGCGGTCGCGCCCGTGCTTGCAGTGCATCAGCACCGGGCCGTTCTGTTCAGCGCTTTGCAGGATGCGCAGGACCTTCAGTACATCGGCGTCGTCGACGCGGTCGGCATGGGTCGGGAAGCTCACGGCCTCGATATCGTGCTGGCCGATCCATTCGCGGTCGTCGTCCTTGATGAAGCTCACCACGGTCTTCACCTGCAGACGTTGCAGCTCGGGCAGATCGGCGCTGCCGGGCAGGGCGCTGCGATAGAGGGTCGGCGACATCTGGTAGAGGTTGAACGACTTGTCCACAGGCTTCGCCCAGTCGGCCGGCGTCGTGCCGGCGGCCAGGGCGAGCGGGCTAATGCTCTGCAGGGCAGTGCTCAGCAGGGCGGCGGCGATGGCGCCGCGGAGAATCTGGGGCAGGGACATGGGGACTCCTCCAAGGTCTGCGTCACCTTAGGCGGGGTCGGGTCGTGTTCGGATGAAAAGCTGGTGAAGAAAGCGTGAAGTTCGCTCAGCGACTGTCGCCAGGCAGAAAGCGCGCGAGCACGCCGGGACGGAAGAACCACCAGACGCACAGGGGATAGCACAGGTAGTTCAATGCGTAGATCAGTAGGGCCGCCGGGCTTGGGGTGTTCTTCCACGCCGCCATGCCGACCAGGATGGCGTAGAGGATCGCCAGGCCGCCGCCGTATAGCGCAATCAGCCGCCAGCGTTCGCCGGTCTCGGCCAGCCGCTTGTGCCGGCGGGCGAACCAGAAGGCCATGGCGGCAGCAATCACCGCTGCCACCAGCAACGTCGCCGGCACGCCGCCGACCCGCAGCAGCCCGCGCGCTACCACGTTGAGGAAGAAGGCGGCGAGGATACCGGCGAGGGCGAGGTAGCGAACCTGATAGGCCATCAGAGTTGCCCGTCGAGGCCGAAGCGTTTCTTCAGGACCTTGTCCAGCAGGCCGTTGGGCACCCAGCGCGAGAGCAGCGGCAGGGCCCGGCTGCCGTTGCCGATGCGGACCAGACGCGGACGCGGCGAGCGCTGTGCCGCGGCCAGCAGTTCGCGGGCGAAATCGGCGGCCGGGGTGGGTTTGTCCTGGGACGCGGCGGCGCGCGCCTGGATGAATTGGCGCAGCGGCCACCAGGCGGATTCCTCGCTGACCACCGCGGCCATCTCGCGGCTGGCGTTGGCGCCGAAGTTGGAGGCAATGGCGCCGGGCTGCACTTCCATCACCTCGATGCCGAAGGGGGCAAGCTCCAGGCGCAGTGCATCGTTCAGAGCGTGTACGGCAGCTTTCGATGCGCAGTACGCGCCGGCGAAGGGCGTGACCAGCACGCCGGACACGCTGCCGATGTTCACCACCAGCCCGCGCCGGGCGCGCAGGGCGGGGAACAGTGCGCGGGTGACGCCGACCACGGCGAACACGTTGGTTTCGAACTGTTTGCGGATCGCCTGGCTGCCGCCGTCGAGCAGCGGCCCCATGGCGCCGTAGCCGGCGTTGTTGATCAACACGTCCAGCCCTCCGACCTCACGCAGTATCTGCTCGGCAAGGCGCTCCACAGCGGGTTCGTCGTTGACGTCCAGCAGTACGCCACGAAAGCCCGCCTGGCCGAGGGCGGCGACGTCTTCATCGCGGCGGGCGGTGGCCCAGACCTGGTAGCCGGCGGTCTGGAAGGCATCGGCAAGGGCGCGGCCGATACCGCTGGAGCAACCGGTGATGAGGGCGACGGGCTGGGGCATGGTCTGGCAGTCCTTGGGCTGTGGGCGGGACTACCGTACCGGATTGTGCGGGGCAGGTGAATCAGTTGCCGAAGCGGCCGTTCACCCGTTCGGCGCGGAACTCCAGGGTGCTGGCGCGATAGCCGGGGCGCAGCGGCGGCAGCGGCAGGCAGTCGTTCCAGCTGTCACCGGCGAGCAGCGCGCCGGGGCCGCGGTAGCGCGGGGCCTCGTAGAGGTTTTCGGCAAGGTCGGTGGTGTCGCCGGGACGGTAGGCGGCGACCTTCCAGCGCAGTTCCAGGAGGGGGTGGTTCGAGCCGTTCTTCAGGCTCACGGCCAGGGGGCGGTCGGCAGGGCACTGGTCGGGCTGGTAGGCGATGCGCAGTTCCAGGTGCTGCAGTTGGCGGGCTTCGCTGTTGTCCTGCCAGATGGCGAGGGCGATCACACAGGCCAACCCGACCAGGCCGGCGCCGGAGATCGGCAGGGCGCGGGAAGGGTAGCGGATCAGCAGGATGATCCAGGTGACGATCAGCAGGATGCCGTACAGCATGGAGCGCTCCGTGGGGGATGTGTGGATACCTTAGCAGGAGCATCGTGTTGGCGGGTTGATGCTGCTCCATGATACCGCGCGATGTGGGAGCGAGCTTGCTCGCGAACCGCCCAGCGCCGACGCTGAGCTGTAGGAGCGGACTCCGTCCGCGATCAGGGCTTCGCTTTACGCCAGAGCAACGCAGGATCGCGTGGAGCGCAGCGATACCCATCGATGGCGGTGCACGGGGCAGCATGGGTATTGCTGCGCTCCACCCATCCTACGAAGGCTTTCGTTAGGGGAATGCCGGCATTCGGTTCGCGAGCAAGCTCGCTCCTACGAAAAGCTGGCCCGCGCGCGGGCATAAAAAAGCCCCCGCACCACGAGGTGCGGGGGCGTCGGCGCCGATGGGGGAAGCGCCAGGTCCAGTGACCGTCAGATCAGCGAACCACCGCCTGTACTTCGACGTTCTCGGTGGTACGGCCGTAGACGTCTTCCAGACGCTCGATGTCGTCCTCTCCCAGGTAGCTGCCCGATTGCACTTCAATGATCTCCAGCGGGATCTTGCCGGGGTTGGCGAGGCGGTGGACCGAGGCGATCGGGATATAGGTGGATTGGTTTTCGGTGAGCAGGAAGGTCTTGTCGTCGCAGGTTACCTGGGCGGTGCCGGAAACGACGATCCAGTGCTCGGCTCGGTGGTGGTGCATCTGCAGCGACAGGCGCGCGCCCGGCTTGACCGAGATGTGCTTGACCTGGAAGCGGCCGCCCATGTCCACCGAGTCGTAGGAGCCCCACGGACGGTAGACCTGGCAGTGGTTCTGGGTCTCGCTGCGGCCGGCAGCGTCGAGCTGGTTGACCACCTTCTTGACGTCCTGCACGCGATCCTTGTGGGCGATCATCATGGCGTCCTTGGTCTCGACGACCACGATGTCTTCCAGGCCGATCACCGACACCAGCTTGCCGTTGCCGTGCACCAGGCAGTTGTGGCTGTCGTGGACCATCACGTCGCCCATGGTGACGTTGCCGTCATCGTCCTTGTCATGGACTTCCCAGATCGACGACCAGCTGCCGACGTCGTTCCAGCCGGCGGACAGCGGCACCACGCAGGCGCGGCGGGTCTTTTCCATCACGGCGTAGTCGATGGAGTTGTCCGGGCAGCATTCGAAGGTGGCGGCGTCGATGCTGATCAGGTCGCCGTCGTGCTGGCTGCGCTCCAGGGCCAGCAGGCAGGTGTCGTAGATGTCGGCGTCGTGCTTCTTCAGCTCCTCGAGGAAGCGGCTGGCGCGGAACAGGAACATGCCGCTGTTCCAGAAGTAGCCGCCGTCCTCGACGAACTGCTGGGCGCGGGTTTCGTCGGGCTTCTCGATGAAGCGCTCGACGCGGATCACGCCGTCCGGCAGGCCGCGCTCGTCGCCGGCCTTGATGTAGCCGTAGCCGGTTTCCGGGCGGTTGGCGGGAACGCCGAAGAGCACCATCTCGCCCTTTTCGGCGGCGTTGGTGGCAAGGGCCAGGGCGCGCTGGAAGGCACGCTGGTCTTCGATCACGTGGTCGGCCGGGAGGATCAGCAGCAGTTCGTCGCGGCCCTCGGCCATGAGCTTCATGGCGGCGATGGCGACGGCGGGCGCGGTATTGCGGCCGAAGGGTTCGAGCAGGATGGACTGGGTCTTGAGGTCCAGCGCTTCGAGTTGCTCCTGGACGATGAAGCGGTGCTCCTGGTTGCTGACCACGACCGGCGGCTCCATGCCTTCGAACACCAGGCGCGAGAGGGTCTGCTGGAACAGGGTGTGTTCGCCGGTCAGGGCCAGGAACTGCTTGGGATACTGTTTGCGCGAAAGAGGCCAGAGTCGCGAGCCGCTGCCACCGGAAAGAATTACTGGAATCATCGGGTTTCTCCTTAAGCGTTTGCGTTCTGTCTGCCGGACCACGTCGTGTGGGCCGGCCTGCGGTTTGGGTGACCTCTCCAGTGCTTGCCGTCGCTGCGGCGCACGGGTCTTGCTGCCGGTGTGGGGCCGGTCTTGTTGTTCTGTTTGTAGGTTTGGGAGCGGGGCTTGGCACCCTCTCCCCAGCCCTCTCCCTGAAGGGAGAGGGGGCAATCCGTGCGGATGGCGAGAACTGTGTCAGCCGGCCACTTCTGCGTTTCAGTGAGCGCCATAGGTGCGCTTGACGCCGAACGGTCCCCTCTCCCTTCAGGGAGAGGGTTAGGGAGAGGGGCTTCCCTAGGGCGCGCCATCCGCTTCAAGACCTCAATCCGCCTTCACCGGACGCTTCACCCACACCGGGTTCAGCTTGCTGTCGCCGGTGACGTAGAGGCAGACCACTTCACCGCGCTCGAGGGTGACGGGCTTGAGGTCGCTGACCTTCTTGGCGCCGTCGAACAGGGCGAGGTTGACCTTCACCGGGTTGATCTCGCGGTCGCCGTGGCTTTGCGGGGCGACGTTGCTGACCACTTCGGTCTTGCCATCGGCGGTCTTCAGGGTGAGGGCCTTGCCGCTGAGGTTCTGCACGCGGACCAGGGCCTTCTGCTTGTTCTTGAACGGCGGCTCGGGCACCAGTCGCGGGTGGCCGCCAGGCTGGCTGACGAGGGTGTAGTAGGCGTCCGGATCTAGTTTCACCGGCAGGCTCTGGGAGCCGACCTTGGCGGTGTAGTTGCCGGGCGGGAGGAACTTGAAGTCGCTGGAGCCCAGCGGCGAGATGTCGTTGAGGGTGGCGTTGCCGACGCTGACGGACAGCTCGGAGCTGCCGGCGTTGTAAGCCCGCACGAAGGTGGAGCCCTTGGGTGCCTGCGGGCCGTAGAGCGCGCCTTCACCGCCGGCGAAGGCGCCAAAGGATGCGGCGCCCAGGGCGAGGGCGAGGGCGGACGACTTCAGGGTGCGAATGCTCAGTCGGTTCATGGGGTGTACCTCCGTCTTTCTCTCTTGGGGGGCACAAGAGGTGCCCAGTTCCAGCGCTTGGTGCGCCGTGGGTGTTCGGGTCAGTGAGCGGCCTGGTTGGAAGCCAGGCGTTCGTCGCGGTTACCGTCCGCACGCAGTTGCGCCAGCCAGTCCTGGTTGAACTGGCTGAGGTCGCTGTGCATCGGCAGGTAGCGTTCGGGGAATTCCCAGACCAGCAGCTTGGCCGGGGCTTTCTTGAAGCCTTCGTCCTGCAGCAGTTCGAGCATCGGTTCCAGGGGGCCCTTGCCCTCCTTGGCGTAGTTGATGACGTCCGCCGACAGCGCCTGCTTCAGCGCGCCAGCGAAGTTCCAGCGCGGGTTGGCGCTGTAGCTGGTGCCGACCAGGGCGATCTGCGGCTGGGCGCTGTCGCCGAACAGGTCGCCGCCACCTTCGGATGCCGCCGTGGCGTCGTCGGCCGGATGGGTCTGGCGCTGTTCCAGCTGGTCTTCGGGCGGCAACAGGTCGGTGAACAGCGGGTCCAGCGGCAGGAAGGTGAGCAGGTCGCCCTTGTGCGCGCCGCTCTTGCCGGCCTCGGTGACGAAGGTCTGGGTCGGCAGGTCGGCGCCCTGGCCCTGGCGGATGCTTTCACCCAGGCGCTGGGCCACGGCTTCGGCGCCCAGCGGGGTCCAGTGGGTGTCGGTACGCAGGAACACCTGGCCGTTGTCCTTGGCTTTCTCCAGCGTCCCCAGCAGCTCGGGCGCGGCCATGCCGGCCTGGCGGGCGCGCTGCAGGAAGTCGGTGTAGAGCGAGGCGTGCAGGGCGGCGGGTTGCTCCTTGCCGACGAACTCGGGGTAGAGGCGGGTCTTGGCCGGGATGATTGCCAGCACCAGCTTCACGCCGCGGCGCTCCAGTTCCTGCTGCACACCGCGCACCAGCGCCCAGTTGTCGTCGAGCTGCTGTTGGGTCGGCGCGGGCTTGAACTCTTCATCGGTGAACAGCCAGCCGTCCTTGCCGATCACCACGCCGGGGCGGCCCTCGTCGAAGACGGTGTAGTCCAGCGCGGCCCAGAGGTTGGTGCCCAGGCGCTTGATTGGGAATTCGTCGTCGTAGTGGCCTTCGAAGGCGTGCGCCAGCTTGCCGTTGAGCACCGTGGTGCCTTCGGCGGCGGAGAAGCTGGGGAAGGCCTTCAGCGACCAGCCGGCCAGGCCCAGCAGCATGCCGCCGAAAGCGGCGATGTAGGCGTACTGCAGGGGTTTGCTGATCTTGGGTTGAGTGGTCGATTGCATGATCCGGCCTCGCTCAGAACTGGAAGTAGAGGAACGGCGAGTAGCTCTGCGCCGAAAGCTTGAGCACCGAAGCGGCGAACAGCAGGAGCAGGGCGAGTCGGGTGGCCAGTACCGGCAGCTGGGTCATCCAGTGCGGCTGGTAGACGGCGGCGCCGCTGGGCGAATAGGCGATGGCGGCCGGGTCCTGCCGGGCCATGGCCGGGGTACGCGGCTGGGCGCTGGCCGGGCCGTCGGCGTCGACCTGCTCGGTCTTCGCGGCGGCCTTGGGTGCCTTGTCCTGCATCGGCTGGTTGTAGAACTGGCGGATGCCGAAGAAGGCCAGCACGAGGTAGGCGATCACCAGGGTGCCGACCTGCAGGCCGGTGAGGCTGGCGCGGTTGAGCTCGGAGAGCTTCCAGTCGCCGAAGCTGAACATGGCTTCGTACATGCGCCAGGCCACGTGCAGGTTCTCGGCGCGGAAGATCACCCAGCCGACGATCACCAGCAGGAAGGTGAAGGCCCACTTCAGCGGGTTGAGCACACGCGGCGCGGCGTTCACGCCCAGGGCGCGCTCGACGGCCAGCCACACGCCGTGCCAGGCGCCCCAGATGATGTAGGTGACGTTGGCGCCGTGCCACAGGCCGCCCAGCAGCATGGTGAGGATCAGGTTGCGGTAGGTCTGGAAGGTGGTGCCGCGGTTGCCGCCCAGGCTGATGTACAGGTAGTCGCGCAGCCAGGTGGACAGGCTGATGTGCCAGCGCCGCCAGAACTCGGTGATCGACTGGCTGATGTAGGGCTGGTTGAAGTTCTCCATGAAGCGGAAGCCCATCATCAGGCCCAGGCCGATGGCCATGTCGCTGTAGCCGGAGAAGTCGAAGTACAGCTGCGCGGTGTAGGCCAGCGCGCCGAGCCAGGCGTCGCCCGTGGTGGGGTTCTGTAGCGCGAAGCAGTGGTCGGCCACCGCGGCCAGGGTGTCGGCGATGAACACCTTCTTGACGAAGCCCTGCATGAAGCGGGTGCAGCCTTCGGCGAACTTGTCGACGGTGTGGGTGCGGTGGTTGAACTGGTCGACCAGGTCCTTGAAGCGCAGCACGGGGCCGGCGATCAGGTGCGGGAAGATCGCCACGAAGGCCGCGAAGTCGATCAGGTTGTGCGTGGCCGGGGTGTCGCCGCGGTACACGTCGATGATGTAGCTGATCGATTCGAAGGTGTAGAAGCTGATGCCGATGGGCAGCAGGATGTGGGTCAGCACGAAGGGCTGCATGCCGAACGAGGTGATGATCTCGTTGAGGCTGTCCACGCCGAAGTTGGCGTACTTGAAGTAGCCCAGCACGCAGAGGTCGACCACCACGCCGAGCAGCAGCCAGCGCTGGGCGGCTTTGGTGCGTACGCCGGCGGCCCCGATACGCAGGCCGATCCAGTAGTTGAACACCGTGACGCCAGCGAACAGCAGGAGGAAGTCCACCCGCCACCAGGCGTAGAAGATGTAGCTGGCGACCAGCAGCAGGAGGTTCCGGTAGCGGTTCCCGCTCAGGTAGTACAAGCCGAGGAAGACCGGCAGGAACAGGAACAGGAACACGTTGGAAGAAAAGACCATTCCGCGTCTCTCTCTGGAGCTTCAAATCAAAGGCCGCTCCAGCCCTTCTTCCGGCGTCACTGTGGACGCCCAAGGAAAGGCCGGATCAACCCGCCAATTCCTCCCCTGGTGGTGCTCAATCTGTTGCTCCCGCCCGCGTCTTTGGTTGCGTAGGTCGGGTGGTGTTGCTCGCCGTACTTCGGCGTTGGGGGTTCCCTCTCCCCAGCCCTCTCCCTGAAGGGAGAGGGGGCCGCCCGGAGTTGCCGGTTGGCTCGGTGTTTCGCTTGTTGCCGCTCAGTCCCCTTTCCCTGGGGAGAGGGGGTATCCGTGCTGGCTGCTGTTTTCGTGCATGCCGGCTGACTCAGTGCTTCCCGAGCACTCGGAAAGCTCCCTCTCCCTTCAGGGAGAGGGCGGGGGAGAGGGGCTCTTGCCTTTCGGCCTCAGCTCCCCGCCCCCTGACGGTTGAAAACCTTGGTCACTTCACCCCCCAGGCGGAAGCTGTTGAACGGCTCCATCTTCTTCTTCCAGTCCTGGGTTTTCGGCGCGCAGCTGTAGAGCGCGCAGTAGGGTTCCAGCCAGGCGAACTTGCTGTTCTCCTTCAGGTCGGCCATGTCCTGGTCGTTGCCGGTTTTCTCGTCGAATGCGTCCTGGTCGTCCACGCCTTGCATCACGCGGTTGGCCAGGCGCTGCAGGGCGCCGTTGTTTTCCTGGCGCAGGTCGACGCCGTTCACCTGGGCGAAGGCGGCGATCATGGTCAGCGGCGGCAGCGAGTAGTTGTGGTACGACAGCGCACGCTGGCGGCGCTTGAGTTCGTTGGGCAGGTAGCCGTCGTTGTCCACCTGGTTGGCGGCGACCTTGAATTCCTGCACCGACCAGTCGAACAGGTCGCGGCGGTTGGTCACCACGGCGGTGGACATCACCGACCAGGCGGCCCAGTAGGAGTGGTTGTTGATCTTCTTCAGCGGCAGGTCGCTCCAGTCGCGCACCACCTGGCTGCCCAGGGTGCTGAACCAGTTCTCGATCTCCTTCGATTGCTCGGAGTAGGCCGCCAGCGGGCGGCTGCTGGAGAACTTCAGGCGCATGTAGGACGACGACAGGCTGCCCAGTGCCCATTTGCGCATGGACTTGCCGGTGTGGTTGAAGTCGGTGCTTTCCAGCGCGCCGGCCTTCGCCCAGCTGTCGAGCCAGTTCATCGCGCAGTCCAGGTCGCCCTTGTTGCCGCTGCGCATGTACTGGGTGATGAGCTTGGTGGCGCCGCGCTCCATGTCGGTGATGTCCTTGATCTGGGTGCGGAACTCCTTGTCCGCATCCGCGTTGAAGGTGGCGCGTGCCGAGTCCGAACCCTTGTACTTGCTGGTGAACTGCAGGCTGCCGGTGTAGGGCGTCGGGGCGGTGGGGCAACTGTCCGCGTCCTTCTTGCTGCCCTTGTCGCCGACGGCGGAGAAGTAGCCCGGCGGCGGCATCAGGTCGGCGGCGTAGGTGGTGCTTTCGCCGAACAGCGCGCCGAGCACCGCGATGGTGAGGCCGATGCGGGCGACAACGGGTGTCTTGATCTTGTGGAGGCTGGGCATGGTGCTTGTCCCTCGCTTCAGTTGGCGGCCACGTCGGCCGACTTGGCTTTGGGCGTCTGACAGAGCTTGGCCTCGACTTCCAGGCCCGCCGGCATGTCGTCCGGCGCCTCGATCTCCAGGGAGAGGAACTGCTGGTTCGACCAGTCTTCGTCGTTGCGCAGTTCGAAGACGTAGCGTCCGCCGGTATCCACGGCCTTGGACTGCTCGATCTTCAGCTGCTCGCGACGACCGTTCATGTACCAGATGGTGTTCTTGAGTTCGTGCACACCGGGGTCGGAGTAGGTGACGTCGGCGGTGTAGCTGCCCGAGCGGATCGGCAGGGCGCCGCTGTTGAGTAGCACCTCGTTGCTGCCCGCGTGCAGCTTGACCTTGCGGCTGATGGCCGGCTTGCCGTCGGCGCAGCCGTTGTCCACCAGCGGCATGGCCTGGCGGTAGAAGCTCTTCTGCGCCATGTCGTAGTGGGTGGCGAATTCCCAGATGAGGATCTTCGGCGGCTTGTCGTGGAATTCCTTGCTGGTCATGTAGGCCAGCAGGGAGCTGTCGAAGCCGCCGCCAGACACGGCGTTGTTGAGGATGTCGACCTTGCCGTACTGCTCCAGGAAGCCGGCGAAGTTGTAGGCAGGGCCGCTGTTGGACGTACCCACCAGCGCAACCTGGGCATCGCCGCCTTCACCGAACAGGTCACCGCCGCCCGAATCGCCCACCGGCTCGGTCTCGAAGCGGTCGACGTACTGTGGGGCGTAGCTGCTGCCGCACAGCTGCGCGGCAGCCTTGTGGAAGGTGCCGAGCTTGGACAGCAGGCCCACGCGCTTGCTCTCGAATTCCTTCTTGGGAATGTCGTTGTAGGCGGGGATTTCCTTCAGGGTGTCGGCGACGATCTTCGCGCTGCGCATCGCGCCGTACGGCGTCCAGTGGTGGTCACCCTTGAAGTAGTACGGATGCTCCTGCTTCTCGTCGAACAGCGGCGAGAAGTCCGGGGTGTAGATGCCGGCCTTGCGGAACTGGGCGATGGCCGCCTGGTAGTTCTGCTTGGCCAGGTCGTAGTTGAAGCTGGCCTTCTCCTGCGGGTTGAGCTTCTCGCGGTTCACCAGGCCACGGGTGGGCTGGTAGACCACGACGAGATCGATTCCCTTGCGCTTGAGTTCGTCGCGCAGCTGCTTGAGCTCGCGCCAGCCTTCGGCGCTGGTGCCGAAGTCGGTGCGCAGGTCGTAGGTGGTGCGGAACAGCCAGTCTTCCTGGGCCGGTACCAGGTGGGTGAAGAAGCCCAGGTACTTGGTGTTGTACGCCGCGTCGTTGGATGCGGTGGGGCACAGGCCTGCGGCCGGTTGAGCGGTGTAGCTCGGTGCGTCGGCGGCCAGGGTGTGGTGGGCGAGCAGCAGGCCGGCGGTGAGGCCCGACAGGCGCAGGAAATTGACGGTCATACGTTTCATGGTCGGTCCTCAGTTCTGCAGTTCGGCCTGGCTTTCGACGGGGTCGATCAGCACCGCGCGTTGCTGGCGCACCAGCAGGTCCAGGATCTGGTCCTGCTTCTCGCCGAGCACGCCGTTGAAGCTGATGCCGGAAGATTTGGTCGGGCCGAGCATGGCCACCTTGTAGAGCTCCAGCGACAGCGGCGAATCCACCGACAGCGGGCCCGAGCCATTGCCGGCCAGCTTGCCGCCGACCACGATCAGCGAGACCTTGGTGTCGAAGGGGTCGAGGTCGATGTTGCGGTCGGTGTCGGTCAGGTCCTTGATGTGGCCGTAGACGCCGATGAGCTTGTTGCCGGCCGCGAGGTTTTCGTACAGGCGGATGTTCACGCTGTTGCGGATGCGGATGCCGTGGCGCAGGTTGGCCAGCACCTGGTTGCCGTAGATGAGGTTGTCGCCCGACTCGTAGAGCGTGATGCCGTCGGAGTGGTTGCGGTACACCTCGTTGTAGGCCACCAGGTTGCGCTCGGAATTACGGTCGAGGACGATCCCGGAGAGGTGGTTGTCGTAGGTCTTGTTGTGGATGATCCAGCTGTCGTTGACCTCACGGGAGACGATGATGCCGTGCTTCTTCTTCGTCCCGTAGACGGTGTTCTCGGCGATGACCAGACGGTGCGAGCGGTCATGCGGGTCGATGCCGTAGACGATGTTGTTCTTGTAGGTGTTGCCGCGCACCACCAGATCGTCCGCCTCGTAGCAGTAGAAGCCGTACCAGGCGTCCTCGAAGGTCGAGCCGATCACCCAGCCTTTGGGGCGCGGGCGCTTCATGGTCTTGTCCATGCCCGGGCTGTACTGCGAGATGGAGATGCCGTAGGCCTTGGAGGCGTTGTAACCGAAGCTGGTGAAATGGCTGTTCACCAGGTAGGCCTCGGCGCCGCCCCAGGAGATCAGGAAGGGGCGGAACTCGTTGGGGGTCTTGTACCAGGCCGGCTCTTTCTTCGCTTCGTTCCAGGCAGTGACCTTGGTGTCGCGCACGAACAGCTTGCCGTCGTTGACCAGGAACGCGCCGCGGTCCTGGGACAGGCGCAGTTCCTTGACCTTTCTGTCGATCTCCAGGGTCGAGCCCTGGCTGACGACGATGGGCAGGCGGGCGATGTAGACGCCCGGCTCGACCTGTTCCAGGGCGGTCTTCGGCAGTTTGCCGGCCAGCTCCGCGAGGTTGACGTAGCCACCGTCGATGAAGATCGCCTGGGGCATCTGGCGCTGGCGCTTCACCCACTCGGCGAGACGGTTCTTGCCGCCGGTGAATTCCTTCAGCGGCTGCTGCTGGACCATGCGTTCGATGTGGGCCTGGCCGCGCTTGTTGCGCTCGATCTTCTTCTCCACTGCCTCGGCGGTGTAGCCGGTGAGGTCGGGCAGCTTGGGCGGCTCCAGGTGCAGCGGCTCGCTGGGCGCGGCGGTCACGGTGTAGTTGCCGGACTCCTTCAGCGTCTGGGTCTTGCCGGGCTCGGCGCCAGGATGCTCCTCGGCGGTTTTCTCTTCGCTGCCTTTCGCGGCGGCCTTGGCACTGCTCTCGGCCTTGGCCGCGGGCTGCGCCGCCCAGACCGGTGCGCCGGCGCTGAGCAGGCCGCCGAGCAGCAGCGCGGTCAGCGGCAGGGCGTGTAACGGGTGGCGGTTCATGGCCATGTCTCCTTGCGCGCGGTCATCCGCCAGGTACCCGGCTACGCGCCGGGAACGGCAGAGTGCGAGCGCGGGTAGCTGACGGATGTTCATCGCTACAGTCCTCAGAAGCGCCAGATCACATCGACGAAGGCGTGGTGCATGGTCGAGTCGACGTGGCTGCCGTAAGCGTCGCCGGGCTTGAACACGCCGCCGCGGAAGCGGATCAGCGCCGACGGCTCGTCGATCGCCTGACTCATCGAGGCTGGCAGCAGGCCCTGCTTGAAGTACTTGGTGACGACCAGGTCGACTTCCTGGCCGATGTCCTTGGAGTCATTCACAAGCGGCGCGGTGATGCCGCTGTTGCCGATGTCCGAATCGCTGTCCACGCGGCGGAACTTGTTGTAGATGACGCTGGCGTCATAGTCGTCGCGCAGCTGCCAGGAGCCGAACAGCGTGGCGGCCTCAAGGTTCGACAGCTCACCGCGGAAGGCTTCGCCGAAGCGGTGCGCGCGGGCTCGGGTGCCGGTGAAGTTGGAGCGGTTGCTCTCCAGGCCCGTCTGTTCGAACTGGTCTTCGCCGTTCTTGCCGCCACCGCTGCCACGGGCGTAGGCGCCACCGACGCGCCACTGCTCGTCGATGTTCCAGCGCAGGCCCAGGTCCGCGCCGTAGGCATCCACATCGCCGCTCTGCTTGCCGGCGGCGACACGCTCGCCGTTTACCGGGACGGTGGTCAGGCGGTCGCGGTTACCGGTGAGCCAGGTGGCGCTGGCCCAGTAGTTGATGGGCATCTGCGAGCGCCAGTTGTAGCCGTCGCCGTTGGCCTCGATGCCAACCCAGGTGAGGTCGCCGGTGGAGCGCTTGTCCAGCGAGTCGACGGTTTCACCCGGGTCCGGCAGGCTGCCGCTGTCGTCGGCGTGGTGCACGCGCAGGCCGACCCAGTGCTGGGGCATCCACTGCGTGGAGATGTCTCCGAAGACGTGGGTGCGGTCCTTGTCGTCCGGCGCCAGGTCAGTGATGTCGGTACGGTAGTCGGAGAAGCGCTGGGCGGCGCCAAGGTGGGCGCGCAGCAGGGTAGTATCGAAGGTCCAGTTCAGGGCCTCGATGTTGGTGTCCTGCCACATGCCGCTGTCTTCGCGCAGGCGCTGGCGACCGAAGCGCAGGTGCTCGCCGGGGTACTGAGTGAGGCCGGCATAGTCCACCCAGAATTCGCGCAGGGCGAGGTAGGCGTCGTCGGGCTCGCGCTTGTTGTCGCTGCGACCGCTGCTGTCGTTGTTGACGTCGTCGTTCTGCAGGGTGTCGGTCTGAATGGTGTCGGTGGCGGCAACTGCCTGGCCCATCACATAGGCGCTCCAGTTGCCCCACTGGCCGAAGGCCCAGGGGCGCAGGTCCAGGCCGATGCCGTTGAGGTCGCCGCCGTGGGCGGTGCCCAGGTCGCGATCATCCTCGGATTCGGCGGTGACCTTGATGTCGAGGCCGAAGTTCTTCGGTGGCTCTTCCGCCCCGTGGGCGAGGCTGCCGAACAGGGTGCCGGCCAGGCTCAGGCCGACGCCGAACATGGCAGGGAACAGGCGGGCGCGGCGAACAGCGGTAGCCAGAGCTCGCGGCTTAATCCCTTCGATAAGAGCAAACGGCGGGGTGGTCATCGGGTCGATGCGCTTCATAGGTTTTCTTGTTCCTGGTTGTTCTGCAGAAGGCTGACGGTGGCTTGCCAGTTGGCGCCGCGAGCCTGTTCTTCACGCTTGAGCAGTTGCTGCGCGGCGCTGCGGTCGGCCGGCTGGATCTGCGGTTCGAGCTGCGCCATCAGGTCGCTGGCGGTGGGTACCTGCTGGCGCTGGGCGAGTTCGCCGAAGACGTAGGCGTTGACCAAGTTCGGGCGCACGCCACGGCCCTGCGAATACAGCTGGGCGAGGGCCATGTCGGCGCTGGCCTGGCCGGCGCGGGCGGCGATCAGCAGGTGGTCCACGGCCTTCTGCGGGTAGACCTGGCCGAGGAAGCCGCGGCGGTAGATCTGGCCCAGGTAGTAGTGCGCCTGGGGTTCGCTGGCGGCGGCCTTGAGCAGGTGCTGCTCGGCTTTCTGTGGTTCCTGCGGGGCCCACTTGCCGTCGTAATAGAGGCGCCCGAGCAGCAGCTCGGCGCGGGGTTGGGCGGCGTCCTGGGCTTTCTTCAGGTAGTCGAGCATCTGGTCCAGATCGCCCAGGTCTGGGTTGTCGTACTGCAGCTTGGCCAGGCTGACCCAGGCGGCCGGGTAGGTCGGCGCGATCTCGGTGAGCAGCGCCTGCGCAGCCTGCGGGTCGGCGGTGCCGATGTTCGGATCGGCCAGTACGCCGGCCACCGATTCGACGCGCTCGGACGGCACGCGGCCGGCCTTCCAGCCTGCCTTGAGTGCTTCGATGTGGGCCTTCTGCTTATCCGCGTTGCCCTGCTTCTGGTACACGGTGGCCAGTTCCATCCAGCACACGTCCATGCGGTTCAGCCAGCGCTGGCAGACCTGCTCGACTTCGGTGAGGTGTTGGTCGTAGGTGCCCTGGGTGCGGTACAGGATGATCTGCGCCAGATCGGCCTGCGGCAGTCCCTGGGCGCGCCACTGGTCGATGCGCTGCTGCGGGTTCACGTTCGGCCAGGCCTGCGGGTATTGCAGGTAGAGGACGATCAGCGGCACCAGCGCGCTGTCCTCGCCTTCGTTGAAGGCGCGGCTCAGCAACTGCTCGGCTTCGCGGTGCTCGGCGTCGCTGCCGCCGGGCTTGGCCGCCAGCCATTTGCCCAGGCGGGCGCGGGCGCGCGGCGAGCTCTCGGCGGCTTCGCGGTAGAGCTTCTCGGCGCGGGCCTGCTCGTCGGGGTCGCCGGTGGCGGCCTGCATGTCGGCCAGTCCGACCTGTGCGTCGGCGTAACCCATGGTCGCCAGGGCCTGGAAGTTGGCCTGGGCGGTGGCGATGTCGCCGCGCTCCAGGGCTTCCTGGGCCAGTCGCTGGTCGGGCAGGCCGGCGCAACCGGCGGCTGCGGCGATGGCCAGTGCCAGTGCCAAATGCGGGGCGTGTCGCAAGACAGGTCGATTCATGCGGGCAGTCCTCTTAGCGAGCGGTGGCCAGGGCCATCGCCTTGTTCAGCAGGGTGCGGCCCGGCAGGCCGCCGATGCTGACTTCAGTCGGGCGGCCAGCCATCTGGCTGTCGAGCGGCTGGTCGGGGGTGATCTGCACGCGGATTTCCGAGGACAGGTCACCGTCCACCGGCGCGGTACGCAGGATGCGGCCGCCGCGTACTTCGCTGTCGCCGGCGACCTGGAAGTTCACGTGGGTGCCCGGCGAGAGTTCGGCGGCGTTGCGGTAGGGGAAGCGCGCCTCGACGGTGGCGGTGCTGTCGCGCGGGGTCAGGGTGAAGATCACGTCGCCCTTGTTGGCGAACTGGCCGTTGGCGACGCGCTGCTCGACCACGCGGCAATCGCACGGGCTGGTCAGGGTGCCTTTCATCTGGTGGCCGAAGAGCTTCTCGATGTTGCTCGGGTTGAGCTGTTCTTCGGTCAGGTTGCCCTTGAGCAGGTCCAGCAGGTTGGCGGAGAAGGAGGCGATCGGCGCGCCCTTGGCGACTTCCGCGCCCGGCTCCACCAGGCTTTCCACGGTGCCTTCGCGGGGCATGGTGATCTGCTGGTTGGCCACGCTGACCACGCCCGAATCGGCATGGGTGACGAAGTACAGGTTGTAGATCTGGTTGAGGATCACCGCGAAGGCACCGACGCCGACCACGAAGATCGCGGTGCTCACGGTGACGGCACGGAAGCGCCCGAAGAAGCCCATGCCACCCGAACCTGCGCCGTGCTTGCGGGCCTTGGTGAAGTTCTCGCGCTGCAGGGTGTTGAGCATGTCGCCCACGCTGATCACTTCGCCAGCCAGGTAGGAGGTGATCAGGTAGCGCAGGGCAGCGATCTCGCGCGGCTTCAGGTGCTGGAATTCGCAACCGACGCGGCCACTGTCGCGGTCGTAGGAGCGCACCTGGAATTCCACCTCCAGGGAGAAGCTGATGCTGTCGATCTGGAACAGCAGCTTGCCCTTGTGCAGGTCGCCGACCTGAACCGGGGTGTTGTTCGCCGAGCTGAAGGCGAAACCGCCGGCGGACAGGTCCAGCAGGCGCGCATCGACGCCTTCGCGGTTGCCACCGATGTAGCGGATGCGCGCGGGCAGCTTGACCCGTGCGTGCTGGCGCTGGGCTTCGGATTCATGCACGACATTGACGTTGACGGCGGTATTCATGGGGTCGAGTCCTGTTCGTAGCTAAAAGGGGCGTGGCTAAAGAGAGCCTTCAAACGATGGTCAGCAGTACGGCGACGAAAACGCTGGCCGCGGAAAAAGTCATGGCGCGCGAGGACCAGGTGTTGAACCAGCGCTGGAAGCTGGCCAGGCCGCGGTCGAGCTTGGTGTTCTGGCGGGTCCAGGACTGCTGGTCGAGGCGGAAGAACACGTAGATCTTCACCAGGGCGCCGACGATCTGGTTGTAATAAAGAATCGCCGGGTAGGCCGGCCCGATGTGGTGGCCCGACAGCGACAGCAGCAGGGTCAGCACGAAGCGGGTGATGCCGATCCACAGCAGGTAGATGAGCAGGAAGGCGATGCTGTACTTGATGCTGGCGATGATCGCGGCGACCAGGCCGAGCAGGCAGGTCCACATCGACAGGCGCTGGTCGAACAGCACCACGCTGGTGAACCAGCCCAGGCGCTGCGGGCCCAGGGCCAGGGCGCGGGAGTTCTGCCGCAGGTTGTTGCCGTACCAGCGGAACATCAGCTTGCGGCTGGCCTTGATGAAGCTCTTCTCCGGCGGGTGCTCGACCGTGTTGATCGCCGCGTCCGGCACGTAGAAGGTGTCGTAGCCCAGGCGCATCAGGCTGTACCAGCTGGACTTGTCGTCACCGGTGAGGAACTGGAAACGGCCCAGACGCCAGTGGTCCAGGTGGTCGCTTTCGACGTCGGTGATGAAGTCCGGGTCGGTGACCACGGCGGCGCGGAATACCGACATGCGCCCGGTCATGGTCAGCACGCGCTTGGACAGGGCCATGGAGCACATGTTGATGTGGCGCTGGGCGAAGCGCAGCTTGTGCCACTCGCTCATCACGTAGCTGCCGCGCACTTCGCAGAATTCGTTGGTGGTCAGTCCGCCGACGTTGGGGAAGAGCTTGAACCAGGGCACGGTCTTCTTCACCACGCCGGGTTCGAGCACGGTGTCGCCATCGATCACCGCGACCACCGCGTGTTCATCCGGCAGGTGGCGGGAGATGGCACGGAAGCCATGGGCCAGGCCGTCGCGCTTGCCGGTGCCGGGGATACGCACGAAGTCGAGCTTGACGTGGTCCGGCGGGTTGAGCTTCTGCCACTGCTGCTTGATCAGCACCTCGTCGGACATCTCGACGATGGAGCACACCACGGTGGTGGGGTAGCCGCAGGCAATGGCTTCTTCGATGACCGAGCGATAGACCATGGAGGTGGTCAGCGCGTCGATGCGGAAACTGGTGACCATCAGGTAAACGTGCGACGGGTCGGCTGCGTCGCCGAGCTTGCGGACCTTGCGCCGGTAGTGCGGGTAGACCAGGTAGAGAAACAGCATGCCGCGCAGGAAGTGCAGGCCACCCATGGAATAGCGCCAGATGCCAACCGCGCCGATCAGCAGCAGGAAGTCCTTGGACTCGGCGTCGAATACGGTCGGTGGCACCAGCAGCGCCAGCAGCATCAGCAGGCTGAGAAAGACCAGCCAGCCCGTGGCTTCACCGATCACTCGTTTGTAGGTTTCCATCGTCGAAATCCGTCTGTCGCATTTTGAGGGCAAGGAAGTGGGTTGCGCGCTGGGCGGCCCTCTCCCTAACCCTCTCCCTGAAGGGAGAGGGGACCGTTCGGTGCAGGATGAAACCGTGGTGTCAGCCGGCACGGACAACGCCCTCTCCCTTCAGGGAGAGGGCGGGGGAGAGGGCATGCGCTTGCACCCATCTCCCCCGCGGGTGGAAATGGCGCTTACCAGCAGATGCCTTCGGCGCGCTCGTCGCTGACACTCGGCATGAAGCCGATCAGGTCAACGACCTTCTTGCCCTCGGGCGCCTGCTTGACGACGTCGACGAACAGCTCGTCGCCGTTGCCCAGCACCAGCACGTCGGAGGACTTCACGACCGCGTCCAGGTCCGAGACCAGCAGCGAGGAAACGTGCGGGATCTTCGATTCGATGTACTCCTTGTTCGCGCCATGGACGCGGGCGTACTCGACGTTGCGGTCGAAGATCTGCAGCTCGTAGCCCTTGCCGATGAGCATCTCGGCCAGCTCCACCAGGGGGCTTTCGCGCAGGTCATCGGTGCCGGACTTGAACGACAGACCAAGCAGGCCGACCTTGCGGCTGCCGTGGGCGGCGATAATGTCGAAGGCCTTCTGCACCTGGTGCTGGTTGCTGCGCATGATCGAGCCGAGCATCGGGTGTTCGATGTCCAGCTGGCTGGCGCGGTAGGTGAGGGCGCGTACGTCCTTGGGCAGGCAGGAGCCGCCGAAGGCGAAGCCGGGCTTCATGTAGTAGCGCGAGAGGTTCAGCTTGCGGTCCTGGCAGATCACGTCCATCACCTCGCGGCCGTCGACGCCGACTGCCTTGGCGATGTTGCCGATCTCGTTGGCGAAGGTGACCTTGGCGGCGTGCCAGACGTTGCAGGTGTACTTGATCATCTCCGCGACCTCGATGGTCTTGCGGATGATCGGCGCGTCCAGCTCGCGGTAGATTTCTTCCAGCAGGTCGCCGGTCTGGGCGTCCAGCTCACCGATGACGGTCATGGGCGGGAAGTCGTAGTCCTTGATCGCGGTGGATTCGCGCAGGAACTCCGGGTTGGTGCCCACGCCGAAGTCGGCGCCGGCCTTCTTGCCCGAGCAATCCTCGATGATCGGGATCACCACGTTGTTCACTGTGCCCGGCAGCACGGTGCTGCGTACGACCACGGTGTGGCGCGCTTTCTTCTCGCGGATGGCGTAGCCGATCTCGCGGCACACGGACTCGATGTAGCCCAGGTCCAGGTCGCCGTTCTTCTTGCTCGGGGTGCCGACGCAGATGAACGACACGTCGGTGTCCAGTACGGCCTTCTTGAAGTCGGTGGTGCCCGACAGGCGACCGGTGCGGATGCCTTGCTCCAGCAGAGGCTCCAGGCCCGGTTCGACGATGGGCGACTTCCCGTTGTTGATCAGATCGATCTTGGTGGTGGAGACATCCACCCCAACGACTTCATGGCCTCGTGCGGACAGGCAGCCGGCACATACTGCGCCAACATACCCAAGACCAAAGATGCTGATACGCATCGCATTCACCTCTTCAATGGTCGAACTGTTTAAGTTGCCCCGTGGGCGTTTTTAAAAGGGTGCAAGAACCCTCGGAAGATGCTCTTTCGAGTTCTTCCGTACTTCCTTCCAGGCAGGCATGGGAATCGAGTGCTAAACTTTCGAGCACAGTCTTGGGGCAAGCTTTGAATAGTTGCCCTGTTATGTTTCAGGCGGATGGCAAAGTTGGTGCGTTCTCCGTCCTGGCGTGCTCAAGTCTGGTTAGATGATTGCCTCGTCATCTGAAAAGTTCAGTTTTTTCATTGGGTTAGGTGCTTAGTTCAATCGCTGATTGCCAATCGAAATAACCTTGGAACCTAATCTCCAATTTCTCACCGAGGCACTTTCTGGTCGCCATCGATGGTCGTTGCGCAAATAGGATTTATCTCAAATGCGGTTAGTTCCTTCCGCTCATCCCGCCTCGGAAATGATTTGAAATATCCAATTGATATCACTTGATGCTGGATTAATGGCCATTCGCGACTTGGCCTTTCCAGTGCAAAGTGCATGGTCGGGAAAAGTTCCATTGAATTTTTCGTTAAAAACGACCGTGTATCGTCGGTAAGACATTCGTTCAGCTGCCGTTCAGCTTTCTCTCTTGCAAAGTGCAATCGTGAAATGCATGTCATGGCCAAGGGCTGTTAATGGCCAATGGATTACAAGGGCAGGAGCGAATCGGGACTATTTCCATCCATCCGGTCGGTTCGGATGGCGGAAAAAATTTCTCACGATTAATCCCGAAGCAGACGAACGGTCATTTTGACCATTTTAACCGTGTGGGCATTAGGGGGTGTTTTGAGCAGTAAACGTACAGTTCAGGCACCCGTGACCGTGCAGTTCCATGGTCAATGGCTTACAGGCCACTTGGTATCAGGCAGGTTTTTGCGGGACGTGCGGGCTCAGTAACCGGCGTCACCGCACCATCGAGGCGCCCCACCGAAGCTCGCGCGCCCGACAGGAAGGGGGATCGAAACGAAAACGGGAGCAGCAGGTGGGGCAACTTAGTCGTCGGCGTGGTCGCGCAGGAACACCAGCTGGTCCGCCTTGGAGTGCTCGGCGCTGTAGGCGTAACCCGCGTAGTTGAAGTCCTTCAGGCCTTCGGGGTTGCTCAGGCGCTCCTTGATCACGTAGCGCGCCATCATCCCGCGGGCCTTCTTGGCGTAGAAGCTGATGATCTTGTACTGGCCGTTCTTCAGGTCCTTGAACTCGGTGTCGATCACCCGCGCGTTCAGCGCCTTGCGCTTCACCGCGCCGAAATACTCGTTGGAGGCCAGGTTGAGCAGCACATCGTCGCCCTGCTCGGCCAGGGACTCGTTCAGCCAGCCGCTGATGCGCTCGCCCCAGAAGGCGTAGAGGTCCTTGCCGCGGGCGTTGGCCAGCTTGGTGCCCATCTCCAGGCGGTAGGGCTGCATCAGGTCCAGCGGGCGCAAGACGCCATAGAGGCCGGAGAGCATGCGCAGGTGGCGCTGGGCGAAATCGAAGTCGTCTTCGCTGAAGTCCTCGGCCTGCATGCCGGTGTAGACGTCGCCCTTGAAGGCCAGCAGCGCCTGCTTGGCGTTTTCCTGGGTGAACTCCGGGTGCCAGCTGCCGAAGCGCGCGGCATTCAGGCCGGCCAGCTTGTCCGACAGGTGCATCAGTTCGGCGATCTGCGCCGGGGCAAGTTCGCGCAGGATGCCGATCAGCTCCTGCGCGTCGTCCAGGTGCTCGGGCAGGGTGAAGCGCTGCGTCACCGGTGCGGTGTCGTAGTCCAGGGTCTTGGCGGGGGAAATCACCATCAGCATCGTGCGGTCTCCTACAAGCGAGCGGCGATTGTAAGGAGTCGCGGGCGTTGGCTCCACCTATGGGGACGATTAGCTTCTCTATAGAGGACGGCGCAGGGCGCAGAGGCTGGGCCT
This sequence comes from Pseudomonas multiresinivorans, assembly GCF_012971725.1. NCBI lineage: Bacteria > Pseudomonadati > Pseudomonadota > Gammaproteobacteria > Pseudomonadales > Pseudomonadaceae > Pseudomonas > Pseudomonas multiresinivorans. The sequence goes on from NZ_CP048833.1 coordinate 1,957,048, forward strand.
GGCGCGGCGCCAGCTGCCGGGGCGCTGGGCTAAGGGACTGATCCGTCGAGGGAAAGACTGGGAAACGCGGGAGGTGGGACCCCTAAAACTAGCGCTGTCCGAGGCCCTCGCCAAGGTATTTCGTCGTACGACGAAAAAAACCTTCTTAGGAAGGAAAAAGACTTTTTATCGTCATGTTTTTTCCTGTATTTGTTGAGACGTAGACCGCCGAACCCTGCAGACAGGTGGCGGCCCCGGCCCGGCCCGTCCTCTTCATGCAGTTCTCTCGATTCCTGCCCTGATCCCAGGCTTCGAGAGCAGGTGGTTCGCAGCACGGCGGAGCGCTGTAGCGGCATTCCGTCGAACGCCCCCACAAGAGGTGACCCGCGTATGGATGACCACGGACGCTCCCGCCCCACCCAGCCCACCCTGTACGTCCTCGACACCAACGTCCTGATCCACGATCCCAACGCCTTGCTGAATTTCCAGGAGCACCACGTCGCCATCCCGATGACGGTGCTGGAGGAACTGGACAAGCTCAAGACCGGCAAACACACCGTGGCCGCGGAATGTCGCCAGGCGATCCGTCTGATCGACTCGGTACTGGGCGAAGCCTCGCCCGAGCAGGTCGAGGATGGCGTGCCCATCCAGCGCGGCAAGAGCGGCCCCTGTGGCAGCCTGTCGATCCTCATGAGCAAGCGCGCCGAGCCGATCACCTGGCTGCCCGAACACCTCAACGACAACAAGATCATCAACCAGCTGGTGGAGCTGAAGAGTCGCCATAGCAGCAAGCGCGTAGTGCTGGTCACCAAGGACATCAACATGCGCCTGAAGGCGCGCGCTTGCGGGGTTTTCGCCGAGGACTACCACACCGACCAACTGGTCGACGACATCAATATGCTGTCACGCGGTTATCACTCGCTGAGCGGATCGTTCTGGGACCGCGTCAGCAAGGTGGAGACCCGCCAGGATCATGGGAGAACCTGGCACCGCGTGCAGCTCACCGACAACCTGCCGGCGGTGCACATCAACGAGTTCATCGTCGATGAGCAGGGGTTCGTCGGCTGGATCAAGGGTATCGACCAGGACGAGCTGACCATCCTCGACCTGCACCAGGAACCGCTGCTGCACCAGGAAGCCTGGGGCCTGCGTCCGCGCGATGTGTACCAGTCGCTGGCGCTGTACGCGCTGCTGGACCCGGACATCCACCTGGTCAACCTGTCCGGCGCCGCCGGCTCGGGCAAGACCATCCTTGCCCTGGCCGCCGCCATCGAACAGACCATGGTCACCAAACGCTACAAGCGCATCATCGCGACGCGCAGCGTGCAGGGCCTGGACGAGGACATCGGCTTCCTGCCCGGCACCGAGGCGGAGAAGATGGAGCCCTGGCTCGGCGCGATCACCGACAACCTCGAAGCCCTGCATTCGGATGATGAGTGCACCCATGGCAGCGTCGACTACATCCTCAGCAAGGTGCCGCTGCAGTTCAAATCGCTGAACTACATCCGCGGCCGCAGTTTCCAGCAGAGCCTGATCCTGATCGACGAGTGCCAGAACCTTACGCCGCACCAGATGAAGACCATCATTACCCGTGCGGGCAATGGTTCGAAGGTGATCTGCCTGGGCAACCTGGCGCAGATCGACACCCCCTACCTGTCGGCCACCAGCTCCGGCCTGACCTACCTGACCGAACGCTTCAAGGACTTCCCCCACGGCGTGCACGTGACCCTGCAAGGGGTGCCGCGCTCGGTGCTGGCGGAGTTCGCCGAAGCGCACATGTAAGCCACTTCCACTCACTCAGCAGGGCCCGCCATTTGGCGGGCCTTTTCTTTGCCTGGTAACTTCCGGCCTAACTGAAAATCCGAATGTGCTCGGATCGCTCCCTCTCCCTTCAGGGAGAGGGCTGGGGAGAGGGGGGGCGGAGTCCAGCAATGCTTCGCTGTTGAAGCTAACTCTTTCCCCCTCCCTAACCCTCCCCCTGAAGGGAGAGGGGACTGTTGGGCAGAACGTGAAAGTGAGCATTTAGCTGGATACGGTAATGAGATGGGGCGGACGGAGAGACTCGAACTCTCACCGCACACATACCTCTTCTTGTATACAATCCTTCCCCCAACGCGCCGCTCGCCGGTCTGCCAGCCCCGCGTGTCGGGGTTAAACTGTTCCCCTGATTCTCCGGAGAGTGCCCACCCGTGCTGACCCATCTCGATTCCCAGGGCCGCGCCAATATGGTCGATGTCACCGAAAAAGCCGTGACGTCCCGTGAAGCCGTGGCCGAAGCCCGGGTGCGCATGCTCCCGGCGACCCTGCAACTGATCCAGGACGGCGGCCACCCCAAGGGCGACGTGTTCGCCGTGGCGCGCATTGCCGGCATCCAGGCAGCCAAGAAGACCCATGAACTGATCCCGCTGTGCCACCCGCTGCTGCTCACCAGCGTCAAGGTCGAGTTGAACGCAGAGGGTGAAGACACCGTGCACATCGTCGCCCGCTGCAAGCTGGCCGGGCAGACCGGCGTGGAGATGGAAGCGCTGACCGCTGCCAGCGTCGCCGCGCTGACCATCTACGACATGTGCAAGGCCGTGGACCGTGGCATGACCATCGAAAGCGTGCGCGTGCTGGAGAAGCTCGGCGGCAAGAGCGGGCATTACGTGGCTACAGAAAACGTAGCGGGAGACACCCCATGATCCGCGTGCAGTACTTCGCCCGCTACCGTGAAGCCCTCGGTCTGGATGGCGAGCAACTGAACTGGAACGCCTCCCTGGCCAACCTCGACGACCTGCGGCGCCTGCTGCTGGAGCGCGGCGGGGCCTGGGACGTGCTTGGCGAACAGAACCTGATGTGCGCGCGCAACCAGGAACTGTGCTCCCTGGATGAGCCCCTCGCCGATGGCGACGAGGTGGCGTTCTTCCCCACCGTTACCGGAGGCTGAGGCCATGGCGATCCGCGTCCAGCCGGCGGCGTTCGATCCGGGCGCCGAACTCAATGCGATGCACGCCGCCAATGTCGGCGTGGGCGCGGTGGTCGGCTTCGTCGGCTACGTGCGCGACTTCAACGAAGGGCGCGAAGTGGGCGGCATGTTCCTCGAGCACTATGCCGGCATGACCGAAAAGGCCCTCGCCAAGATCGAGGTAGAAGCCAACCAGCGCTGGCCGCTGCTGCGCCTGGAAATCCTCCACCGCATCGGCCGCCTGGAACCGGGCGAACCCATCGTCTTCGTCGGCGCCGCCAGTGCCCACCGCCAGGCAGCGTTCGATGCCTGCAACTTCGTCATGGACTACCTCAAGACCCGCGCGCCGTTCTGGAAGAAGGAAGACACCACCGACGGCCCGCGCTGGGTCGAAGGCCGTTGCAGCGATCAGGCTGCTGCCGATCGCTGGAAGAACTGAGTCGGCTGGCTGCGGCTTTCGAAGCTCTGTGGGTCGATCGCGGACGGAGTCCGCTCCTACATCCATGCTCAGCTCCGAAACTCCATCGCAGGAGCGGGCCATTCCCGTGATCGCGCGCATGGCCCGCTGCTACAGATTGACTCCCAGCGTCTCCCTTTGTGTAGGAGCGGACTTTGTCCGCGATGGCTTCCGGCGCGTTACAGGTCAATCGCTGAGGTATCTGCTCCTGCTGCCCCGCACGCGCCGGAGCAGTACCTCCTAGGAGGAATGGGCGGCAGGGGAGAAGGGGCGCAGGCTGGCGCCAGCCCTTTTGCTCCGAATCGGAGAGCCCCTCATGAGCCATCTCAGCACCCCGGAATTCCAGCCGCTGGAGATCGCTGTCCTCACCGTCAGCGATACCCGCAGCCTGCACAACGACACCTCCGGCCAGGCCCTGGTCACCTCCCTGCAGCGCGCCGGCCATGCCCTCGCCGAGCGTCGGCTGGTGATCGACGACATCTACCAGATTCGCGCCGTGGTCTCGGCCTGGATCGCCGATCCCAAGGTCCAGGTCGGCCTGATCACCGGCGGCACCGGCTTCACCCTGCGTGACAACACCCCGCAGGCCGTGGCTCCCCTGCTGGAACGTACCGTGGACGGCTTCGGTGAGCTGTTCCGGCAGATTTCCCGCGAAGAGATCGGTACCTCCACCATCCAGTCCCGCGCCATCGCCGGCATCACCAACGGCACGCTGATCTGCTGCCTGCCCGGTTCCACCGGCGCCTGCCTGACGGCCTGGGAAAAGATCCTCGTCCAGCAGTTGGACAGCCGCACCAAGCCCTGCAATTTCGTTCCCCATCTCAAGCGCCTGCCCGAGCACCCGGTGCTGGCCTGCGGTACCCGCTCGTGAGCGCCTGCGGCTGTTCCGGCGCCGGCCTGCGCCCGGTGGATGAGGCCATCGCCGCGCTGATGGACTTCGTTCCCCAGGCGCCGCCGACCGTGCAGGTCGACCTGGAAAGCGCCCTGGGCCGCGTACTCGCGCAGGACATCCGCTCACCCATCGACCTGCCCCTGTGGGACAACAGCGCGATGGATGGCTACGCCTTGCGCAGCGCTGACACGGGTGAAGCCGGCGCGCGGCTGAAGATCGCCGGCTACATCGCCGCGGGCGATGCCGCCGACGTTGTGCTGCAACCGGGCCAGGCCATGCGCATCTTCACCGGCGCGCCGCTTCCGCCGGGTGCCGACAGCGTGATCGCCCAGGAGGACTGCGAGGTCGATGGAGGCTGGTTGCAGGTACCCGTGGTCGGCCATGGCAGCCATGTGCGTCGCCGTGGCGAAGAGCTCCGTGCAGGCGATGCCTTGCTCAGTGCCGGACAGAAACTGCGCGCCCAGGACATCGGCCTGCTGGCCAGCGTCGGGCTGGACCGCGTCCCGGTTTACCGGCCGTTGCGGGTCTGCCTGCTGAGCAGCGGCGACGAGCTGCGCGAGCCCGGCGAGCCGCTGGCGCCGGGGCAGATCTACAACGCCAACCGCTTCAGCATCGGCGCGCTACTGCGCGGCTGGGGCATCGAAGTGCATGACTACGGCGTGCTCGCCGACACCCTGGCGGCCAGCCGCGATGCGCTGAGCCTCGCCGCGTCCGAATGGGACGTGCTGATCACCAGCGGCGGCGTATCCGTGGGAGACCGCGACTACCTCAAGCAGGCGATCCGCGAACTGGGCGAGCTGCACCTGTGGAAGTTGAAAATGCAGCCGGGCAAGCCACTGGCCTTTGGCAGTGTTTCGGGCAAGCCGTGGATCGGTCTGCCCGGCAACCCGGCCGCTGCGCTGGTCACCGCGCTGGTCGTCGCGCGCCCCTTCCTCTGGCGCGCCCAGGGACGCAGCGATGTGCGGACGCTGCCGGTGACGTTGCCGGCAGGCTTCGACTGGCCCGCCGCCAACTCGCGCCGCCAGTACCTGCGCGCGCGCCTGGAGCTCGATGCCACCGGCGTGGCGCACATCTGCCTGCACCCGCAGCAGGGCTCGGCCATGCTGCGCGCGGCGAGCTGGGCCGATGGCCTGGCGGTGGTGGAGGCCGGGCGCACCCTGCACGCTGGCGAGCCGCTGCCGTTCCTGTCTTTCAGCGAACTCGGCGCCTGACGCCGTTCCCGGCTGCCGGCGGGGGCCGGCGGCCTCCGCACTGCCCGGGGGAAGCATGCAACTGGTCTGTCCGGCGGGGAGTCTGCCCGCCTTGAAATCGGCCCTGCGCGAGGGTGCCGACGCCATCTACGTCGGCTTTCGCGATGACACCAATGCCCGGCACTTTGCCGGCCTCAACCTCGATGACCGCCAACTGCGCCAGGGTGTGGAGCTTATCCACAGCGCCGGCAAGCAGATGTACGTGGCGGTCAACACCTACCCTGGAGCGGCCGGCTGGGCACGCTGGCAACGCGCCGTGGATCACGCCGCCGACCTGGGCGTGGATGCGCTGATCGCCGCCGACTGCGCGGTGCTCGGCTATGCCGCCAGGCGCCATCCGAATCTTGCGCTGCACCTCTCGGTGCAGGGCTCGGCCACCAACGTGGCGGCGCTGGCGTTCTACCACGAGCGCTATGGCATCCGCCGCGCCGTGCTGCCGCGCGTGCTGTCGCTGGCGCAGGTGCGCCAGGTGGCGGCAAACAGCCCAGTGCCCATCGAAGTCTTCGCCTTCGGCAGTCTGTGCATCATGGCCGAGGGGCGATGCCACCTGTCGTCCTATGTCACCGGCGAGTCGCCGAATCTGTGCGGCGTCTGTTCGCCGGCCAAGGCGGTGCGCTGGAGCGAGGAACCCGAAGGACTGACCTCGCGACTCAACGACGTACTGATCGACCGCTACGCGCCGGATGAGCCGGCCGGCTACCCGACCCTGTGCAAGGGCCGCTTCGTGGTCAATGGCGAGCGCTTCCATGCGCTGGAAGAGCCCACCAGCCTGAACACCATCGACCTGATCCCGCAGTTGGCGGAGATCGGCGTGGCGGCGGTGAAGATCGAGGGCCGGCAACGCAGCCCGGCCTATGTCGAGCAGGTCACCCGCGTCTGGCGCCAGGCGCTGGATGCGTGGCAACGCGCACCGGAGAACTACCGCGCGCTGACGCAGTGGCAGGACGCCCTGGACAAGCTTTCCGAAGGCCACCAGACGACCCTGGGCGCCTACCATCGCTCCTGGCAGTGAGGATGTCGTGATGAAACTCAGCCTGGGCCCCGTGCTGTTCTACTGGGACCGCCGGACACTCCTGGATTTTTATGCGCAGATGGTCGAGCAGCCGCTGGACGTCATCACCATCGGCGAAACGGTCTGCTCCAAACGCCGCGCGCTGTCGCTGGACGACTGGCTCGGCCTTGGGCGCGAACTTCAGCAGCAGAGCGGGGCGCAGATTCTCATCGCGGGGCTGGCGCTGATCGAGGCGGCTTCGGAGCTGTCGTCACTGCGCCGGCTGTGCGCCAACGGCGAGCTGCAGGTCGAGGCCAACGACATGGGCGCGGTGCAGATTCTCTCCGGCCTGGGCGTCGACTTCGTTGGCGGGCCGGCGCTGAATGTCTACAACGGCCATACGCTGGCGGAGCTGCGCGCTGCCGGCCTGCGCCGCTGGGTGCCGCCGGTGGAGTGCTCCGGCGAGCAGATTCACGCGGTGATCGAGCAGGCGCGCGAGCTGGGCATCAATGATGTGGAGACCGAGATATTCGCCTACGGTCACCTGCCGCTGGCCTACTCGGCGCGCTGCTTCACCGCGCGGGCGGAGAACCGGCCCAAGGACGACTGCCAGTTCTGCTGCCTGAACTACCCCGAAGGCATGTCGATGCTCAGCCAGGAAGGCACGCCGCTGTTCACCCTCAATGGCATCCAGACGATGTCTGGCGAGTCCAGCAACCTGTTGGCGGACTACGCCTCGCTGCGTGATTGCGGCGCCGATCTGTTGCGCCTGAGCCCCCGAGCCGAGGGCATGGTGGACGTCGTGCAGGCCTTCGACCGTGTGCGCAAGGGTGCCACGCCGCCGCTGGCGGTGGAGGGATGCAACGGATACTGGCATGGCCGACCGGGCATGCTGCGCAGTGATGAGGTGAACCTGTGTTGACTCTGGAAACCGGCGCCTTGCGCGCCGCCGATCGACTCCTGCCGCTGGCCGCGCGCGTCCCGTCGGGATTGCAGCGCGCGGTGCTGCAGCGTGCCGCCAATCGCCTGTTTGCCGAGGCGCTGGCCGACGGTGCCTTCGATATCCTCGACGGCCACTGGCTGCGGCTGGAAGTGAGCGATCTCGGCCTGGCCTGGAGTTTCACCCACGACTGCAAGGGCCTGCGTTTCGCCGATGCCTGCGTGCCCAGCGTGACCATCCGTGGCAGCTGGCGTGACTTCCTGCTGCTGGCGGGCCGCCAGGAGGACCCGGACACGCTGTTCTTCCGTCGCCGCCTGGTGATCGAGGGCGATACCGAGCTGGGGCTGGCGGTGAAGAACCTGATCGACAGCCTCGACCCGGACAGCCTGCCAGCCTGGCTGTGGAGCGCCATGCGCCGCGCCAGCCGGGTGGTGCAGGAAAACGCCTGACCGGCATTTCGTAGGATGGGTGGAGCTTGCGATACCCATGCTGTCCTGGCACGCCAATCGATGGGTATCGCTTCGCTCCACCCATCCTACGTCGGTGTCCGTTCTTTCGCCTTGTGCAGTGGTGGTTCAGGCCGGCGTGCGTACGAGGAACTGCAGTTCCTCGTAGAGCATCTCGAAATCCTGCACCGGCGCGTCCTGGCCGTAGCGTTTCTTCAGGCCATATTCGGTCAGGGTGATCTCGTGCCTGGCCTTCACTCCGTGGCGCGCCAGGCAGTTCTGCACGCAGTGCAGGTGACAGCCGTCCACGGCGATGATCGGTCGGCCGGAGCAGGCTTTCTTCACCAGTGCCGGTACGTCGCCACCCACGCCGGCGATGCAGGACATTTCCGCCAGGCCGTCACGGTCCAGGCGCAGGGCGAGGTCGTTGGCCAATTGTGCAAGATTGGAGCAGCCGGAGCAGGAATATACGAGAGGCAGGTTCGGCGAGGGCGGCATGGGGACCTCCTGGGTGAGTCCCGCAGTGTCCTGCCGCCGTGGGCTGGCGCGACATGATCTGAATCAAGTCGGCGAGCGGACTACTACCAGCGAGGTAGAGGCTTCCTTGTAGGACCGAGGGGGACGCCCAGTCCTTGCTCGCGAACCAGCCCCGCAGCGGAGTCTGTTCGCGAGCAAGCTCGCTCCTACAGGTAAGGTCACGTCCAGTGCGGGGGATCAGACCAGATGGTTCTCCACCGCCCACACCGCCGCTTCCACGCGCGAGCGCATGCCCAGCTTGTGCAGTACTCGCTTCACGTGGACCTTCACCGTGCCTTCGGTGATGTCGAGTTTGCGCGCGATCATCTTGTTGCTGTAGCCGTGGGCGAGCTGGCGCAGGATCTGCCGCTCGCGATCGGTCAGCTCCTCGATGCCCTTGGGCCGGTCATCGCCGCGCAGGGCCTGGGCCAGTACCTGGGTCAACTGCGGGCTGATGGTGAGCTGGCCGGTGGCGGCCTGGCGGATGTGTTCGAGCAGGCGCTCGGGTTCCATGTCCTTGAGCAGGTAGCCGTCGGCGCCGGCGCGCAGCACGTTGATCACGTCGTTGCGGTCATCGGAGACGGTGAACACCACGATGCGCGCGTCCTCGCCGTTCTCGCGCAGGGCGCGCAGGGTGTCCAGGCCGGTCATGCCCTTCATGTTGAGATCGAGCAGGATCATGTCCGGTTCCAGCTCCGCCGCCATGCGCAGCGCTTCCTCGCCGCTGCCGGCTTCGCCCACCACTTCCAGGTCGTCCTCGAATTCCAGCAACTGGACCACGCCCTTGCGCATCATCGGGTGGTCGTCGACGAGCAGGATGCGCGCGCGGTCATCGGTGGGGGTGGCCGTCATGGGTGGGTCTCCGGGTACTGCGACAGGGGTTTGTGGGTGAAACGCACGCTGACGCGGGTGCCCTGCGGCTCGCGCGGGGCGATGCTGAAGCTGGCTTCCAGGGTCTGGCTGCGCTCACGCATGATGCTAAGCCCGTAGTGCCCGTTGCGGCTCTGCGCTGGGTCAAAGCCGACGCCGTCATCATCCACGGTGATGCATACCTGCTCATCCGCATCTTCGCCCAGCGTCACCTTCGCGTGGCTGGCGCCGGCGTGGCGAACCACGTTCGACAGCGCCTCGCGGACGATCTGCAGGATGTGGATTTCCTCGTTGGGGTTGAGCGGGATATGCGCCAGCCGGTTGTCGAGCTCGATGCCCAGGTTGCCGCGCTCGGCGAACTCTTCCACGGTCTTCACCAGCGCTGCTTCCAGGCTCGACTGCTCCAGGCTCAGGCGGAAGGTGGTGAGCAGTTCGCGCAGCTGGCGGTAGGCGCTGTTGAGGCCTTCGCGCAGTTCGTCGAGGGTCTCGTCGATCTTCTCGGCCGGCACATCGCGCTTGAGCAGGGTGGCCAGGCGGCTGACCTGGATCTTCAGGTAGGACAGCGACTGCGCCAGTGAATCGTGCAGCTCGCGGGCGATGGTGCTGCGCTCGGCGAACAGGGCCAGGCGGTTCTCCTGTTCCTGCTGCAGGGACAGCGCGAAGGTGCGCGCGATGTTGTCGCAGAAGCCCTCGATGAATTGCTGCTGCCAGTCTTCCAGGCGGCCGCTGGCGGTCTCGATGAACAGCTCGCCGAAGCGGTGTTCGCCAATGGAAAGGGGCTGCATCAGCAGCGGATTGATGCCCTGGCTTGGCTCGCCGCAATGGTCGGCCTGGGCGCGGCAGTCGCCGCAGTTGCCCTGCAGGCAGAAGCTGCCGGTGATGCCGTCGGTGGTCAGCGAGGAATAGGCGCGCTCGACGCCATCCTTGTTCAGGCACAGGGTGACCTTGCCGGCCTGCAGCACGCGCTCCAGCTGGTTCAGCAGCGGTTGCAGGGAGCGCTCGTCATACGGGTCCTGGCCCAGGCGGCGGGCGCTGTCGTAGAGCAGCTCCAGGCGCTGGTGGCTGTTGGAGAGGGCACGGGTCTTCTCTTCCACCCGTGCTTCGAGCTCGCGGTAGCTGGCCTGGAGTTCCTCGGCCATCTGGTTGAAGCGCTCGCCCAGCTGGCTCAACTCGTCCTCGCCGCTGCTGCTGACCCGTGCATCGAGGTCACCCTCGCCCAGGCGACGCGCTGTCGTGGTGAGTTCGCGCAGCGGGCCGACCATGTGGTAGCTCAGGTCATAGAGGCTGATGAACACCACCAGCAGGCTGAGGAACAGGCACAGCCCCTGCACCGTGCTGAGCATCTGCGAGCGGTATTCGGCATTGCTCTGCAGGGTGCCGACGAAGCCGTCGATGTGGCTGACGAAGGTGTCGAGGGTCGCCAGCGCCGGTGCTTCGGAAAGGTCGAGGTTCTGCAGCTCCTTGCGCAGTTGCGCGTGCTGCTGGCGGATCGGCGCGTCGGCATCCGAGCGGCGCAGCAGGCGGGTGATCTCGTCGTTGTCCAGGCGTGCAGCGAGGGTTGCCTGCAGGGCCTGGCGGTTGATCGGCGAGGGGTCCAGCGCCAGGCGGTAGGTGAGCATGCGCAACGAGCCGGCCTGGTTGATCACCGCCGCATCCTGGTGCGAATAGTCGGCGAACAGCAGTGCGCTGAACATACCGGCCAGGGCCAGGGATACCAGCAGGGTGAGGTAGCAGCCGAAGCGCACGACGATGGATTTGCGCAGGGAAGGGCGCCCGGCGGGGGGACTACCCACAAAGAATCGGTCGCTGGCGGAGGGCTCGGGTTGGGACGCCGTATTCATGTTAAATGCCTTTAAAAACAACGACTTATATATTCGTTTCAGAGATACCCACTAAGGAGTAGCGGCGCGCATCTGCTCACGAATCGCCCTTTCGCTCATTGATGACGATCAAGAGAAGGACGCGAGTCCTTACCTAACGTGCGGGCAAAGGCTGTCAGGAAGTGAGCTTAGCCATGTTGTCCCACCGTCAGAAACAGTACTCCGTGCTCGGTATGAGCACACTGGCGTTCGCCGTGAACTTCGCGGTCTGGACGATGTTTTCGATCATCGGTATCCGCATCAAGGAAGAGCTGGGGTTGTCCGAAGCCCAGTTCGGCCTGATGGTCGCGTTGCCGATCCTTACCGGTTCGCTGGTACGCCTGCCGCTGGGGTTGATCACTGATCGCTTCGGCGGGCGCATCGTGTTCTTCATCCACATGCTGCTGGTGGCCATCCCGATCTACGGGCTGGCCTTCGCCACGCTCTACTGGCACTACCTGGTGCTGGGCCTGTTCGTCGGGCTGGCCGGTGGTTCCTTTGCGGTGGGCATTGCCTACACCTCCTCGTGGTTCGAGAAGGACCGCCAGGGCACCGCCATGGGCATCTTCGGTGCCGGCAACGCCGGTGCGGCGATCACCAACTTGGTGGCACCGACGATCGTGATCGCCTTCGGCTGGCGCATGGTGCCGCAGATCTACTCGGTGGCCATGCTGGTCACCGCGCTGCTGTTCTGGTTCTGCACCTGGACCGACCCTGCCCACACCCGCGGCAGCGAGGCCGACGCCAACCGTGCGCGGCCGACCCTGGCCAAGCAACTGGCGCCGTTGGGCGAACTGCGCGTCTGGCGCTTCGGCCTGTACTACTTCTTCGTCTTCGGCGGCTTCGTCGCCCTGGCCCTGTGGCTGCCCAAGTACTACATCGCCGAGTACGGCCTGGACCTGCGCACCGCCTCCTTCATCACCATGCTGTTCACCCTGCCGTCGGGCCTGATCCGCGCCCTGGGCGGCTGGTTCAGCGACCACTACGGCGCCCGTGCGGTGAACTGGGGCGTGTTCTGGATCTGCCTGGTCTGCCTGTTCTTCCTCTCCTACCCGCCGACCACCATGACCATCCACGGCATCAAGGGTGACGTCAGCCTCGGCATCGGCCTGAACGTCTGGCTGTTCACCTTCCTGGTGTTCGTCGTCGGCATCGCCCAGGGCTTCGGCAAGGCCAGCGTGTACCGGATCATCCACGACTACTACCCGCAGAACATGGGCACTGTCGGCGGCATGGTCGGGGTCATCGGCGGCCTCGGCGGCTTCTGCCTGCCCATCCTGTTCGGCTACGCCGCCGACCACATCGGCGTGCGTTCCTCCTGCTTCATGTTGCTGTTCGGCCTGACCGTGATCTGCATGGTCTGGATGCACTACGCGATCAAGCAGCAACAGCGCCTCGATGGCCAGGCCCGCGCGGCCGACGTCGACGCCTCTCCCATTCCTTCCAGTCACTCCTGAGGTAATGCCGTCATGGGCATGATCGCCAACCCCCAACTCAAAGCCGCCAGAGGCCCGCTGCTGGTCGACTGGCGCCCCGAGGACCCCGAGTTCTGGGCGCAGAGCGGCAAGCGCATCGCCGCGCGCAATCTGTGGATCTCGATTCCCGCACTGCTGCTCGCCTTCGCCGTGTGGATGATCTGGAGCACCGTCACCGTGCGCCTGAACGCCGCCGGCTTCAGCTTCAGCAACGACCAGCTGTTCCTGCTCGCCGCGCTGCCGTCGATCTCCGGCGCCACGCTGCGCATCTTCTACTCCTTCATGGTGCCGATCTTCGGCGGCCGCCGCTGGACCGCGCTGTCCACCGCCTCGCTGCTGATCCCCTGCCTCTGGCTGGGCTTCGCCGTGCAGGACCCGACCACGCCGTACTGGGTGTTCGCGACCATCGCGCTGCTGTGCGGCTTTGGCGGCGGCAACTTCGCCTCCAGCATGTCCAACATCAGCTTCTTCTATCCGAAGAACCAGCAGGGCACCGCCCTGGGCCTGAACGCCGGCCTGGGCAACCTCGGTGTGTCGGTGATGCAGTTCGCCGTGCCGCTGGCCGTGGCCGGCGGGCTGTTCGGCGCCTTCGGTGGCGAACCGGAAACCCTCTCCGATGGCAGCCGCCTGTGGTTGCAGAACGCCGGCTGGATCTGGGTGCCCTTCATCGCCGTGGTGTCCGTCGCCGCGTGGTTCGGCATGAACGACATCGCCGATGCCAAGGCCTCGTTCCGCGATCAGTCGGTGATCTTCAAGCGCAAGCACAACTGGCTGATGTGCTGGCTGTACGTGGCCACCTTCGGCTCGTTCATCGGCTTCTCCGCCGGCTTCGCCATGCTCAGCAAGACCCAGTTCCCGGATATCAACCCGCTGCAGTACGCCTTCCTCGGCCCGCTGGTAGGCGCCCTGAGCCGGCCGCTGGGCGGCTGGCTGGCCGACAAGTTCGGCGGTGCACGCATCACCCTGTGGAACTACGCGGCAATGATCGCCGGTGTGTTCGCGGTGATCAGCTTCCTGCCCGGCGCCAACGGTGCAGGCAGTTTCTTCGGCTTCCTCGGCTCCTTCATCGCGCTGTTCTTCTTCGCCGGCATCGGCAACGGCAGCACCTTTCGCATGATCCCGGTGATCTTCCGCAACGAGTGGGCCGCGCGCCTGAAAAAAGGTGGCTTCACCGAGGCCCAGGCAGCCAAGGGCGCGAGCATGGAATCGGCCGCGGTGATCGGCTTCTCCGCCGCCATCGGCGCCTTCGGCGGCTTCTTCATTCCCAAGGCGTTCGGCACTTCGCTGGCCATGACCGGCAGCGCCGAGGGCGCCCTCTATGTGTTCGTCGCCTACTACCTGACCTGCATCGTCGCCACCTGGTGGTGGTATGCGCGCAAGGGTGCTGAGAGCCCCTGCTGAGTTCCGCGGTGGACAGCGCTGTGCGTTGCCCTCCCTACGTGATTCGCAAGTCCTGATTTGAGATTGAACGCCCGGCGCAGACCGGGTGAGGAGATACAGATGAGTTACCTGCTCGACCGCCTGCAATTCTTCAAGAAGAAGCAGGGTGAATTTGCCGATGGTCACGGCGAAGTCTCCAACGAAAGCCGTGCCTGGGAAAACAGCTACCGGCAGCGCTGGCAGCACGACAAGATCGTTCGCTCTACCCACGGGGTGAACTGCACCGGCTCGTGCTCCTGGAAGATCTACGTGAAGAACGGCCTGATCACCTGGGAAACCCAGCAGACCGACTACCCGCGCACCCGCCCGGACCTGCCCAACCACGAGCCGCGTGGCTGCCCCCGTGGCGCCAGCTACTCCTGGTACATGTACAGCGCCAACCGCCTGAAATACCCCAAGGTGCGCAAGCCGCTGCTCAAGCTCTGGCGTGAAGCCCGCGCCGCCCACAACGACCCGGTGGACGCCTGGGCCAGCATCGTCGAGGACTCCGCCAAGGCCAAGAGCTACAAGAGCGAGCGCGGCCTGGGCGGCTTCATCCGTTCGAGCTGGAGCGAAGTCACCGAGATCATCGCCGCCGCCAACGTCTACACCGCGAAGACCTACGGCCCGGACCGCGTCATCGGCTTCTCGCCGATCCCGGCCATGTCGATGGTCAGCTACGCCGCTGGCGCCCGTTACCTGTCGCTGATCGGCGGCGTGTGCCTGAGCTTCTACGACTGGTACTGCGACCTTCCTCCCGCCTCGCCGCAGATCTGGGGCGAGCAGACCGACGTGCCGGAATCGGCCGACTGGTACAACTCCAGCTACATCATCGCCTGGGGCTCCAACGTCCCGCAGACCCGTACCCCCGACGCACACTTCTTCACCGAAGTCCGCTACAAGGGCACCAAGACCGTGGCCGTCACCCCGGACTACTCCGAAGTGGCCAAGCTCACCGACCTCTGGCTCAACCCCAAGCAGGGCACCGACGCCGCACTGGGCATGGCTTTTGGTCACGTCATCCTCAAGGAATTCCACCTCGAGAAACCCAGCGCCTACTTCGTCGACTACTGCCGTCAGTACACCGACATGCCGATGCTGGTGCTGCTCGAACCGCACACCGAAGGCGTACTCAAGCCGACCCGCTACCTGCGCGCGGCGGACCTCGCCGGCAACCTCGGCCAGGACAACAACCCCGAATGGAAGACCATCGGCCTCGATGAAATCAGCGGCGAACTGGTCTCGCCCACCGGCGCCATTGGCTACCGCTGGGGCGAGTCGGGCAAGTGGAACATCGAGGAGAAAGAGGGCGGCGCGCAACGTGAAACACGCCTGGCGCTGAGCCTGATCGATGGCCCGGAAAACGCCTGCGACGTCGGCTTCCCGTACTTCGCCGGGCAGGAACACCCGCACTTCAAGGGCGTGGACAACGACGAGGTGCTGGTGCGCCGCGTACCGTTCCGCGAGTTCACTGGCGCCGATGGTCAGACCCTGCGCGTCGCCACCGTGTATGACCTGCAGATGGCCAACTACAGCGTCGACCGTGGCCTGGGTGGCCGCAACGTCGCCGCCTCGTACACCGATGCCGATGTGCCCTACACCCCGGCCTGGCAGGCACGCATCACCGGCGTTCCGGCCGCTCGTGCCATCCAGGTGGCCCGCGAGTTCGCCGACAGCGCCGACAAGACCCACGGCAAGGCCATGGTCATCATCGGCGCGGCGATGAACCACTGGTACCACATGGACATGAACTACCGCGCGGTCATCAACATGCTGATGATGTGCGGCTGCATCGGCCAGAGCGGTGGCGGCTGGGCGCACTATGTGGGCCAGGAAAAACTCCGTCCGCAGACTGGCTGGGCACCGCTGGCCTTCGGCACCGACTGGAACCGTCCGCCACGGCAGATGAACGGCACCAGCTTCTTCTACCTGCACAGCTCGCAATGGCGTCACGAGAAGATTTCGATGCATGAAGTCCTCTCGCCGCTGGCCGACACCAAGCAGTTCCCCGAGCACGCGCTGGACTACAACATCCGCGCTGAACGCATGGGCTGGCTGCCATCCGCTCCGCAGCTCAACCGCAACCCGCTGCACATCGCCGCCGATGCCGAGAAGGCCGGTATCCCGGTGCAGGACTACGTGGTGCGCGAACTGAAAGCCGGCAACCTGCGCGTGGCCAGCGAGCAGCCGGACGATCCGCAGAACTTCCCGCGCAACATGTTCATCTGGCGCTCCAACCTGCTCGGCTCCTCGGGCAAGGGCCACGAGTACATGCTCAAGTACCTGCTGGGCGCGAAGAACGGCGTGATGAACGAGGATCTCGGCAAGGAAGGTGGTCCGTGCCCGGGCGAAGTGGACTGGGTCGACCAGGGTGCCGAAGGCAAGCTGGACCTGGTGACTACCCTCGACTTCCGCATGTCCTCCACCTGCATGTACTCGGACATCGTCCTGCCGACCGCGACCTGGTACGAGAAGGACGACCTCAACACCTCCGACATGCACCCCTTCATCCACCCGCTGTCGGCCGCCACCGACCCGGCCTGGGAAGCCAAGAGCGACTGGGAGATCTACAAGGCCATCGCCAAGAAGTTCTCCGAGGTTTCCGTCGGCCACCTGGGCGTGGAGAAGGACCTGGTTACCGTGCCGCTGCTGCACGACACCGCCAACGAACTCGCGCAGCCGTTCGGCGGCAGCGACTGGAAGAAGGGCGAGTGCGAACCGGTTCCCGGCCGCACCATGCCGACCCTGCATGTGGTCGAGCGTGACTACCCCAACACCTACAAGAAGTTCACCTCCCTCGGCCCGCTGCTGGACAAGCTGGGCAACGGCGGCAAGGGCATCGGCTGGAACACCGACAAGGAAATCAAGCTGCTCGGCGAGCTGAACCATCGCGTGACCGAACCCGGTGTCGGCGAAGGTCGTCCGCGCATCGAAAGCGCCATCGACGCCGCCGAGGTGATCCTCGCCCTGGCGCCGGAAACCAACGGCCAGGTGGCGGTCAAGGCGTGGAATGCGCTGTCGAAATTCACCGGTCGCGAACACGCCCACCTGGCACTGCCCAAGGAAGAGGAAAAGATCCGCTTCCGCGATGTCCAGGCACAGCCGCGCAAGATCATCTCCAGCCCCACCTGGTCGGGCCTGGAAGACGAACACGTGAGCTACAACGCCGGCTACACCAACGTCCACGAAATGATCCCGTGGCGCACCCTCACCGGTCGCCAGCAGTTCTACCAGGATCACCCCTGGATGCAGGCCTTCGGCGAGGGCTTCGTCAGCTACCGGCCGCCGGTCAACACCCGCAGCACCGACAAGCTGTTCAACAAGAAGCCCAACGGCCACGCCGAGATCACCCTGAACTGGATCACCCCGCACCAGAAGTGGGGCATCCACTCCACCTACAGCGACAACCTGCTGATGCTCACCCTGTCGCGCGGTGGCCCGATCATCTGGATGAGCGAGAACGATGCCCGGCGCGTCGGCATCGAGGACAACGACTGGGTCGAAGTCTTCAACGCCAACGGCGCCGCGACCTGCCGCGCGGTGGTCAGCCAACGCGTGAAGGACGGCATGGTGATGATGTACCACGCCCAGGAACGCATCGTGAACCTGCCCGGCAGCGAGACCACCAAGACCCGCGGCGGCCACCACAACTCGGTGACCCGTGTGGTGCTCAAGCCCACCCACATGATTGGCGGTTATGCCCAGCAGTCCTGGGGCTTCAACTACTACGGCACCGTCGGCTGCAACCGCGACGAGTTCGTCGTGGTGCGCAAGATGAACAAGGTCGACTGGCTCGACGAGCCGGAGCACGGCGGGCTGGGCGGTGACGCTCTGCCGCAACCGCTGCCCCAGGACATTTGAGGATTACTGCCATGAAAATTCGTTCGCAAGTCGGCATGGTGTTGAACCTCGACAAATGCATCGGTTGCCACACCTGCTCGATCACCTGCAAGAACGTCTGGACCAGCCGCGAAGGTGTCGAGTACGCCTGGTTCAACAACGTCGAAACCAAGCCCGGCATCGGTTACCCGAAAGAGTGGGAGAACCAGGAGAAGTGGAAGGGCGGCTGGAAGCGTAATGCCGACGGCTCCATCGTCCCGCGCATCGGCGGCAAGTTCCGCGTGTTGGCGAACATCTTCGCCAACCCTGACCTGCCGGAAATCGACGACTACTACGAGCCCTTCGACTTCGACTACCAGCACCTGCACACCGCGCCCAAGGCCCAGCACCAGCCGGTGGCCCGCCCGCGTTCGCTGGTCTCCGGCCAGCGCATGGAGAAGATCGAGTGGGGCCCGAACTGGGAGGAAATCCTCGGTACCGAATTCGCCAAGCGTCGCAAGGACAAGAACTTCGACCAGATCCAGGCGGACATCTACGGCGAGTACGAAAACACCTTCATGATGTACCTGCCGCGCCTGTGCGAGCACTGCCTGAACCCGGCGTGCGTGGCCTCGTGCCCGAGCGGCGCGATCTACAAGCGTGAGGAAGACGGCATCGTCCTGATCGACCAGGACAAGTGCCGCGGCTGGCGCATGTGCATCAGCGGCTGCCCGTACAAGAAGATCTACTTCAACTGGAAGAGCGGCAAATCCGAGAAGTGCATCTTCTGCTACCCGCGCATCGAGGCCGGCCAGCCGACCGTCTGCTCGGAAACCTGCGTGGGCCGTATCCGCTACCTCGGCGTGCTGCTGTATGACGCCGACCGCATCCACGAAGTGGCCACCTGCGAGAACGAGCGCGACCTGTACCAGAAGCAGCTGGAAATCTTCCTCGACCCGTTCGACCCGAAAGTGATCGAACAGGCCCGCAAGGACGGCGTACCGGACAGCGTCATCGAGTCCGCGCAGAAGTCGCCGGTGTACAAGCTGGCCATGGACTGGAAACTGGCCCTGCCGCTGCACCCGGAATACCGCACGCTGCCGATGGTGTGGTACGTGCCGCCGCTGTCGCCGATCCAGAACGCCGCTTCCGAAGGTCACATCGGCAGCGACGGGGTGATCCCGGACGTCGAGTCCCTGCGCATCCCCGTGCAGTACCTGGCCAACCTGCTCACCGCCGGCGATACCGCGCCGGTGCTGCTGGCCCTCAAGCGCCTGCTGGCCATGCGCGCCTACAAGCGCGCCGAGCACGTCGAAGGCAAGCAGGACCTGGCGGTACTGGAGAAGGTCGGTCTGTCGGTCAACCAGGTGGAAGAGATGTACCGCTACCTGGCGATCGCCAACTACGAAGACCGCTTCGTCATCCCGACTGCCCACCGCGAAGAGGCCCTGTCGGATGCCTTCGCCGAGCGTTCGGGTTGTGGCTTCAGCTTCGGCAACGGTTGCTCCAGCAATTCTGGCGTCAACCTGTTCGGCGGCAAGGCCGTGGACAAGCGCAACGTCATCCAGACCGTGCAGATACAGGAGTGACGACCATGGCCATCTCAATGGAAAGTCACAGCCAACTGCTCAAGCTCAGCGCCCTGATGCTGGACTACCCGCGCGTTGAACTGCGTGAGGAAAGCCTGGCCCTGCATGCCCTGATCCGCACCTGCAACCTGCCCGAACAGCAGCGCGACGGCCTCGCCGCGCTGCTCAACGAGCTCTGCAAGGGCGACATCCTCGATGTGCAGGCGAGCTACGACGGCCTGTTCGAGCGCGGTCGCTCGGTCTCGCTGCTGCTCTTCGAACACGTCCACGGCGAAAGCCGTGACCGCGGCCAGGCGATGGTCGACCTGATGGACCGCTACACCCAGGCGGGCCTGGCCATCGACGTCAACGAGCTGCCGGACTACCTGCCGCTGTACCTGGAGTTCCTCGCCCTGCAGGACGCCGAGTCGGCGCGGGCCGGCCTCGCCGAAGTCGCGCACATCCTCGCGCTGATCGCCCTGCGCCTGGAAGAGCGCGGCAGTGGCTACGCCGCAATCTTCAACAGCCTGCTGGAACTGTCCGGCGAGCAGCCTGACCTCGGTGCGCTCAAGCGCGACCGCGAGCAGGAAGTGCGCGACGACAGCCTGGAGGCCATCGACAAGGCCTGGGAGGAAACCCCGGTGAGTTTCACCGAGCCCGCCGTCGGTTGCCCGTCCACCAGCGCTCGCCGCGTCTCCACGTCCGCCGAACAACCCATGCAGTGGGTCGCCCAGCCTGTGCCGCAGATGCAGTACCGGGCGGCCAGAAAAGGAGTCTGAACATGTCCCTCGATCTTCTAGCGTTCGGGATCTATCCCTACGTCGCGCTCGCCATCTGCCTGATCGGCAGCTGGGCGCGCTTCGACCTCTCGCAATACACCTGGAAAGCCGGCTCCAGCCAGATGCTGAGCAAGAAGGGCATGCGGGTCTACAGCAACCTGTTCCACGTCGGCGTGCTGTTCATCCTCGCCGGCCACTTCGTCGGCCTGCTGACCCCGCACGCGGTCTACGAACACCTGATCAGCACCGAGCAGAAGCAACTGCTGGCGATGGTCTCCGGCGGCTTCTTCGGCATCCTCTGCTTCATCGGCCTGACCGGCCTGATCCTGCGCCGCCTGACCAATGAGCGCGTGCGCGCCACCGGCAACGCGTCTGACCTGATGATCCTGCTGGTGCTCTACGTCCAGCTGATCCTCGGTCTGTCGACCATCGTCGCCTCCACCCATCACCTGGATGGTTCGGTGATGGTCATGCTCGCCAACTGGGCGCAGTCCATCGTCACCTTCCAGCCCCTGGCCGCCGCCGAAGCCATCGCGCCGGTATCGCTGGTCTACAAGCTGCACGTGACCCTGGGCCTGACCCTGTTCGTGCTGTTCCCCTTCACCCGCCTGGTGCACATCGTCAGCGCCCCGGTGTGGTACTTCGGCCGCCGCTATCAGGTGGTCCGCACCAAGCGTCGCGCCGTGTGATGAAGCGGCGGATAACGCTCGCGCGTTATTCGCCCTACCTGATGCTCTTCCCCCTCTCACTTCAGGGAGAGGGTCGGGGAGAGGGTTACTGGAGGTAATCGAAATGAGTTGCTCCCACTACGAAGCCAAGGTCGAACACGTCGACCTGCCGAAGATCGAAGTCAACGGCGTCGCCATCGCCGAGGACGAACTGGCCCGCGAGCTGCAATACCATCCCGCTTCCAGCCACGCCGAGGCGCTGTACTCCGCCTGCCGTGCGCTGGTGGTGCGCCAACTGCTGGTGCAACGCGCCGCAGAGCTTGGCGTGACGGGGCAGGCCGAAGAAGGCGAGGCCGCCGAAGAGGCGAACATCCGCGCCCTGATCGACCATGAGGTCGGCGTGCCCGAGGCCGACGAAGCCAGCTGCCGGCAATGGTACGAAGCCAACCCGACTCGCCTGACCTCGCCCTGGCGCATGCGTCTGCGCCATGTGCTGCTCGGCTGCGCGCCGGACGATCTGGAAGGCCGCGCCAAGGCCCGCGAACAGGCCGAGGAACTGCTCGCCGAATTGCGCGAGCATCCCGAGCGCTTCGCCGAAAAAGCCATGCGCTTCTCCGACTGCCCGTCGAAAGACGAGGGCGGTGACCTGGGCTGGATCGAACCGGGACAGACCGTCCCCGAGTTCGAGAAACGCCTGCTGCAACAGCAACCCGGCCTTCTCGGCCATCCGCTGGAAAGCCGCTACGGCCTGCACATGGTCGAACTGATCGAGCGTGAAGGCGGCGAGCCGCTGGACTTCGCCGAAGCTCGCCCGCGCATCGCCGGCTACCTGCGTGCCCAGGTGCTGCAACGCGCCGTCAGCCAGTACATCAGTGTGCTGGCCGGTGAGGCGCGGATCGACGGTTTCGTCTTCGACGGTGCGGAGTCGCCGCTGGTGCAGTAGAGCCAGAGCCCCTCTCCCTAACCCTCTCCCTGAAGGGAGAGGGGACCGTCCGGTGCAGGATGAAATATTGGTGTCAGCCGGCACGGACAGCTCCCTCTCCCTTCAGGGAGAGGGCGGGGGAGAGGGATCGCCCAACTCTGATCTGCCATGGAGCAATGTCAGATGTCCGAATGGATCGACGGCCAGGGCCGCAAGATCGACTACCTGCGCCTGTCCGTAACCGACCGCTGCGACTTCCGCTGCGTCTACTGCATGTCCGAGAACATGCGCTTCCTGCCGCGCCAGCAGGTGCTGACCCTGGAAGAGATCGAACGGGTAGCGCGGCTCTTCGTCGAGCGTGGCGTGAAGAAGCTGCGCCTTACCGGCGGCGAGCCGTTGGTGCGCCCCGGCATCGTCCACCTCTGCGAACGCCTTGCGGCGCTGCCCGGCCTGCGAGAGTTGTGCATGACCAGCAATGGCTCGCAGCTCACCCGATTGGCGGGTGATCTCAAGGCGGCCGGTCTTTCCCGCCTCAATATCAGCCTGGATACGCTTGACCCGCAGCGCTTCGCCGCCATCACCCGCACCGGGCGCCTGGAGCAGGTCCTGCGTGGCATCGACGCCGCACAGCAGGCCGGCTTCGAGCACATCAAGCTCAACTGCGTGGTGATGAAAGGCCGCAACGCCGATGAGGTGCCGGCGCTGGTGGACTACGCCATCGCCCACGGGCTGGACATCAGCTTCATCGAGGAAATGCCGCTGGGCCAGGTCGGCCGCGAGCGCGAGGAAAGCTTCTGCTCCAGCGACGAAGTCCGCGCGTTGATCGCCGAGCGCCATGAACTGCTGGACAGCGCCGAACACAGCGGCGGCCCGGCGCGCTACGTGCGCCTGGCCCAGCATCCGGACACGCGCATCGGCTTCATCTCGCCGCATTCGCACAACTTCTGCGCCACCTGCAATCGCCTGCGCCTGACCGCCGAAGGCCGCCTGCTGCTGTGCCTGGGCCACGAACATTCGCTGGACCTGCGCGGCCTGCTGCGGCGCCATCCGCTGCACGATGAGCCCATCATCGAAGCCCTGCGCGGCGCCCTGCAGCGCAAGCCGGCACGCCACGAGTTCAGCGTTGGTGACGTACAGGTACTGCGCTTCATGAACCTCAGCGGCGGCTGAAACAGACCTCCCTTGGCGGGCAGGATGTCCGCCGCGTGCCTTGCGTCCCTGACTACACCCGTAGGGCGAATAACGCGCAGCGTTATCCGCCACTTCGGTGCGTGCACACCGAATCCCTGCGCTCGATGAAACGCCCTGGATGCCTGCTTTTCGTAGGAGCGAGCTTGCTCGCGAACAACCGATGCATGCGGAGCACGGGCGGTTCGCGAGCAAGGACTGGGCGCCCCCTCGCTCCTACACGAACCGCTCCGCTCTCCCTTGGAACCAGGCACAAAAAAGCCCCGGCGACATGAGCGTATCGCGGGGGCTTCGGGCATCTGCCAAAGGTATAACCGTGGAAGCTACGGTAAATCATGCGAAAGAAATGTTTCGAATCCTCCTCGGATCGCTTCGGAACGCTTCCAGACTAAAGCCGAGCTCAGGTCCGCCACATCCCTCCGAAGGAGTAGCGGCCTGGCCGCAAAGGAGAGTGCGCCGCGCTGCCGCAGGAGGCGCCGGCATAAACCGTAGGGCGAATAAAGCGGAACGCTTTATCCGCCGTCCCGGTACCCATGGCCAAGGACGGCGGATAACGCTGGGGGCGTTATGCGCCCTACTGTCGCGACCACGGCAGGGGCGATTGACGTTGTGTACTTTTTAGTCCAGATTGGATTTTAAGTTTACGCGCCAGCGCGCGTGGACGAACGATAACAAGCTGGTCGCCTGGGTCAGGGCAAGGCAATGCCGCTGCGACGTGCCACGTCGCGCCCCTGGACGAATCACAAGATGCCGATACTTCTCTGCCAAGACGCAGCGGCCGGCCGCCCGGCCCTGTCACCGAACATGCCACGGAGTTCATCGATGAATCGCAAAGCCCTGCTGGGCGGCCTGATGCTGGCCGCTTTCGCCACCTTCTCCCACGCCGAAGACAAGCCGCTGCGCATCGGCATCGAGGCGGCGTACCCGCCCTTCGCCTACAAGACCCCGGAAGGCGGCATCGCCGGCTTCGACTACGACATCGGCAACGCGCTGTGCGCAGAGATGAAGCGCAAGTGTCAGTGGGTCGAGCAGGAATACGACGGCCTGATCCCCTCGCTGAAGGTGCGCAAGATCGACGCCGCGCTGTCGTCGATCACCATCACCGAAGAGCGCAAGCACTCGGTGGACTTCACCCACAAGTACTACTTCACCCCGGGCCGCCTGGTGATGAAGGAAGGCTCGCAGCTGGACGAGCAGTTCAGCCAGCTCAAGGGCAAGAACATCGGCGTGCAGCGCGGCTCCACCGCCGACCGCTTCGCCACCGAGGTACTGGGCAAGGCCGGCGCCAACGTGGTGCGCTACACCAGCCAGGACGAGATCTACCTGGACCTGCTGGCGGGTCGCCTGGACGGCACCTTCGCCGACTCCATCCCGCTGGAAATCGGCTTCCTGGAAACCCCGCGCGGCAAGGGCTTTGCCTTCATCGGTCCGGAGTTCAAGGACCCGAAATACTTCGGCGAAGGCGCCGGCATTGCGGTCCGTAAGGGCAACACCGAGCTGGTCGGCCAGCTCAATGCCGCCATCGATGCCCTGCGCGCCAACGGCAAGTACAAGGAAATCGAAGGCAAGTACTTCAAGAGTGATATCTACGGGGACTGATCTTTTCGTCGAGTCCTGGAATAGGCCGCCTTCGGGCGGCCTTTTTCGTTGCGCCGAAATGCTCTTCGTAGGATGGGTGGAGCGAAGCGATACCCATGCTGCCCATGCACTGGGCCCGACGTCCGTGCTGGGCGTAGCTGTGTCCGGTCTGGTAGGGCGGATAACGCCTATGGCGAAATCCGCCAATCTTTCGTGTTTCTGCGCCGCTTCGGTTTGCTCGGATGTATTGGGTTTCGCCCCCTCGGGCGACCTACTTTGGCAAACGACCCAAAGTAGGCAAAGGTCTTGCCCCTCCATCCGGTTTTTCGCTTAGGCGAAAAATGCCCTCGTTGAACCGAAGTTTCAGGGGCACGCCACGACGGGCCATCCCTGGCCCATCGTGGCTCTCGCGACATCCATGTCGCTCAACCCCTGAAACTCCGCTTCAACGAGGCCTCCTGAAAGGGGCGATCGGCGTGCGCGGATATTTCTCTGGAAGACTTTTAAAAGCCAAAGCCAAAGCCAAAGCCAAAGCCAAAGCCAAAGTTGGATTGGAAGCAGGCTCTCGTGGAAGCGGACTCCGTCCGCGATTGATGTCGCGCTATGCCGTGAGGTTCGCGAGCAAGCTCGCTCCTACTAAAAGCGCACGGCGCGTTCCGGCCGCCTGTAGGAGCGAGCTTGCTCGCGAACCGGAGCGAAAAACGCGGGAAGGAGTCGGCTCAAACCTCCTCCTTCAACTCCTTCAGGTGCTTGTAAACCGTTGCCCGGCCCATGTTCAGCACGTTGGCCACATAGTTCGCCGCGCTCTTGCCCTTGAACGCGCCCTCGGCGTGCAGCGCCAGAACCAGCTCGCGCTTGTGGTCGCGGCTGAGGGTGGAGAGGCTCAGCTGACGCTGCCGCAGCCAGCCATGCAGGAAGGTGTTGATGCGCTCCTGCCAGTCGTCGCGGAACAGGGCGTCCGGCTGCGGGATGACCTTGCTGGAGGAGAGGAACAGGTCCAGCGCCGCCTTGGCGGTCTCGAACAGGGTGATGTTGAGGTTGATGCACAGCACCGCCAGCGGCTCGCCCTTGGCGTCGCGCAGCACGGTACTGATGGAGCGGATCTTCTGGCCGTCCCAGTTGAGCTTCTCGTAGGGGCCGATGTTGCGTTCGTCGTGGCCGCCTTCGAGCATGTCTTCCAGGGCCGAGTCGTCACCGACCTCGCGCTTGGAGATGTTGTTCGCCAGGTACGCCACGCGCTGGTCGCGCAGGTCGTGGATGACCACTTCGGCGTGGGGGAAGAACAGCGCGGCAATGGCGTCGGCGATGGCCTTGTAGTTGTCCAGCGGATCAGCGGCGGTCATGGGCAAGGCTCTCGGGGCGATGAAGCGGGCGCTGGCGAGTGTGCCGCAAGCGCCCGCGGGCTGTCACGACTGGTGGCTCACTTGGCCAGCAGGCGCGCCGGGGACAGCATCTCGGCGCTCAGGCCGTGGCGGGTCAGGTGCTCGGGCAGGGCTTCATGGCGGATCAGCGCGGCGCTGGCTTCGCCCATGGCCGCCGAGGTCTGGATGCCATAGCCGCCCTGGCCGGCGACCCAGTACAGGCCGGGCGTCGCCGGGTCGTAGCCGGACACCAGGTCGCCGTCGGCGAAGAACGAGCGCAGGCCGGCCCAGGTGTGGCTCGGTCGGCGGATGCTGAGGGTGGTGTGCTCCTCGATCTGGTAGATGCCCAGGGCGATGTCCAGCTCTTCGGGCTGCACGTCGTGGGGCTCCACCGGGTCGGCGTTGGCCGGCGAGCCGAGCAGCATGCCGGCGTCGGGCTTGAAGTAGAAGGACTCGTCCAGGCTGACCAATACCGGCCAGGCATGACTGTCCACGCCTTCCGGCGGGCTGAACAGGAAGGCGGCGCGGCGCTTGGGTGTCAGGCCCAGCGGCGCGGCACCGGCCAGTTCGGCGATCTTGTCGGACCAGCTACCGGCAGCGTTGACCAGTACGGGAGCGCGGTAGGTTTCCTGCGCGCAGCGTACTTCCCAGGCGCCGTCGATGCGGTTGATTTCCAGGGCTTCGCTGTCCAGTTGCACGCTGCCGCCGTTGCGACGAATGCCGCGCAGGTAGCCTTGCAGCAGGCCATCGGTGTCGATATCGGCGGCGCTGGGGTCGAGCATCGCGCCGTGGACTTTCTCGCGGCGCAGCACCGGGACGATGGCGCAGGCTTCGTCGGCATCCAGCAGGCGCATTTCCGGCACGCTGGCGAGGGCACTCTGGTACTGACGCTGGAGCTCTTCCGCGTTGCCTTCGAAATCCACGGTCATCTCGCCGCGCGGGGTGAGGATCGGGTGCTCGACGAAGCCTTCCGGCGGATTGTCGAAGAAGGCGCGGCTGGCGGCGGTCAGTGCACGTACCTGCGGCGTGCCGTAGGCGACGGTGTAGAGCGCTGCCGAGCGACCAGTGGAGTGGTAGCCGGCGTGGGATTCGCGCTCCAGCACGGCGACCTTGCCTTGGCGGGAGAGGAAGTAGCCGGTGGAGGCGCCGGCAATGCCGCCGCCGATGATGAGGAAGTCGACTTCGATCATGTTCGTCTCCGGCTCAGGCGTTCTTCAGTTGCAGATGGTAGAGCGCATTGGCTAGGGCGACGTCTTCCAGGCCCAGGCCGATGGAGCGGAAGAACGCGTGGCGCTGGTAGTCCGGCTTGGCGGCCTGGGCGCTGACCAGTTCGGGCAGGTCGCCGCGAATATCACCGTCCCAGCCATGCTCGTCACGGGCCAGGCGCATCTCCCCGGCGGCGGCCGGGGTGGTGGCGCGGTAATCGCAGTACACGTCCATCTGTGACAGCGACTGCGGCGGGACTTCGTGGGCGCGGGCGACGTTGGTGCTGATGGAGGTGATCAGCGCGGGTTTGGTGAGGATCGCCGGGTTGAGCACCGGAGTGCCGGAGGAGGTGCACAGCAGCACCACGTCGGCGTCGCCCACGGCGGACTCGACACTGGTGGCCGGTTCGGCGCGGGAAT
The DNA here is from genome assembly GCF_012971725.1 of Pseudomonas multiresinivorans. Taxonomy (NCBI): domain Bacteria; kingdom Pseudomonadati; phylum Pseudomonadota; class Gammaproteobacteria; order Pseudomonadales; family Pseudomonadaceae; genus Pseudomonas; species Pseudomonas multiresinivorans. Next base: position 1,984,594 of record NZ_CP048833.1, read on the forward strand.
CGATGGCACCGAACTGCGCCAGCACGCCGGCGTTCAGGTTTGGCGAGTAGACGCGGATGCTCTGCCAGTCGCGCAGGCCGGCGACGTAGCGCAGGTGTGCGCGGGCTACCGGGCCGCTGCCGACGATGGCCAGGCGCTTGGCGTCCGGGCGGGCCAGTTCCTGCACCGCCAGGGCGGTGGTGGCGGCGGTACGCGCGGTGGTCAGGCTGCCGGCGTCGCACAGCAGCAGCGGCTGGCCGCTCTCCATGGACATCAGCAGGCTCCACGCGGTGACCAGCGACTTGGGCTGGCGCACGATATACGGCGAGGTCTTCACGCCGTAGACCTTCTGCGAGGCCAGCACGCCCAGGTAGTTGATGAAGTCGCCGCCGCCATTGGGGAATTCCACCAGTTGCTGCGCGGGTTGCACGGCGCTGCCAGCGGCCAGTTCGACGAACATGTCACGCATTGCCTGGAGCACGTCGACCTGTTCCAGCAGGCGTTCGGCGTCAGCCTGGTTGAGGGTGAAAGGCGTGGCGGCGGACATGGCGAGGCTCCAGATATGGATTTATTTTTCCATTCTGGACTCTGCTGTCTTTGTCGGCAAGGGGACGTGGACGGATGGGGCTCTGGTAGGAGCGAGCTTGCTCGCGAACCGCACAACACCGGAACTTCCGGCGGAAAGTGGTTCGCGAGCAAGCTCGCTCCTACAAGGGAAGGCGCTCTGGTTTACAGCTTGAACTGCGCCACCAGCTCTTCCTGGCTGCCTGCCACGCGGCGCAGGTGCTCGCCGCAGTCGCGGGTGTGCGCGGCGGTCTTGCGGTTTTCCACGGTCATGTCGCTCAGGCGGTGCATGTGCTGGTTGACCTCCTGGGTCGTGGCGGCCTGCTGTTCGGCGGCGGCGGCGATCTGGAAGGCCATGGCGTGCACGCCCTGCAGGGACTCGTCCAGCGCGCCGAGGGCCTCGATCACGGCCTGGGTGTCGTGCTCCAGGGTGTGGGCCTGTTCGCTGGCGCCGCTCATGCTCGACTGCGCCTGGATGGAAGAGTCGCCCAGGCTGCCGACAATGGCAACGATCTCGTCGGTGGCGCTGCGGGTACGCTGGGCAAGGCTACGCACTTCGTCGGCGACCACGGCGAAACCGCGGCCCGCCTCGCCGGCGCGGGCGGCTTCGATGGCGGCGTTGAGCGCGAGCAGGTTGGTCTGCTCGGCGATGGAGCGAATCACGTCCAGCACCGAGCCGATCTGCTGGCTCTCGCCGGCCAGGGTCTGCACCACGCCGTCGGCCTGGCGCAGGCCGACGAGCAACTGGTCCTGGCGGCCGATCATGTGCTGCAGGGTGCCCTGCATGGCGACGAAGGCCTGGCGCGCGGCGGCGCTGCCGTCGGCACTGCGGCTGGCGCTGCCGGCGATTTCCTGCACGGTGGCGGCCATCTGGTCGACGGCACTGACCACCATTTCCAGCGCTTCCTGCTGCTGGTCGAGGTGGTTGCTGGTGCGCCCGGCGGCGTCGAGGATGTCGCCGCTGGCATCGCCCACGGCTTCGCTGGCCTGGCGCAGGCGCTCGACCACCTGGCGCCAGGCCGTGGTCATTTCGCGCAGTGCCTGCATCAGGCCACTGCTGGCGCTGGCATCGTCGCTCAGGCGTAACTCGCCGTTGGCCAGTCGCTGGGCCAGCGCGGCCATGTTCGCCGGTTCGCCGCCCAGCGGGCGCATCACACTGCGGCTGACCAGCCAGGTGCCGGCGGCCACGCCGACCAGGGTCAGCAGGCCGAGCACGAGGATCTGCCACATCAGCTTGCGCACCGGGGCGAAGGCCTGGGCCTGGTCCATCTCCGCCACCAGCGCCCAGTGCACCCCGTCGAGGTTCAGCGGGACGAAGGACTTCAGCGCTGGCTCGTTGCTCAGGCCGACCTCGGCGAGCCGCCCCTGTTCGCCGGCCAGGGCTTTGGCGATGGCCTCGCCGGGCAGGCGGGTGGGCGTCTCCTGGTCGCGGCGCACGTGGTGATCGGCGAAGCGCGCGGAGTCCGAGCGCAGGCTGCCGTCGCCGCCCACCAGATAGGTTTCCCCGGCTTCGCCCAGGCCCTGGCGGTTCTGCATCACTTCGTTGATAGCCGCCAGCGGCAGCTCCAGCACCAGCAGCAGTTGCAGCTTGCCGTTGTCCTTGATCGGCGCGGCCAGCCATTGCACCGGCTGCTGATCGTTGGGCGCCTGCTCCAGGTCGCTGATGCTGGCCTTGCCTCTGTCCAGCGCGGTGCGGATGAACTTGCCGAACGGGGTGTCGCGCCATTGCGGATCACCGATGTTCTGCTGGTAGTCGACGCCGCGGCCAAGGCTGAACACCACCTTGCCGTCGCCGGCCACCAGGCGCAGTTCGCGGTAGCCGAAGGTCTTGATGAAGTTCTCGAATACCGGGCGGTCGTAGTTGGCGGTGGTCACCAGGGACTCGCTGTCCAGCCCCGCGTAGTTGCTGCCCAGGTTGGTGGCGAGGCTGCTGAGCTGGTCGTTGCGGGCCTTCCAGGTGTCCATCAGCTGCCGCTGCTTGATGCTGGCGACCGCCTCCAGGGCGTTGAGGCTTTGTTCTTCGAGGGCTCGGCTGGCCTGGAGATAGACCACGATGGCCATCACCAGTACCGGGATCAGGCCGACCGAGAGGAAACTCAGAGCAAGTTTGGCGCGCAAGGGCATGGGAGGATTCCGACGAGTTCTTGGAATTGTTCTCGCGTGCTTTGCAAGAAGCGTGCGAATTTTTTTACGTCTGTAAATAAAACTGAGCAGAAATGGCCGGGGCGGGGCTGATTTCGTGACAGGGATGGCGCGGTGCCATTGTTTGCGGGGAATCCCGCACGGTCGTCCCAGCGGGTCCGGCGGGAAAAACGCGAGGCTCTGGCGCGGGGACCGGCGCTTATTTCCGCGGAGGAGAGGAGCAGGCGTCACCGGACGTAACGCCGGTGGAAACAAAAAAGGCGAAGCCGGGTGGCTTCGCCTTGTTTTGGAGCAGAAAGCTGGTGCAGCGGCGGATCAGTGCTTGCGCGGAACCGGCTTGAGCAGCTCGGTGGGCGGCATCTCGCAGTTGATCTTGCGGCCCAGCAGTTCCTCGATCGGCGGCAGGGCGAAGGCATCGTCCTCGCCGGCGAAGCTGATCGAGGTACCGGTGCTGCCGGCGCGGCCGGTACGGCCGATGCGGTGCACGTAGTCGTCCGGATCTTCGGGGAGGGTGAAGTTGATCACGTGGCTGATGCCGTCGACGTGGATGCCGCGGCCGGCGACGTCGGTGGCGACCAGGACGCGGATCTTGCCTTCGCGGAAGCCTTCCAGAACCTTGATGCGCTTGTGCTGCGGCACGTCGCCGGACATCTGGGCGGCGCTGATGCCGTCCTTGGTCAGGCGTTCCTCGATGCGGCGCACCTCATCCTTGCGGTTGGCGAAGACCATCACGCGGGTCCAGTCGTTCTGCGCGATGAGGTTGTACAGCAGCTTGTACTTGTCGCTACCGGCAACGGCATAGACGTGCTGCTCGACGGTATCGCTGGCGACGTTCTCCGGCTCGATCTCGACGATTGCCGGATCGACGGTCCACTGCTTGGCCAGGTTCATCACGTCGTCGGTGAAGGTGGCGGAGAACAGCAGGGTCTGGCGCTCGCCCTTGTACGGGGTCTGGCGGATGATCTGGCGGACCTGCGGGATGAAGCCCATGTCGAGCATGCGGTCGGCTTCGTCCAGCACCATCACTTCGACCATGTCCAGGTGCACCTCGCCGCGCTGGTTGAAGTCCAGCAGGCGACCGGGGGTGGCGACCAGGATGTCGCAGAAGCGCGATTCCAGGGTCCTGAGCTGCTTGTCGAAGTCCATGCCGCCGACGAAGCTCATCACGTTCAGGCCGGTGTACTTGGCCAGGCCGATGGCATCGTTGGCGATCTGCACCACCAGCTCGCGGGTCGGCGCGATGATCAGCGCACGCGGCTCGCCCATGTAGCGCTCTTTCGGCGGCGGGGTCTGCAGCAGCTGGGTGATGATCGAGATCAGGAACGCCGCGGTCTTGCCGGTGCCGGTCTGGGCGCGACCGATTGCGTCCTGGCCACGCAGGGTGAAGCCCAGCACCTGCGCCTGGATCGGCGTGCAGTAGGGGAAGCCCAGGTCATGGATGGCGTGCATCAGACGCGGGTCGAGGTTGAAGTCGTGGAAACGCGTCTTGCCTTCGGCCGGCTCCACCGCGAAGTCTTCCAGCTTCCAGTTGTCGACCACCGGCGGGCGCGGCTTGCGTTCGCGGCGCGGCTTGTCGGCCCGGGGCTCGCGGGGCTTGTCGGCGCCTTCGGTCTTTGCGGGCTCGGCCTTGGCTGCCTGGTCGCGTTTTTCGCCACGTTCACCTTTGTCGGAACGCTCGGCGCGGGGTTTGTCGCTCTTCGGGCCGCGGGCCGGTTTCTCGGCGGATTCGCCTTCCGGGCGCGGGGTGCGCGGTTTGCGCGGACGTCTTTCACCGCTCTGGGCGGGCTTTTCTGCGGCGGGAGCGGGGGCCGCTGGCGTGGCCACGGGTTGCTCGCCGTCGCCCTTGCTGAAGATTTTCTTGAGTGCTTTAAGCACGGCTGTCTCGTGTTGGTTAAGGAATGAACGGCCGCCAGTGTAATGCAAGATGCCCGCAGGGCGAAGTGCCACGGGCATCCAAGGGCTTGACTTGGCCTACGGAAGGTTCTCCAGCAGCAGCCGGCGCACGTTCCCGCCCATGATCGCGGCGATGTCCTGGTTGCTGAAACCGGCCTTCGCCAGGCCCTGGGTCAGCTGTGCCAGGCCGGTGGTGTCGAAGGGCGCGTTCACCGCACCGTCAAAATCGGAGCCCAGCGCGACGTGCTCGACGCCGACTTTATCGGCGGCGTAGCGCATGGCCTTGACGATGGCGTTCACGGACGTCTCGCAGACCGCGCCGTCCCAGTAGCCGATGCCGATCACCCCGCCGGTGTTGGCGATGCCGCGCAGGTGCGCGTCGGTCAGGTTGCGCGGGCCGGGACAGGTGCCGGCGACACCGGTGTGGGAGACGATCACCGGACGCTTGGCGATGGCCAGCAGGTCGTCGATCAGCGGACGCGAGGCATGGGCCAGGTCGATCAGCATCTTCTTTTCTTCCAGGCGCGGGACGACCTGGCGGCCGAACTCGGTCAGCCCGCCTTTCTTCAGGCCGTGGGCGGAGCCGCCGACCTCGTTATCGAAGAAGTGGGTCAGGCCCATGATGCGGAAACCCGCGTCGTACATGCGGTCGATGTTCTCCAGCTTGCCTTCCAGCGGGTGCAGGCCTTCGGTGGCGAGCACGCCGGCGAGGCGCTTCGGGTCCTTCTGCCAGGCGGCGAGGTAGCGGGTCAGGTCGTCGCGGCTGCGGATCAGGGTGAGCTTGCCCTGGCTGTCGGCGGCGGCCTTGTCGAGGAGTTCGCCCTGATACAGGGCGCGCTCGAGCAGGCTGTTCCAGGTGCGCGCCGGCCAGCGCTGGGCGATGACCAGCGGGGTGATGTTGTCGCTGTCGGCGCTGTTGCTCTCGTAGTTCAGGCCGCGTGGGGTCTTGGTGACGGTGGAGAACACCTGCAGGCCGACATGGCCTTCGAGCAGGCGCGGCACGTCGGTGTGGCCGTGGTCGTGGCGGTCGAGCAGGTTGCGGTCCCAGAGCAGGGCGTCGTCGTGCAGGTCGGCGACGAACAGCGTCTGGTGCAGCGCCTGGGCCTCGGACGAGGCGGGGTAGGGCGGCGGGCTGGCCACGGTGTTCATCTCCCGGTCCATATAGCCCGGCAGGTTGAAGAAGATCCCCAGGCCAACGGCCAGCAGGATGAGCAGGACGATCAGCAGTTTGCGCATGTCAGCTTCCCAGCTTTGTTGTTATTGGTGTTTTCGCTGGGGGAATCTAACAGACGGGCCAGTGCGGTGGGAGATCAGCCGCAGAGGCAGTTGCGGCCTTTCTGCTTGGCCTGGTAGAGGGCACCGTCGGCGCGCAGGATCAGGCTCGGCAGGTTTTCCTGGATGTCCATCTCGGCCAGGCCCAGGGAGACGGTGACGCCGGGCAGTACGCCCACCGGCGAATAGAAGGAGGCGACCTGTTCCAGGCTCTGGCGCAGGCGGTTGCCGATACGCCTGGCTTCGTCGATGGCGATTTCCGGCAGCAGGATGACGAACTCCTCGCCGCCATAGCGGGCCATGCTGTCCTTGGGCCGCAGCTGGCTGCGCAGGGTGTGGGCGACCAGGCAGAGGGCATAGTCGCCGGCCAGGTGGCCGTGCTCGTCGTTGTAGTTCTTGAAGTGGTCGACATCGAGCATGAGCATGCACATGGGCTGTTCGTTGAACGCGCAGCGCGTGCTCTCGCGGTCGTAGATGTGCTCCAGCCAGCGGCGATTGAACAGCCCGGTGAGGGTATCGATATTGGCGTTCTGCTCGGTGTCGAGAATGATCCGGTTGCCCTCGCGGACCCGTTCGCAAAGTACCGAGAGCAGGTTCTGCATCACCTGCGGGGAGTGCTCGAACAGGCCGATCAACGCCTCGCGGTGCAGGCGCAGCACGGTGGTCGGTTCGCTGGCGACGACGTAGGCGGAGGGATGGTCGCTGTCGATGAAGCTGATCTCGCCGGCGCAGTCGCCCGGATGCAGGGTGCTGACCGGCTGGTTGTCGAGCGAACCCAGGTACACCGTCAGGTGCCCGGTGAGGACCATATAAAGGAAGTGGTTGCGGTTGAATGGCGACAGCAGGATTTCCCCACGCTCCAGTTCACAGGCGCGGAAATCCTTGAGCAGCTGCTCCAGATTGGCCGCGGCCACGTTCTGGAACAGGCGCAGGTGCTGGAGTTGGCGAATGTCCTCTTTCCACTGCGCGGCTTTCATGACGCAGCGGAAGTCGGATGACGACTGATGATGTGCACGACTGACTCTCCCTGTAGTCCTCTTCGCACATTGAGCCATCAGTATTAGTCAGATTTGACTACTGGCAATTCGCAGCCAGACCCGGCCGACCGGCGGTCGGCCGGGTGTTTCATCAGCTTTCCAGCCACTCCACGTGCACCGCGTAACCACCCAGTCGCTCGGCCAGTGCGGCGCGCGAGTCTAGGTCGAGGGCGCCGACGAACAAGCGAGCTTTCTGACCCAGGCGGTCATCGGCGACCACCTCGATGCGCGGTGCCGGGGCGAGGTGGCGGGTCTCGTCCTCGAACACGCGACGAATGGCATCCAGGCGCAGGGCGGGCTTGAAGGTCTTGCCGACCGCGGTGACGGGAATGGCGTCCAGCAGCCAGACATCCTTGGGCACCGCTGCACGCTCGGGCACGTGCTGGGCGGCGTGCGCCAGCAGTTCCGCCTCGCTCACCTGCGCGCCGGGCTTGAGCTGGATATACACCACCGGTAGCTCGCCGGCCCTCAGGCACGGTTTGCCGACGGCGGCGGCCATGGCCACGGCGGGATGGCGGTGCAGGGCTTCCTCGATCATCTGCGGGTCGATGTTGTGCCCGCCGCGGATGATCAGGTCCTTGCTGCGCCCGGTGAGCCAGATGTAGCCGTCGGCGTCGATGCGGCCCAGGTCGCCGGTGTTGAACCAGTCGCCGTCGACCCAGATGTCCTTGTTCTTGCTGGCCTGCAGGTAGCCCTTGAAGACGGTCGGCCCACGCAGGCAGATATTGCCGATCTCGTCTACTTCGGCGTCGCGCAGGTAGTGGCCATCGCCGTCGAGGATCACCGACTTCAGTTCGCAGTAGGGCAGGCGCAGGCCGATGGAACCGGGGCGTCGCTCGCCGCCGCGCGGGTTGCAGCTGGTGCCACAGGTGCCTTCGGTCATGCCGTAGCCTTCGATGATCTTCAGGCCCGTCTTCGCCTCGAACTGGCGGATCAGTTCCACCGGCATGGGCGCCGCGCCGCAGAGGGCGAAGCGCAGGCTGGAGAGGTCGCGCCCTTCACTGGGCACTTGCAGCAGGGCCGCATAGATGGTCGGCACGCCGCTGAAGCTGGTGACCTTGTAGCGTTCCACCAGCTTCCAGAAATCCTGGATCAGCGTCGGGTTGCGATAGCCCTGCGGGCCGGCCAGCAGGACATGGCCGCCGCGCATGAAGGGCGCGAGCCCGCTGACCATCACTCCGTTGACGTGGAACAGCGGCAGGCCGCAGAGCAGTACGTCGTGGCCGTCGTAGTCGGAGTTCAGGCCCATGATCTCGGCCATCGCCACTTCGTTGAAATGGCTGTGCGGCGCGAGCTTGGGGGTGCCGGTGGTGCCACCGGTGTGGAAGTAGGAGGCGACCTCGTCGGGGCCGATGACCCGGCCGCTTTCCAGGTGGTCGTCGGGGCACTGGGCGAGCAGCTCGTCGAAGTCCAGCACTCCGTCGGGCAGCGCACCGCGCTGGGCCTTGATCGCCGAGCGCTGCGGCTCCGGCAGCAGGTTGGCGAGGTCGACGGTGACGATGGCGCTGAGTTCGGGCAGGTGGTCGCGCAGCGCTGCCACTTTGTCCCAGAGATCGGTGCCGGGGAAGGGGGCCAGGGTGACCAGTACACGGGAATCGGCGGCACGCACGAGCTCGGCGATGTGCCCCGGATCGAGCAGCGGGTTGATCGCGTTGACGATCCCCGCCGCTTCTCCGCCCCAGATCACGTAATGGGTCTGCGGCAGGTTGGGCAGCAGGAACGACACCGAGGTGCCCGGCCGCACGCCCAGGCGATGGAAGGCGTTGGCCGCCTGGGTGACGCGGGAGAACAGTTCGGCGTAGCTGACCTGGATCGGCTCCTCGGCCGCCGAACCCTGCAGCAGGAAGCTCAGGGCGGTGGACGGGCCGAACTGCTGCGCCGAGCGGCGCAGCAGTTCGTAGGTGTTCGGCGGCAGGTCGCGGTCCTGCAGCGGGACCTGTTCCAGGGCTTGGACGTCACGCAGGCTGCTGATCGGGGCGTTCATGCTTCTTCTTGTTCTCCGCAGGGTCAGGGGATCACAGGCGCTCCCGCAGCCAGGCGCCGATATCGCCGAGTTCCTCGTTGCTCACTTCATGGCTCATCGGGTAGGTGCGCCACTGGGCGGGCACCTCGTTGGCCTGCAGGAAGTCATAAGCGGCGCGGCCCATGGCAGGCAGCACCACGTCATCGAAAGTGCCATGCAGGCAGAGCGCCGACAGTTGTCTTTTTGTAGCCGGCAGGCTTATGCCTTCGCTGAATGTCGGGCCATAGGTGGAGAGCGCCATGACCCCGCCCAGTTCGCCGTCCCAGCGCAGGTAGCCGGTGTGCAGCACCACGGCGCCGCCCTGGGAAAATCCGGCGAGGATGATGCGTTTTGGCGCGATGCCCTGGTCGATCTGCGCCTTGATCAGCGCGATGACGCTGTCGGCCGAGGCCTCCAGCTGCGCTTCGTCGATGGCGCGCGCCGGGGCCATGGCGAGGATGTCGTACCAGCTGGGCGCGGGCATGCCGTTGAACACGGTGACCGGGCGGGTCGGCGCCTGGGGCAGGATGAAGCGCGTCGAGGTGAAGCTGCGCTGCAGCATCTGTGCTACCGGTTCGAAGTCGTAACGGTCGGCGCCCAGGCCGTGCAACCAAATGACGCAGGAGTCGGCGTTTTGGGCGGGTTCGAGGATCAGGGGCTGGGTCATGGAGGCTCCAGGATGGGGCAGGCGCTCTAGGATGGGGCGCTGCGTTCGGAATAGGGTGGAGAGGCGATGCAAGAAGATGTCGCATGGCCATAACTTGTGGGACTTGACTGCGCGAATTCGCAGGAACGTTCCTAGGCTGGTACGCCCCTTGCTATCACTGTTTCCAGGCTGTGCGGCCCCACTTCCGGTAACACTCTACCGACCCCATCCGGAAAGCTGTACCGGAAGTGGCGCCACCAAAGCCTTGGGCTGCTTCAGGGCCCGTCGTGCCGGCTGCGGTCAACAGTCGGTGCGGCGGGCCTTCGCCTTCACGCAATGATCCCTTGATGACCCGTTCCAGCGCGCAAGACCTGCGCGCTCGAAGGTGTGTTCGCGGCTTGCCGAAGGAAATTTCGCAAGCCGTCTAGACTCACCTTCAGGTCTCCATCCCGTTTGTTGTCTTGCTGGTGCCTCACGAGGGTACGGCGGTGGAACCGGGACTCCAAAACACTAAAAAAGCAACGGAGAAGATCGATGAAGATGGTGAAATCCACCCTGGCAGTGCTGACCACCGCCGCCGTGTTCGGCATCAGCGGCCTCGCGCATGCCGGCGCCACCCTGGATGCTGTGAAGAAGAAAGGCTATGTGCAGTGCGGTATCAGTGACGGTCTTCCCGGCTTCTCGTATGCCGACGCCAAGGGCCAGTACAAGGGCATCGACGTGGACGTCTGCCGCGCCGTGGCAGCGGCCGTGTTCGGCGACTCGACCAAGGTCAAGTACAGCCCGCTGACCGCCAAGGAGCGCTTCACCGCGCTGCAGTCCGGCGAGATCGACATCCTCTCGCGCAACACCACCTGGACCAGCTCCCGCGACAGCGCCATGGGCCTGAACTTCGTCGGCGTGACCTACTACGACGGCCAGGGCTTCCTGGTGAACAAGAAGCTCGGCGTCTCCAGCGCCAAGGAGCTCGACGGCGCCACCGTGTGCATCCAGGCCGGTACCACCACCGAGCTCAACCTGTCCGACTACTTCCGCTCCAACAACCTCAAGTACACCCCCATCACCTACGACACCTCCGACGAGAGCGCCAAGTCGCTGGAGTCCGGCCGCTGTGACGTGCTGACCTCCGACCAGTCGCAGCTCTACGCCCAGCGCATCAAGCTGGCGGCGCCGGACGACTACGTGGTGCTGCCCGAAGTGATCTCCAAGGAGCCCCTCGGCCCGGCCGTGCGCCAGGGTGACGAGGAGTGGTTCGACATCGCCCGCTGGACGCTCTTCGCGATGCTCAACGCCGAGGAACTGGGCATCAACTCGAAGAACGTCGAGGAACAGGCCAAGAGCACCAAGAACCCGGACGTCGCGCGTCTGCTCGGCGCCGAGGGTGACTATGGCAAGGACCTCAAGCTGCCCAAGGACTGGGCGGTACAGATCGTCAAGCAAGTGGGTAACTACGGCGAGATCTTCGACCGCAACGTCGGCGACGGCAGCGAGCTGAAGATCAAGCGTGGCCTCAATGCCCTGTGGAACAAGGGTGGTCTGCAGTACTCGCCGCCGGTGCGCTGACCTGACCTGCGCCGGCGCCCGGAGTCTGGGCGCCGGACTGTTTCGAACGACGTGAGCCTTCCGGGCGGTCGCGGGCGTAGCCCTGTGGTCGCCTGGCAGGGTTCGTAAGAGGGCTTACATGCAGAACTCCATCAAGGCCCGGCCTGCGCGCAAGGTGTCGCTCAACGATCCCGTCGTGCGCGGCTGGGTATTCCAGGTCATCGCCGTCATCTTCGTCGTGGCGGTCGGCTGGTTCCTCTTCGACAATACCCAGACCAACCTGGCCCACCGCGGCATCCAGTCCGGTTTCGGTTTCCTCGACCACAGCGCCGGCTTCGGCATCTCCCAGCACCTGATCGATTACAGCGAAAGCGACACCTACGGACGGGTGTTTCTGGTCGGTCTGCTGAACACGCTGCTGGTCACTGTGGTGGGTATCTTCTTCGCCACCATCATCGGCTTCATCCTCGGTGTCGCGCGGCTGTCGCCCAACTGGCTGATCCGCAAGCTGGCGACGCTGTACATCGAGACCTTCCGAAACATCCCGCCGCTGCTGCAGATCTTCTTCTGGTACTTCGCCGTGCTCGGCCCGCTGCCGAACCCGCGGCAGAGCATCAGTTTCGGCGGCCTGTTCTTCGTCAACAATCGCGGCCTGCAGATGCCCGCGCCGGTCGCCGCGGATGGCCTCGGCCCGTTCATCGTCGCGGTGATCCTGGCTCTCGTCGGCTGGGCGGTGATCTGGAGATGGGCCCGGGCTCGTCGCCATGCAACCGGCAAGGCCTTCCCGGTATTCGTCAGCGGTCTGGCGTTGCTTATTCTGTTGCCCGGCGTGGTGGCGCAAGTGGCTGGCGCACCGTTCCATTGGGACGTTCCGGTGCTGCAGGGCTTCAACTTCCGCGGCGGCTGGGTGGTGATTCCGGAGCTGGTATCGATCGTCCTCGCGCTGTCGGTCTACACCGCCGCCTTCATCGGCGAGACGGTGCGCGCCGGCATCCAGGCGGTCAGCCATGGTCAGACCGAGGCGGCCAGCTCCCTGGGGCTGCGGCCGGGGAATATCCTGCGCCTGGTGATCATCCCGCAGGCGCTGCGGGTGATCATCCCGCCGCTGACCAGCCAGTACCTGAACCTGGCGAAGAACTCTTCGCTGGCTGCCGCCATCGGCTATCCGGACATGGTTTCGCTGTTCGCCGGCACGGTGCTCAACCAGACCGGCCAGGCCATCGAGACCATGGCCATCACCATGAGCGTGTACCTGGCCATCAGCATCAGCATTTCGCTGCTGATGAACTGGTACAACAAACGCATCGCGCTGGTCGAGCGATAGGGAGCCGACGATGGCAACACATACTTTCAAGCCCGACCTGCCGCCGCCTGGCCTGAGCATCGGCCCGCTGGCCTGGTTGCGCGCCAACCTGTTCTCCAGCTGGTTCAACACGCTGCTGACATTGGTCGGCATCTACCTGGTCTACCTGATCGTGCCGCCGTTGCTGGAGTGGGCGATCATCAAGGCTGACTGGACCGGCACCACCCGCGCCGACTGCTCCCGCGAGGGCGCCTGCTGGGTGTTCATCGGCTCGCGGTTCGGCCAGTTCATGTACGGCTTCTACCCCGAGGAGCTGCGCTGGCGCGTGGATCTCACCGTGCTGTTCGTGGTCTTCGGCGCGGCGCCGCTGTTCCTCAAGCGCTTCCAGTACAAGGTGAAGTACGGCCTGGGCTTCCTCGTGGCGCTGCCGATCGTGGCCTACTGGCTGCTGCACGGCGGCTTCCTCGGCCTGGAGACCGTGCCCACCAGCGCCTGGGGCGGCCTGATGCTCACGGTGGTGATCGCCGCGGTCGGCATCTGCGGGGCGATGCCGCTGGGCATCCTGCTGGCGCTCGGGCGGCGTTCGAAGATGCCGGCAATCAAGGTCATCTGCGTCACCACCATCGAGTTCTGGCGCGGCGTGCCGTTGATCACCGTGCTGTTCATGTCCTCGGTAATGCTGCCGTTGTTCCTGCCCGAAGGCATGAACCTCGACAAGCTGCTGCGGGCCATGGTGATGGTGGTGCTGTTCGAGGCCGCGTATATCGCCGAGGTCGTTCGCGGTGGCATGCAGGCCATTCCCAAAGGGCAGTACGAAGCCGCGGCCGCGATGGGCCTGGGTTACTGGCGGACCATGGGTCTGGTGATCCTGCCGCAGGCGCTCAAGCTGGTGATTCCCGGCATCGTCAACACCTTCATTGCGCTGTTCAAGGACACCAGCCTGGTGATCATCATCGGCCTGTTCGACTTCCTGAATAGCATCAAGCGCGCGACCTCGGACCCAGCCTGGCTGGGCATGGCCACCGAAGGCTATGTATTCGCCGCGGTCGTCTACTGGATTTTCTGTTTCAGCATGTCCCGCTACTCCATGCACCTGGAGCACAAGCTGGACACCGGCCACAAGCGTTAGGAGTTCATCATGTCTGAAGCCACCAACAAGACCGCACAGCCGGCCGTCGGCGATCACGTGATGATCACCATGAAGGGCGTGAACAAGTGGTACGGCCAGTTCCACGTGCTCAAGGACATCAACCTGGAGGTCAAGCAGGGCGAGCGCATCGTGCTCTGCGGGCCGTCCGGTTCGGGCAAGTCGACCACCATCCGCTGCATCAACCGCCTGGAGGAGCACCAGCAGGGCAGCATCGTGGTCGACGGCACCGAGCTGACCAACGACCTCAAGCAGATCGAGGCGATCCGCAGCGAAGTCGGCATGGTGTTCCAGCACTTCAACCTGTTCCCGCACCTGACAGTGCTGCAGAACTGCACCCTGGCGCCCATGTGGGTGCGCAAGATGCCCAAGCGCCAGGCCGAGGAAGTCGCCATGCATTACCTGGAGCGCGTGCGCATCCCGGAGCAGGCCCACAAGTTCCCCGGCCAGCTTTCCGGCGGCCAGCAGCAGCGTGTGGCGATCGCCCGCGCGCTGTGCATGAAGCCCAAAATCATGCTGTTCGACGAGCCCACCTCGGCACTCGACCCGGAAATGGTCAAGGAAGTGCTCGACACCATGATCGGCCTGGCGCAGAGCGGCATGACCATGCTCTGCGTAACCCACGAGATGGGCTTCGCCCGCACCGTGGCGAACCGGGTGATCTTCATGGACAAGGGCGAGATCGTGGAGCAGGCGCCGCCGGACCAGTTCTTCGACAACCCGCAGTCGGACCGCACAAAGCTGTTCCTCAGCCAGATCCTGCATTGATATAGCTCTTCGTAGGAGCGAGCTTGCTCGCGAACGGGTTTCCGGCAGCGACAGCGTTGGGCGGGTTCGCGAGCAAGCTCGCTCCTACAGGGGGGGTAACGCCATCTTTCACGTGATGGGGCTGACCTCGTCACGCTCGTCTCCCCCGATGGCGAGCCCCCGGCGCAACGGCGTATGCTGCCGATTCCACCGCCACAAGGTGCGCATCGTGAAAAGCCGGCTGAACTCGGCCGTCGGATCGGTGTTCCCATGTGCAGTGGTTTGTCAGGGATGGGCTAACGTTTGAAGTAGCTCGCCTGCATCCGCCGTTAAAGGAAGAGAGCCGACGTGAACCTGATCCTATCGCCAATGAACCTCAGTAAAGCCAAGGCCTGGGGCGCCCACGCGGTGACCTCCAGCGGTGTCATCCTCGCGCTGCTCGCGCTCCTGGCGCTGGTCGACAACAGGCCGCAAGCCTGCCTTCTCTGGCTGGGCGTGGCGCTGCTGGTGGATGGCCTGGACGGCACCCTGGCGCGCAAGTTCGACGTCAAGGCGGTGCTTCCACACTTCGATGGCTCGACCCTGGACCTGGTGATCGACTACCTCACCTACGTCTTCATCCCCGCGATCTTCATCTACCGCTACGTGCCGCTGCCGGTGCACACCGAGCTGCTGGCGGTGGGGGTGATCCTGGTGTCCTCGCTGTTCTGCTTCTGCAACGTCAACATGAAGAGCAAGGACAACTACTTCGTCGGCTTCCCGGCCGCATGGAACGTGGTGGCGGTGTACTTCTTCGTGCTCGACCTGCACCCCTGGGTGAGCTTCGTCACCGTGCTGGTGCTGGCCGCGCTGACCCTGACCCGCATGAAGTTCCTGCACCCCTTCCGCGTGCGCCAGTTCATGCCGCTGAACATCGCCGTGACCTTCGTCTGGATGCTCAGCAGCGCGCTGCTGATCCTCCAGCATCCGGTCGACCAACCCTGGTTGTTGGGCCTGTGGTTCGCGGCTTCGGCCTACTTCGTCGGCGTCTGCGTCTGGCGCACGGCGATGGAGTGGTTCCACTAAAGCTCTTTGATGTAGGAGCGAGCTTGCTCGCGAACGGATTTCGTCGATTGCCATGGCGTCAGGCGGGTTCGCGAGCAAGCTCGCTCCTACAGCTCCTACAGCTCCTACAGCTCCTACAGCTCCTACAGCTCCTACAGCTCCTATAGCTCAGGCAAGTCCTGAGTCTGCCGCCCTATCAGCCTCTGCCGGAAAGCCCCCGGCGTCTCCCCGCACACCTGCTTGAACAGCCGCGCGAAGCTCGCCCGGTCGGCGTAGCCGACATCACTGGCGATGCGCTCCAGCGAGCGCCCCGGATCGCCCAGCGCTTCCTGTGCCGAAGCGATACGCAGGCGCTGCACGTAATCGTTCGGTGACATTCCCACCTGCTCGCGAAAACGCCGCAACAGCGTGCGCGTGGAGCAGTGCACGCGCTGCGCCAGGCTGGAGAGGTCGAAGGGTTGCGCGTAGTTGTCCTCCAGCCAGGCCAACAGAGGCTCCAGCGGCGAACCGGCGGGCAGCGGGTCGGGTAGCAGGGGAGTGAAGCGCCGCTGACGGCCTCGCCCGTGCTCGAACACCAGGGTCGCCGCCGCGCGCCGCGCCAGGGCGGCGCCGGCATGGCGTTCGATCAGGTACAGGCACAGGTCCAGCCCGGCCTGGGCGCCGCCGGAGCAGAGCCGGCCGTTGTCGTCGGTGCACAGGGCGTCGATGTCCAGCCGCACCTGTGGATAACGCTCCCGGAAGGTCGTCTCCAGCGCCCAATGCGTGGTGGCGCGACGACCATCCAGCACGCCGGCTTCGGCCAGCAGGAAAGCGCTGCTGCACAGGCTGCCGAGCTGCACGCTGGCAGGGGCGCGACGCAGCCAGGCAAGCAGTGGCTGATTGGCGGCGAACGTGGCGTCGATATCCGCGCCGGTGGCGGGAACCAGCAGCAGGTCGCAGCCGGCGGCGAGTTCGAGCCCGCCCTCCACCGCCACGCGGCCGAAGGACAGGTCCACCGGCTCACCCTCGGCACTGACCCGCAGCACCTCGAAATGGCGCTCACCGGCCAGGCGGTTGGCAAGGTGGAAGCTGTCCATGGCCAGGCCAAGGCTGGAACACAGGGTTTGCGGGCAGACGAACAGGGCTATCCTGAACATGGCGTCTCACTGTGCTCGTGTAAGAAATTTGGCGCTATTGATCATAATGTTGTCCATAACGCCAATCGTGTCCAGTCGAGACCCTGTGGATACTGCGTCCATTGCCCACCGACACGAGCGCACCATGGCCCATCCCAACGCCCAGCTGATCGAACGTTTCTACCAGGCCTTCCAGCGCCGCGACGGCGAAGCCATGGCCGCCTGCTACAGCGCCGATGTGCAATTCAGCGATCCGGTCTTCACCGACTTGCACGGCGCCGAGGCCGGTGACATGTGGCGCATGCTCACCGCTCGCGCCCAGGACTTCTCGCTGACCTATGAAGGCGTCGAGGCTGATGGGCAGCGGGGTTCGGCTCGCTGGGTGGCGTCCTACACCTTCACCCAGACCGGTCGGAAAGTGACTAATCACATCCGGGCACATTTCCACTTTCGCGACGGATTGATCTGTCAGCACGTGGACAGCTTCGACCTCTGGAAGTGGTCGCGCCAGGCCCTCGGCGCCAAGGGAGCCCTGCTGGGCTGGGCGCCGCCGGTGCAGGCGGCGATCCGCGCGCAGGCCGCTAAAGGCCTCGCGGCATACCGCGCACAACGAGCAGCGAAGGCCGGATAGAGGGCTTTCGGGCTCGCCCGTGGCGGCGGGATAGGCTTAAATGACAGGCGACTGAGAACCGGACGCCGCCATGATCACTCTTTTCCAGTTCCCGCCCGCCTTCAACGTACCCAACGTCAGCCCCTTCTGCCTGAAGCTGGAGACCTTCCTGCGCCTCGCCGGGCTGGAGTACCAGGTCAAACCTGTGATGGACCCGCGCAAGGGGCCCAAGGGCAAGCTGCCGTTCATAACGCTGGACGGCAAGGCCATCGCCGATACGGCGATCATCATGCGTACGCTGCAGCAGTACTACGAATTCGACCTGGACGCGGGGCTCGACGCCCGTGGCCGCGGTTGGGCGGTATCGATCACCCGTCTGTGCGACGAGCACCTGGTGCCGCTGCTGGTGTACTTCCGCTGGCTCGACGAGCAGGGCTTCCGCCAGGTGAAAGACGTGATGTTCCGCGGCATTCCCGCGCCGCTGCGCCCGGCAGTGGGCATGCTGATGCAACGCAAGATCCGCGGCGACCTGAAGGGACGTGGCCTGATGCGCCATAGCCGCGACGAGCTGCTGGGCTTCGCCCGCGACGACCTCGAAGCCCTGGACGGCATGCTCGGCGACCTGCCGTACTTCGGCGGTGCCCAGCCGTGCAGCGCCGACGCCGCCACCTACGGCGTGCTGGCCAACCTGATCCTCAGCACCCTGGAAACGCCGCTCAACGACATGGCGCGCAGCTACGAACGCCTGGTCGGCTACTGCGACCGCATGCAGGCGCGGGTCTGGGCGTCGTGACCGCGGCCGAACCCAAACCCTGGTTCGTCTACCTGGTGCGTGCCGAGAACGGAGCGCTCTACTGCGGCATCAGCGACGACGCCCAACGCCGGTTCGAAACCCATCGCACCGGCAAGGGCGCGCGCTTCTTCCACTCCAGCCCGGCCCAGGCGCTGGTCTACGTCGAGGCCTGCCCCGGCAAGGGCGACGCCCTGCGCCGTGAGCGCGCAATCAAGGCGCTGACCAAGAAAGCCAAGGAACGCCTGGTGCTGGCCAATCCGTTCGTCATCAACGCCGTGGATGTCATCCCATCCGAGGGATGAGGTAGGACTCGCGCGAAGCACGGGTTAAGCTGCCGGACCACTTTGCGGCCGCTGGAGCCCACCATGTCCGAGCTGATCCTGCACCACTACCCGACTTCACCGTTCGCCGAAAAGGCGCGCCTGATGCTGGGCTTCAAGCAGCTGCCCTGGCGCTCGGTGACCATCCCGCCGCTGATGCCCAAGCCGGACCTGATGCCGCTCACCGGCGGCTACCGCAAGACGCCGGTGCTGCAGGTCGGCGCCGATATCTACTGCGACACCGCGCTGATTGCCCGCCGCCTGGACCAGGAAAAGGCCGTGCCCGCCCTGTTCCCAGAAGGTCACGAATTCACCGTTGCGAGCTTCTCGCTGTGGGTCGACTCGGTGGTCTTCCAGCACGCGGTCAGCCTTGTGTTCCAGCCCGAATCCATCGCCATGCGCTTCGGCAAGCTGCCGCCGGAGTTCCTCAAGGCCTTCGTCGCAGACCGCAGCCAGCTGTTCAGCGGCGGCACGGCCAGCAAACTGTCGGCCGAGCAGGCCAAGCACCAGTGGCCGGCTTTCATGGCGCGCGTCGAGGAGCAACTGGCCCGCGAAGAAGGCGATTTCCTGTTCGGCGAACCTTCGGTAGCCGACCTGTCCCTCGCCCACTGCCTGTGGTTCGTCAAGGCCACGCCGGTCACTTCGCCACTGGTGGACGCCTACCCGGCGCTCAGTGCCTGGCTCGGCCGCGTGCTGGGCTTCGGCCATGGCGCACCCAGTGAAATGAGCAGCGAAGAAGCCATCGCCGTGGCGCGCGACAGCCAGCCCGCCGCATTGCCCCAGGAAGACTTCGTCGACCCCAACGGCTTCACACCCGGCCAGCGCGTGGTGATCGCCGCCACCGACTACGGCTGCGATCCGGTGGAAGGCGAGCTGGTGCACGCCGGGCTGGAAAGCCTGATCCTGCGCCGCGAGGACCCGCGCGCCGGCACGGTGCATGTGCACTTCCCTCGCGTCGGCTTCAGCATCCGCCCGGCCTGAGTCCGACCGGGCCAGGGCACTGCCGCGTCACTGGGGTGCGCAGTCGTGGCAGGTTCTCGGCCATTTCGCGGAAGTGCTGCAGGCGCTCGTAGCAGAGCGCCATTTCCCCGCTGTTGCTGTTGTACCAGGCGTCCGGTGCGCCGCAGCTGACCAGTTGGATCGTCAGCGGACGCGGCGGGCGGAACAGCCGGAACACCTCGTCCACCATGCGTTGCAGATGATCACCGTCACGTAGCAGGGCGATCAGCGGCAGCGTGCTATCGCGGTCCACCGCCGGCGTGTCGTAGTTCAGACGCAGCGCGGCGCGGTGCTGGATCGACGGATGCCGCCGCGCGTGGCGAATCCACTCGAATGCCTTGCTGGCCTGCTGGAACTCCTGGTCACAGTACACGGCACGTTCGTAGGGCAGCCCGGTCAACGGCGGCAGCCAGTCCAGGCGCGCCATGTCGCTGCCGTAGAGCAGGCAGGCGATGTTGTAGTAGCGCTGTTCGTCCAGCGGATGACTGTCCCAGGCCAGCACCTGGTCCGGTGGCGGCTTGGGCGTCTGCCATTCCAGGCGCCAGTAGTCGGCGATGTCCAGCAGGCGCGCGTCGACCTCGTCGCGCGGCAGCTTCGCGTAGAGGCGGAACAGCAGGATGAAGCCGAGCTGGTCCGCCGCGTCCTCCTCGCGCCCGAGTACCGGAAGGTCGTACTCGGCGATCAGCATGTGCCCCATCTCGTGCATCACGCTGAATTCGGCGTTGGCCAGCACGAAGCGCGCGACGTTGGGCGTGAGCGACTGCGGCGTCGGGGCAGCGAAAAGTAGGTTGGCGCAGAGCAGCAACAGCAACGCGAGGTACGAGCAGTGCATCCGGGGATGCCCGGAGAGCGGGGACGCTACGACAGTGAAGGCGTGCAAGGCGGGCATGGCGGCCACCGCGAGCGAGAGGCGCCTGATCTGACTCTAGCAGCCGCACCGCGCGGGCTGCGGGGCGTTTTGTCGGAAGTCCGTGCAGCGCTCGTTTGAGTCCTCTGCCCAGCAGGTTCGCGAGCAAGAACTGGGCGTCCCCCTCGCCCCTGCCGTTCGCCGGAATGCCCAGTGGGCTTCTTGTAGGAGCGAGCTTGCTCGCGAACCGCCCAGCGCCCAATCGTCACGCACAAAAAAAGCCCATCGCGAGATGGGCTTTCTTATGGGTGAAAAACCGTCAGTCCTTGCGGCGCTTGAGCTGGTCCTGCAACTGCGTCGGCAGACCGCGGATGATCAGCATGTCGCGCTCCTCGTCGTACTCCACCTTGCTGCCCAGCAGGTGCGCCTCGAAGCTGATCGACAGCCCTTCGGCGCGGCCGGTGAAGCGGCGGAACTGGTTGAGGGTGCGCTTGTCCGCCGGGATTTCCGGCGACAGGCCGTAATCCTTGTTGCGGATGTAGTCGTAGAAGGCGCGCGGTGCCTGGTCGTCCATCAGTTCGGAGAGCGCGTCGAGGGCCATCGGCTCGCCGATCTTCGCCTGGCTGGTGGCGTAGTCCACCAGCACGTCGGTCTTTTCGCGGGCCTGCTCTTCGGGCAGGTCTTCGCTTTCCACGAAGTCGCTGAAGGCCTTGAGCAGGGTGCGGGTCTCGCTCGGCCCGTCGACGCCTTCGGTGCAACCGATGAAGTCGCGGAAGTAGTCCGAGACCTTCTTGCCGCCCTTGCCCTTGATGAACGAGATGTACTGCTTGGACGTCTTGTTGTTGCGCCACTCGGAGATGTTGATCCGCGCGGCCATGTGCAGCTGGCCCAGGTCCAGGTGGCGCGACGGGGTGACTTCCAGCGCCTCGGTGACCGCCACGCCTTCGCTGTGGTGCAGCAGGGCGATGGACAGGTAGTCGGTCATGCCCTGCTGGTAATGGCAGAACAGCACGTGGCCGCCGGTGGAGAGGTTGGACTCTTCCATCAGCGTTTTCAGGTGCTCCACCGCCTGCTTGGAGAAGGCGACGAAGTCCTTGCCGCTGTCCAGGTACTCGCCCAGCCAACCGCTGAACGGGTAGGCGCCCGACTCGCCCTGGAACAGGCCCCAGGCCTTGTTCGGCTTGGCGTTGTAGCTCTCGTTGAGGTCGGCCATCAGGTTCTCGATGGCCTGGGAGTCGCCCAGCTCGGCATCGCGCGCATGCAGCGTCGCGGGGTTGCCGTCGGGCTTCTTGTCGATCAGGTGGACGATGGCGTGGCGAATCGGCATGGCGGACCCGGATGTTCAGTGCCGGCGGCGCCGCGCGCATCGAAGCGGCGGCGGGGCGGGCGGATTGGAAAACGCCAGAGTTTACCCGACAAGGCGCCGGGATGCGCGACGCCGATCAGTCCGCCGCCGGCGCCAGCCCCTCGTCGCGCTCGCGTCGGTTGCGGCGTAGCTGGCGCAGGCGGCGGATCACGTAGTTCAGGTGCAGGTGCAGCTCGTACAGCTCGTTGTAGTAGGACAGCGGCACCTCGACCTTGGCCAGTTCGGCCTCCAGCTGCTCCAGGCGTTCGATCTCGGTGCTCAGCTCGGCGCTACCGGTGCGTTCGTCCAGGCGCCGGTCGATCTCTCGCAGGTAGCGGTACCAGCGGTAGATGCGCGCGCGGATGCGCCAGCGGTACAGCGGGCCGATGGACTTGAGCAGCGGGATGAGGATGGCAATGAAAGGAATCAGCAGGATGATGTAGCGGTCCGCCAGCGAGGCGATGCGGAACGGCAGGAAGCGCTGCAGCAGCGGCGGGCCACTCTTGTAGTAGCGCTCGGCGTCTTCCTGCAGTGCCAGCGTCCGGGGTTCTGCGCTGGGGAAGGCGTCGGCCGGGTCGAGCAGGGTGCCGCTCTTCATCACGGCCCGTGCGGCCTCCAGGATCAGCGGGGTGAGCGCCGGGTGGAAGTCGCCGTTGGCCACCAGGGTCGCCACCGGCGATAGGGTGGCGATGTCCTGATCCGGAATATTCTGCGCCAGGTTCAGCAGGCCTTCGCTGACTTCCACGCGCTTGAGGAAGGGAATCCGTGCCTCATAGGCATGGGCGCGACGAAAGCCGGTGAGCGTGAGATCGGGGCTGGCGGCCAGGCGCTGCACCAGCGGGTTTTCCGCCGGGCCAACGAAGAAGGCCGCATCCAGCTCGCCGGCCAGCAGTTCGTTGGCCACCGCGTTGCCGCCACGTGCCTGCCAGCCGGCGGGCAGAGGATCGGTGGGAATCTCGTTGGCCTTGAGGATCGCCTGGGTCACAGCCTCGGTGCCGCTGCCGGCGCTGCCGATGGCGACGCGCAGTGCGAGCAGGTCGGCGAGGCGGTCGATCTTCGCTTCGCGGCGCTGGAACAGCCACAGCGGCTCCTGGAACATTGCACCGAGAGTCTGCAAGTGCGCGCGCTGCTTGGCTTCGAGCTGCTGCTCCTGGCCGCTCTGCACCAGCGCCAGGTCTACGCCACTCTTGCCATCCAGCAGCTTGTCGAGATTCTCCCGCGAGCCGGCGGTGCGCACCAGCTGCAAGTCGAAGCCCTGCTTGGCCAACTCCTCTTTCAGGCGTTGGCCGAACACCGCATAGCCGCCACCTGGAGCGCCAGTGGCCAGGGTGGCGCTCATCGGCGGTGGCGGAGCGACGAAGTAGAAGACCGCGGCGACCAGTGCGGCCAGCACCGGCACCAGCCAGAGGTTGGCACGGACCAGGATGGCGAGGTCCTTGAGCATATTGAGCAGGCGTTGCATGGCGTTCCCTCGAATTGCCTTTCCAGAAACCTTAGCGGTTCGTAATCGACCGGGAGGTCCTGTCGAGGTTCAGCGAACGTAACTGTCCCGAAACTTCAAATAGCGCGTGTATTAAATGTGAAATTTTCGTTAAATGAGTGCTATCAAAATGATGTCTCTCCTGTGTCGATACCATGCTGTTCAAACCACAACGGAAGCGGTTTCCCCATACCATCAGGAATGGTGAACTGACGCTGCATGCAGGTGATTCAGCCTCTGCCGGCTTGCTGGCCGGAATTGCCGATCTCATTCGCCAGCGTGAGCAAGGGCGTCGCATCGTCGGTTGCGTCCAGGGCAACGGCGCCTTGTCCTTCGTAAAGGTCAGCCGAGTCGATGGGATTCGATCCAAAGTTCGCCTGCTACTGGGCCGCAAGCGTCGGCAGGGTGGCTTTGACTGGACGGTCGCAGAGCTCCTCAACACCACGGAAGCCAGTGCGCGCAATGCGCCGGTCCCGGCCGTGCACGGCTTTGGGTATCGCAAGCGGCGCTATGGACTGATAGATGAGCTGTTCCTGCTCACCGAGTTCCTTGATGGCTACGTCGATGGTGTGCAAGCCCTGGAACAGGAGCACCTGCCCGTTGGGCAGTTGCTGGCACAGGCACTCGACCTCGTAGGGCAACTGCACGCCAGGCAGATTGCCCACCTCGACCTGTGGCTCGGCAACGTCATGGTCCATACCGGCGGCGGGTCGCCCAAGGTGATCGATCTGGAGAACTGCTACATCGGCCCGCTGCCGCATTTTGCTGCGGTGCTCGGTTTCCAGTTCGGCTTCCTTTACTACTACCGGGCGCGGCAATACATCGACGAAGGTCGTTTCGACCAGTTAGTGGAAGTTGCACTCGCGCACTATCCGCAGCTGGACCGTGCGGTATTCGACGCCATCTACCGTCAGGCAAAGCATCAGCACGTCGGCCGCAAGGAGCGTCATAGACTGGTGAGCCACGGTCGTTTCATCGCCGACTGAAAGCGTGGGTGGATGACGCTATCATCCCTGCCTTCGAGCAGCGGTAGCGGACTCCATTTTTCATGCGCATTCTCCATACCTCCGACTGGCACCTGGGCCAGCATTTCATGGGCAAGAGCCGCGAGGCCGAGCACCAGGCGTTCTGCTCCTGGCTGATCGAGCAAGTACGCAAGCAGGCCGTGGATGCGGTGATCATCGCCGGTGACATATTCGATACCGGCGCGCCGCCCAGTTATGCCCGCGAACAGTACAACCGCTTCATCGTCGAGCTGCGGGACACTGGCGCGCGCCTGGTGGTATTGGGTGGAAACCACGACTCGGTGGCGATGCTGGAGGAGTCCCGCGACCTGCTCGCCTGCCTCGATACGCAGGTGATCGCCGCGGTCGGCACCGACCTGGAGCGCCAGTTGCTGGTGCTGCCGCAGCGTGACGGCCAGCCCGGCGCGATTCTCTGCGCGATCCCCTTCATTCGCCCACGCGACGTGCTCACCAGCCAGGCCGGGCAGAGTGCACAGGACAAGCAACTGGCGCTGCAGCAAGCGATCCAGGCGCACTACCGCGAGCTGTTCGAGCGCGCCGAGGCGCAGCGCGAGACCCTCGGCCGGCACCTGCCGATCATCGCCACCGGCCACCTGACCACCGTCGGCGCCAGCGCCAGCGAGTCCGTGCGGGAAATCTACGTCGGCACCCTGGAAGCCTTTCCCACCAGCGCCTTCCCGGCGGCGGACTACATCGCCCTTGGCCACATCCACCGGCCGCAGAAGGTCGGCGGCCTGGAGCACATCCGCTACAGCGGTTCGCCCATTGCGCTGAGCTTCGACGAAGCGAGCCAGGGCAAGGAAGTACTGCTGGTGGACCTGGATGACAGTGGCCTGCGCAGTGTGACCGCGCTGCCGGTGCCGCGCTTCCAGCCGCTGAAATCGGTGTCCGGCAGCCTCGCCGAACTGCCCGCCGAACTGGCCCGCGTTGCCCGCGAAGGGAGTGCGGAGCAACCGGTCTGGCTGGAGGTCATGGTGCACACCGATGACTACCTGACCGATATCCAGCTGCGCGTTGAGAAGCTCTGCGAAGAGCTGCCGGTGATCGTCCTGCGCACCCGCCGCGAGCGCGGCACCGCGCAGGCGGCGCTGTTCAGCGAAGCGAAGGAAACCCTCGACGAGCTCAGCCCCGAGGATGTGTTTCGCCAGCGCCTGGACGCCGAGGAACTGGACGCACCGCTGCGCGAACGGCTGACCGGGCTCTACCGGCAGGTCGTCGCCGACCTGCAGGAGGAGCGCTCGTGAGAATCCTCAGCCTGCGCCTGAAGAACCTCAATTCGCTGAAGGGCGAATGGAAGATAGATTTCACTGCCGAACCTTTCGCCGGCAACGGCCTGTTCGCCATCACCGGGCCGACCGGAGCGGGCAAGACCACCTTGCTCGATGCTATCTGCCTGGCGCTGTACCACCGTACGCCACGCATGAGCGTACTGTCGCAGAGCGGCAACGAGCTGATGACCCGGCATACCGCCGACTGTCTCGCCGAAGTCGAGTTCGAAGTGAAGGGACAGCCCTATCGGGCCTTCTGGAGCCAGCGTCGCGCCCGTGACAAGGCCGAGGGCGCGCTGCAGGCGCCGAAGGTGGAGCTGGTGCGCATCGATCGCGCCACTGGCGAGGGGCAGATCCTCACCGACAAGATCAACGACAAGCTCAAGCAGACCGAGACCCTCACCGGCCTCGACTTCGAACGCTTCACCAAATCCATGCTGCTGGCCCAGGGCGGGTTCGCCGCCTTCCTCGAGGCCAACGCCAACCAGCGCGCGGAGTTGCTGGAGGAACTGACCGGGACGGAAATCTACGGCCTGATTTCCCAGCGCGTCTTCGAGCGCACCCGTGAGGTTCGCGGCGCGCTGGACCAACTGCGCGCCCGCGCCGATGGCTTTGAACTGCTCAGCGCCGAACAGCGCGGCGACCTGGAGCAGCAGGGCCGCGATGCAGCGGTGCAGGAAACGGCTTTGCAGGCACAGCAGTCGGCGCTCCAGGTGCAGCGTCGCTGGCGCGAAGACCTCAGCCGTGCGCAGCAGCAGGTCGAGCAGGCCGGTGCGAAAGAATCCGCTGCCCGCGAGGCACTGGAGCAGGCACGACCAGACCTGCAGCGCCTGGCGGACAGCGAGCCCGCCGCTCGTCTGCAGCCCTTGCACCAGGCCTGGCGCAGCACCCGGGAGAGTGTCGAACAGGGCCGCACGGCGCTGGAGGACAACCTCGCTCAGCAGGCGCTCCGGCGAGAAGAGATCGCCCAGGCGCTGTGGGCGGCGAACCAATACGCTCAGCAGGCGCAGGATGCATGCGAGGGCGAGCGCAAGGCCGTCAGCAAGCAGCGGCAGGAGCTGCAGACGCGCCTGGCGCAGCACCCGCAGCGAGCGAAACTGGGTGAACTGCTCGGCGGCTGGCGGGCACAGTTCGCCCAGCGTTCGCGCCTGGCCCAGGCCATCGCCGATTTGCAGCGGCAGGCGCAGGTGGCCGACCAGGCATTGCAGAGCGCGACGACACAGCGGCAGACCCTGCAAGGCAACGTCGCCTTCATGCAGCAGCAGGTCGAGTCGGCAGGCGCGCAGGAGAGCCAGTATCAGCAGCAGCTCTCGGCGTTGCTGGGTGGAGCTACCGAAGGTGAGCTGCGTGATCGGCTGCAGCAGGGGCAATTGCACAGCCGTGGGCTGGACCGTCTGGAACAACTGGCCCGGGCCCGTGCCGAGGCCGCCGCGCAACTGGCGCGCTGCCAGCCGGAGCTGGAGGCGCTGCACCAGCGCAAGGCCGAGCGCGACAGCGTTATCGTCGCGTTGCGCGAGCGTTATCAGACGACCAAGCAGCAGGTTGCCGACAAGGAAAAGCTCCTGCAGCAGGAACAGCGCATTCACCAACTGGAGCACCTGCGTGCGCAGTTGCAGCCCGGCGAGGCGTGCCCATTGTGCGGCTCACAGGAACACCCGGCGGTGGCGGCCTACCAGGCGCTGGATGTGTCCTCGACACAGGCGGCGCTGGAGCAGGCGCGCCAGCAATTGGCCGAGCTGGAAAGCGAGGGCATTGCCCTGCGTGGCGAGCTGGCCGGGCTGGACGCACAACTGCAGCAGGGACAGCGCCAGCTGGACGACGCGCGAGCCGCGCTAGCACAGCATCAGCAGGCATGGCAGCAGCAGTGCGCGGAGCAAGGAATCGCGCTGGACGATGACCAGCAGTTCCGCGCCGAACGTGAGCGCCACGAGGCCGCGCTGGCGGCATTGCAGCAGCAGCTGAAAACCCTGGAAGAGCACAAGAGCCAACTCCAGCAGGCACAACAGCAACGCCAGCGCGCGGAGCGCGATCACGCCGAGGCCGTGCAGCAACTGGCGCTGTTCGACCAGCAACAGACTCACGAACGGCAGCGCCAGGAAGAGCGCGCGCAGCAGCTCGCGACCCAGCGCGCGGACCTGTTACAGCAGGACCAGGCGCTGGCCGCCGCACTCGGCGAGCTGGGCTACAGCCTGCCGGAAGACGGCGAGCAGTGGCTGACCGAGCGCTCGGCTGAATGGCAGCAATGGCAGCAGGACCAGCAGCGCAGCCAGGAACTGGCAGCGGCTGAGCGTGATGCCGAACAGGCTGCCCGCATGGCGCAACAGCTCGCAGCGCAATGGCAGCAGCGCTGGCAGGCTGCCGGCTTCGATGCGCGCCAGCCGCTGGCGATACAGGCGGCGCCGCAACAGGCACTGGTGCAGGCGGAGGAGCAACTGGCCGCCGCACAGCGCCAGGCCGACGCCTTGCAGGGCCGTGAGCAGTCGCTGAGCGAGCGGCAGGAGCAGGAGCAGGCGCGCCTCGCCGAGCACCTGGCGAGCTGGCAGCAGGCGCTGGCGGCGAGCCCCTTTGCCGACGAGTCGGCCTATCTCGCCGCGCTGCTGGACGATGCCCAGCGCAGCGAACTCAGCCAACTGCGCCAGCGCCTGGAAACGGCAATTACCGAAGCCGTGACCCTGCGTGCCGCTGCTGCGCAGGATTTCGAGCGCTTGCAGGCAGAACCCCACGGCGAACTGCCGCTGGAGGAACTCGACCTGCAATTGCAGGCACTCGCCGCGCAGCTGCGCGAACTGGGTCAGCGCCAGGGCGAAATCCGCGCCCAGTTGCAGGGCGACGACAACCGTCGCGCCAGCCAGCAGAGCCTGTTCGCGGAAATCGCCCGGCAGGAGGAAGAGCACGACCTCTGGCAGCGCCTCAACAGCCTGATCGGAGCCTCCGACGGCGCGCGCTACCGGCGCTTCGCCCAGGGCCTGACCCTCGATCACCTGGTGCACCTCGCCAACCGCCAGCTGCAGCGCCTGCATGGACGCTACCAACTGGCGCGGCGCAGTGATGGCGAGCTGGAGCTGGAGGTAGTGGATACCTGGCAGGGCGACACGGCGCGCGACTGCAAGACGCTCTCCGGGGGTGAGAGCTTCCTGGTCAGCCTCGCGCTGGCGCTGGCGTTGTCCGACCTGGTCAGCCACAAGACCAGCATCGACTCGCTGTTCCTCGACGAAGGCTTCGGCACGCTCGATGGCGAGACCCTGGAGGTCGCGCTGGATGCCCTCGACAGCCTCAACGCCACGGGCAAGACCATTGGCGTGATCAGCCACGTCGAGGCACTGAAGGAACGCATTCCGGTGCAGCTCAAGGTGCACAAGGGGGTTGGCATGGGCTACAGCCAGCTCGACCAGCAGTTCCGATTCGACCCGGAGAAAGCCTGATGGACATGTCGGTGCGCTACTGCGAAGAACGGGATCTGCCTGACTGGATCGAGCTGCGCCTGCAACTCTGGCCGGGCGATCATGCAGAAGCGTTCGTCGCGGAGGCGCGGGACATCCTTGCGCAGCCGCAACGCTACGGCGCCTGGCTGGCCCGCGACGAAAAGGGCAGGGCGCTGGGGCTGGCGGAGGCCTCGGTGCGCAGCGATTACGTGAACGGCACGGAAGGCTCGCCGGTGCTGTTTCTGGAGGGCCTCTACGTCCGTGAAGACGCCCGCCGGCAAGGTGTGGCTCGGGCTCTGGTGGGCGTGGTGCAGGCTTGGGGCGGCACGCTCGGCTGCCTGGATTTTGCTTCCGATGCGGCGCTCGACAATACCGACAGCCATGCCCTTCATCTCGCTCTGGGCTTCGTCGAAACGGAGCGTGTCGTGTACTTCAGAAAGCCGCTGCGGGGTTGATCCACATCAGGCGGAACGCGAGCGCGGCACTGCGGTCAACTTGCAATCGACGTCAGGCGAGATAGGCTCAAGACCGCGTAAGTCAGCCGCTCCCGCCTGGGTCGGCATCCACAGGTATCGTGATCTTTCGTAGAGGTGATTGGTGATGAAGAAATCCGCATCGGCTCCGAAGAAACCCGCAGCGGCCAACCCCGCCGCGAAGCCGGCTGCGAAAGCGGCCAGTAAACCTGCCGCAAAACCCGCTGCTGCCAAACCAGCGGCCAAGCCCGCTGCCAGCAAGCCTGCAGCCGCCAAAACGGCAGCCGCCAAGCCCGCTGCAGCCAAACCTGCCGCTGCCAAGGCCGTTCCGCGCCGTGCGCCCGCGCTGGCCACGCCCTCGGACCTGAGCAAGCTCGCCACCCGCGATCTGTCTGCGGCGCTCAATCGCCTGCTGGCGGATGTCTTCGCGCTCTACCTGAAGACCAAGAACTTCCACTGGCACGTGAGCGGTCCGCACTTCCGCGACTACCACCTGCTGCTGGATGACCACGCCACCGAGATCTTCGCGATGACCGACGCGATTGCCGAGCGCAACCGCAAGATCGGCGGCAACACCATCCGCTCCATCGGCCACATCGCGCGCCTCAAGCGCATCCTCGACAACGATGCCGAGTTCGTGCAACCGCTGGACATGCTGGCCGAGCTGCAGGAGGACAACAAATCGCTGACCTCCTACATGCGCGAGGTCCATGGCCTGTGCGACGAGTACCACGACATCGCCACTGCCAGCCTGATCGAGAACTGGATCGACGAGACCGAGCAGCGCACCTGGTTCCTCTTCGAGACCAGCCGCCGTGGTGATAACACCGGGCATTGATCGGTACGACAAGAAGTACCAAGGCCGCCTTCGGGCGGCCTTGTTCTTTGTAGGAGCGAGCTTGCTCGCGAACCGTGTCACATCGGGCTCACCGGCAGGATTGTTCGCGAGCAAGCTCGCTCCTACAGGTCAGGGCTGGCTCTGCCAGAAGGTCGAGAATTCCTCGAAGGGATAGCGCGTGCCGTCGTAGCTGACGGTCTTTCGCACTGTCTTTGGCGCGCCGACATTGTCGCCTTCCTGTTCGCGCTGCACCTTCGCGCTGACAATCAGGTCGGCGTAGCCGTGGTGGCTTTCATTGCCCATGGCCAGGGTGAGTTGCGAGCGCTCGATCACCGTGCGCCCATCACTGCAAGTCTGGCCTTCCAGCGTCGTCCACTGCCGCAGGTAGGTGCGGAATACTTCCTTGAGCTTGTCGCCCTGCGGCGCGTAGAGGCTGAAGTCGTCGTAGGACCAGGCGTCCGGGCAGCTCGCGCCGCGTGCCACGCTGCCGATGATCAGGCCGAAGCCGCGTACCTCCGGCGCCAGGCGATAGCGGGCGGTGTCGAGCCACAGGCTGGAGCTGTCGATCTCCACCATGGCGTCCTCGCCGATGCTGTCGTCGACGCGCGTCACCAGCTTGCCGCTGGCCGTGTCGAGCTGGCCGACCAGCAGGTTCAGGTTGCGCTCGCCGGGCTCGGTCTTGTCGTTCGCCGCGCTGTAGGCGACGGCGACCACTTCGAGCTTCGGATCGTCCGGCCAGGCCTTGCAGGCAGCTGCGACCACCGGCGTGGCCGCACCGGACTCCGGCGCCTGCCAGCCCTGCTGGCCGAGCAGCCCGGCCAGGGTCTGCAGGGTGGCGTCGTCGCAGGGCTGTGCGGTGCGTTCCGCAGCACCAACGCTACCGGCAAGTACCAGCAGCGCGGCGCAGGTCCATTTCCCTATGGGGTACATCAGTGGCTCCTTGTGCGGGCGGAGGATCAGCGACCTTCGCTGTCCTTCCACTTGTTCATCAGGGTGTTGGAAACCAGACTCTCGTCGAGCAGCTTCTTCGCCGTCTCCACGCCGGCCACCGGCAGGCCGGCAGGGTCGAGCAGGCCGATCTGCACCAGCACGCTGGCCTGGTCCCAGTAGATGTGTTCATGGCACAGCTTGTCACCGCGGAAGCGGATCACGCCGAGCATGGGGATTTCCACGTACTTGCCTGTGGGCGGTACGCCGGGGAGCATCCAGTCGATCTCGGTGGAATGGGTGAAGCACATGACGAATTCGTCCACCACCTGCAGCGCGCCGACGGTGCGGGAGATCGGCACCAGCTTCATGTCCGGTGGATTGCCGTGGACGAAGTGGTTGCGGTAGAAGCGCGCCAGTTCGTCCTGGCCGACGCCGCCGGTCATGGTGGGGATGTGGTTGACGTAGGGTTGGGCCACCATGGTTGCCATGGTGGCGGGCACGTCGCGGGCGGCGAATTCGTGGTGGATGTGGTCTTCCCAGAGTTTCGACAGGTCGAAGTCCGGGCCGATCTCGCGTTTGAGCGCGCCGATGCTGCGCTCGTGGGCCATCAGCGCGGCGGGCTTGTCGAAGTGCATGCCGTTGGGGCGGGCGAAGGCGTGGTCGACGCCGGGGTAGCTGTAGATCTCCGCCTTCGGCAGTTTTCCCAGCACCTCGCCGATGGCCGCGCGGGCGTTGGCGTCGCAGTACACGTCCTGCTCAGCGAAGTGCAACACCAGGCGACCCCGGATGTTCTGCGCTTCATCCAGCATGTGCTCGATGCCCATGCCGTAGTAGCCGACCGAGCAGGCCGCGTCGGTGCGCGCGGCGGTGAGGTAGGCGAGCTTGCCTCCGAGGCAGAAGCCGACGTAGCCGATGCCGCGATCTTCTACTTCCGGGAGAGCGCGTAGGGTGTCCATGGCGGCGGCGATGTCGTCCACGCCCTTGTCCACGTCGAAGAGCTGGAACAGGCCGATGGCCTGGCCGAACTCGGCCTCGCTGTATCCCAGTTCGAGGTTGGGCTGCAGGCGCCAGAACAGGTCGGGCACCAGTGCGACGTAGCCTTCCTCGGCGTAGCTGTCGGCGATGCTGCGCATGTTGGCGTTGACGCCGAAGATCTCCTGGCCGATCACCACGCCGGGGCCACGCCCGCTGGCCGGTACCGCGAGATAACCGCTGAAGCTGCCACTGCCGTCACGCGCGGCGATGCTGATGTTCCTGCCCATGTTCCTTGTCTCCCAGGCTCGTTGTTGTGTTGTTCTGGCGCGGCATAGGGTGCGTGCTGGCGCGCCTTCTGCCAAGTGGCCGATGGTGCGATGGCGGTTGACAGCCCGCCGCTGCGGGACCACAACTCGGGTTCGAATCTCGCGTTTAAACGCCAGGAGGACCCCCACGATGCTGCTGCGCGCCCAGGCTTCGACCCTGCTGATCATCGATATCCAGGAACGCCTGTTCCCGGCCATTCACGAGGCCGAATCGGTGCTGGAACACAGCGCCTGGTTGCTGGCCATTGCGCGGCGGCTGGGCGTGCCGGTGCTGGCCACCGAGCAGTATCCGAAAGGGCTCGGGCCGACGCTGCCGGCGCTGCGCGACGAGCTGAGCGAGGGCGAAGTGCTGGAGAAGATCGCCTTCTCCGCCGTCACTGATCCCGGCCTGTTGCAGATGCCCGGCGGCGATCGCCGGCAGTTCGTGGTATGCGGCACCGAGGCGCATGTCTGTGTGCTGCAGACGGTGCTCGGCCTGTTGGCCGAAGATCGCGAAGTGTTCGTGGTGGAGGAGGCGGTCGGCTCGCGTCGTCCGCAGGACAAGGCGCTGGCACTGGAGCGCATGCGTCAGGCCGGCGCGGTGGTCGTCTCGCGGGAGATGGTCGCCTTCGAGTGGCTGGAGCGTGCCGGGACGGAAGTCTTCCGCGAGATCAGCAGGCAGTTCATCCGCTGAGCTGCCCTAACGAGTGACGAACAGCCGGTCACCGAGGAAGTCGAGGAACACTCGAAGCTTCAGCGGCATGCGTCGCCCGGCTGGCCACAGCGCGTGGAAGCTGCCCTGGTGCGCGGTGTGCTCGGCGAGCACCTGCATCAGCCTGCCGTCGTTCAGCGCACCGCGCACGGCGAAGTCGGGCAGGCAGGCGATGCCCATGCCCTGACTGGCGACGTTGATCAGCATGTCGGCGGTATTGCAGATCAGGCCGCCCTCCAGGCGCGGCTCCGACTCACCCGGCGCAAGGTTCAGTGGCCAGCGTTGCACCAGCCCGCTGCTGGGGTAGCGGTAGTGCAGGCACAGGTGCTGGTTCAGGTCGGCCGGCCGGCGAGGCGTACCGTATTGACGCAGGTAGGCCGGCGCGGCTACCAGCAGCAGGCTGAAATCGCCCAGCTTGCGCGCCTTGAGCCGCGAGTCGCGCAGTTCGCCGCCGCGTACTACCAGGTCGAAACCTTCCTCGATGACGTCCACCAGTCGGTCGGTGAAGTCGATATCCAGCTGGATGCGCGGATAGCAGCGGAGGAATTCCGGCAGCACCTGCGGCAGCAGGCCGGCCACCAGCGGCATGCTTATCTTCAGTCGGCCGCGAGCCTGCTGGGTGGACAGCGCCAGTTCCTGCTCCGCCGCTTCGAGTTCGTCGAGGATGCGCCGGCAACGTTCGAGGAACAGCTGGCCTTCGTTGGAGAGGCTCAAGCTGCGGGTGCTGCGATGGAACAGGCGCACGCCCAGGCGTTCCTCCAGGCGCGCAATGCTCTTGCCCACTGCCGAGGCGGAGAGGCCGAGCAGTCGCGCGGCCTGGGCGAAGCTCAGGGTGTCGGCGACCTGGAGGAAGACCCGGAGCCCGTTGAGGCTGTCCATGTGAATGTATCCGTGTGGGCGGGCGGCCATTGTGCCGCTCGGCGGGGTATGAATTGCGGACAGTAGTGTCCGTTATGTTCGGAATCCTAGCCTGTTTTTCCGCAATGCCGGGTTGCTTAGGGTGCAGCGGGTCTTCTTCGGATCATCACGGACCCACCATGAATCCCTCCCACGACACACGACAAGACGGCAATGACGTTTCGCGCTGGCTGCTGTTGCTCGCCGCCAGCCTGACGGCGGTGCTGATTCCCCTGTGCTTCACCGGCCCGGCCGTGGTGTTGCCGGCCATTGCCCATGAACTGGGCGGCTCGGCGGTGGCGCTTAACTGGATCGTCAACGGCTACGTGCTCGCCTACGGTGCGGCGATGATGGCGGCCGGAAGCCTGGCAGACGTCTATGGGCGCAAGCGCATCTGGGTGGTTGGCCTGGCGCTGTTCTGCGCGACCACCCTGGCAATTCCCCTCGCGGGCTCGGTGGCTGCTATCGACGCGCTCCGTGTGTTGCAGGGCGCCGGCGGTTCTGCGGCCTTTGCCGCTGCGATGGCGGCGCTGGCGCAGGAGTTCGATGGGCCTATTCGCACTCGGGTATTCAGCCTGCTGGGAACGACCTTCGGTGTCGGCCTGGCGTTTGGCCCGCTGCTCGCCGGCTGGCTGACCGACGGGCCGGGCTGGCGCTGGGTATTCCTGGTGCCGGCAGTCTGTGCGCTGGCCTCTGTCCCGATGGTCATGCGCTATTGCCGGGAGAGTCGTGACCCGCAGGCGCGCGGCCTCGACTGGCCCGGCGCGCTGAGCTTCACCGCAGCGCTCAGCCTGTTCACCTACGGTCTGCTGCTGGCGCCGGAACAGGGCTGGAGCAGCGTTGCAGTCATCGTCACGCTGGCCGCGAGTGTCGTGCTCCTGGCGACGTTCATCGTCATCGAGCGTCGCGTCCAGCGGCCGCTGCTGGACCTCTCGCTGTTCAGCCAATGGCGATTTGTGGGCGTGCAGTTGCTGGGTGCTTCGCCAGCGTTCGCCTATGTGGTGTTGATCGTACTGCTTCCGGGACGGTTCATCGGTATCGAGGGGCAGGGGGCGCTGCAGGCTGGATGGACCATGCTGGCGCTGTCGTCACCGCTGCTGGTAGTGCCCTTCTTCGCCGCGCTGCTGGCGAGGCATGTCAGCGCGGGCAGTCTGTCGGCGCTTGGCTTGTTGATCGTGTCGGGCGGGCTGATGTGGCTGGCGCGCAACCTGGCGGGAGGCGTCGCGCCGGATGCGCCGCTGCTGGTGATCGGCATCGGTATCGGCCTGCCCTGGGGGCTGATGGATGGGTTGGCAGTGAGTGTCGTGGAGCGCGAGCGTGCGGGCATGGCGACCGGCATCTTCAATACGGTGCGGGTGTCGGCCGATGCCGTGGCTATCGCGGTGGTCGGTGCGCTGCTGGCGACGCTGATTGCCGCGCAACTGGAGCCACTGGGTTTGGCGACGGCGGATCGGCTGATGAGCGCCAACCAGTTGGCCATCGGCAACCTCGCGGCGGTGGTCGAGGAACTTCCGCAGCTGGCGCCTGCTGAGCTACGCAGTCAGTACATCGAGGTGTTCAGTCGCGTGCTGGAGCTGCTCGCCGGTGTGACCTGCGTCGTCGCCGGGCTGGTGTTGCTGCTGCTGGGCCGGGAACGCGCGCCGGTACTCGCCGCCGAGACGTAGGGCGAATAACCGCTTGCGGTTATCCGCCGTGCTCTCGGTGACGGCGGATAACGCGTACCGCGTTATGCGCCCTACCGTTGGGTTCGACGCTGTTCCGGTTCGAGGAAGGTCCAGGCGACGAAGCGACTCTGCTTCTGGCCCTGGGCCATGTCCACAGTGCGAATCGTGATGGCCCCGGCCTTTTTCAGGGCGCGGCGGAAGTCGTCGAGGTTGCCGGCCTTGGACACCAGGGAGCTGAACCAATGCACCTGCTGGCCGACTTCCGCGCTTTCTGCCGCCAGCTTGCGCAGGAAGGCGATCTCGCCGCCTTCGCACCACAGCTCGTTGCTCTGCCCGCCGAAGTTCAGCTTTGGCAGTTGGCGCGATGGGTCGAGCTTGCCGAGGTTCTTCCATTTGCGCCGGCTGCCGCTGCTGGCCTCCTCCGGCGAGGAGTGGAAGGGTGGGTTGCAGAGGGTCGCGGCAAAGCGCTCATCGGCGGCCAGCAGACCCTGGAAGATGCGCTTCGGATCGTGCTGCTGGCGCAGTTCGATGGCCTCGCCCAGGCCAGGATTGCCGTTGACGATGGCGCGGGCCGAGGCCAGGGCGGCCGGCTCGATGTCCGAGCCGAGGAAGCTCCAGCCGTAGTCGCGGTGGCCGATCAGCGGGTAGATGCAGTTGGCGCCGACACCGATGTCCAGCACGCGCACGTCAGGCCCGCGCGGCACACTGCCGCCGTTTTCCTCGGCAAGCAGGTCGGCGAGGTAGTGCACGTAGTCCGCCCGGCCGGGAATCGGTGGGCAGAGGAAGCCGGCGGGAATGTCCCACTGGCCGATGCCGTATTGCGCCTTGAGCAGCGCGCGGTTGAACACGCGCACGGCCTCCGGGCTGGCGAAGTCGATGCTCGGCTTGCCATAGGGGTTGGTGATGACGAAGCGGCCCAGCTCCGGGCAACCCTCGATCAGCGCCGGGAAGTCGTAGTGGCCCTGGTGGCGGTTGCGCGGGTGCAGCAGGTTCGGCCGCTTCGCGGCAGGGTCGCGCAGGGGCTCGGATTTGGCGGCGAGGCGTTTTGGAGGTTTCGGCATGTCGGGCGCGGGCTGGGAAGCGGAGGGCGATTTTCCCACAGATGCGCTTGCCGCGCCTCAGCCGATCAGCAGGCTGCGCAGGCGGTCGAACAGCAGGCAGCACAGCAGCAGGGGAATCGGCAGGCCGAGTACAGTACCGAGCATGTAGGGCACGAAGCCGATGCCGGAGAGGGCCAGGCTGTAGTTCAGCGTCGGCGAGGTGATGAAGGCGTGGCGCAGGAGGAACACGCTGGTCGCTGGGCGCTGGTCGAGGTGGCTGAAGATGGCGCGGGTCATCTTGTTGTTCAGCAGCCGCAAGCCATTGCCACCCACGGCGCGCACGATGAGGAAGGTGAATCCGCAGGAAAACAGGGCGGCGGCGTAGGTAATCAGCCCGCCCCAGAGCTTGCCCATGGCCAGCACGGCGGCGGCGAGGAACAGCAGGCCGGGGATGTGCAACAGGTTGCCCAGGGCGAACAGGCCGACGAACAGCAACAGGCCGCGCAGGCGGTTGTCGGCCAGTTCGTCGCGCAGGTAATCGAGGCTGAATTCCTCGTGCAGGCCGCTGGCGCGGTAGAGCAGGACCAGCACCACGGCGAAGGCCAGCAGCAGGATCAATCGGCGAAAGCGCCAGAGGGTAGGCGGGACGGCAAGCATGATGGCGGCTCAGGGGTACTGCAGGATGTCCTTGATCTTCGGCAGGTGCGCGACAATCCAGCGCGGATCGATGGCGCCCCAGTCGCGGATGCGGTAGTGGCCGGCGTTGTTGCGCTCGCCGTCGTGCTGCTCGAAGGCGCAGTCGATGTCCAGGTCGGCCAGCGCTGCCAGGGTGTCCTGGGCGGTTCGCCGGGGCATGCCGGTGGCTTCCATCAGCGCCGGGACGCTGGTGGCGGTGCCGCTGTCGATCAGCCAGGCGACGTACAGGCGGCGGTAGAAACTGCTCTTGGTCTTGCTCACTTCCATCGTGACGTTTCCTTGGTGATCTTGTAGTTGGCGGCTACAGCGGCAGCAGCCAGGGTACCAGCACAACGCTGACGATCATCACCAGAATGGTGAAGGGTACGCCAACCTTGACGAAATCTCCGAAGCGATAGCGGCCGGGGCCGAGCACCAGAGTATTGACCGGCGAAGAGATCGGCGTCATGAAGGCGGCCGACGCGGCCAGCGCGACGATCATCGCGAAGGCTTCGGGGGAGGCGCCCAGCGCCTTGGCCGTGGCGATGGCGACCGGCGCCATGAGCACGGCGGTGGCGGTGTTGGAGATGAACAGGCCGATCACCGCAGTGAGCGCGAACAGGCTGGCGAGGATGGCATAGGTGCCGGCGCCGCCGAGTGCGCCGACCAGACCGTTGACTGCCAGGGTGATGCCGCCGGTCTTCTGCAGCGCCAGGGCAAAGGGCAGCATGCCGACGATCAGCAGCAGGCTCTGCCAGTGAATGGCGCGGTAGGCGCTGTCCATGTCGATGCAGCGAAACGCACCCATCAGCAGGCAGGCGATCAGCGCGGCCATGACGTTGGGCACCAGGCCGCTGACCATCAGGATCACCATCACCGCCAGGCTGAACAGTGCGTGGGGCGCCTGGCTGGCGGCGGGCGCCGCTTCGTCGACTTCGGCGGGCAGGCTGAGCACCAGGAAGTCGCGGCTGCGCGCCTGCAGCTGGCGGATTTCCTTCCAGTCGCCGATCACCAGCAGGGTGTCGCCGACCTTCAGCTTGGCCTCCAGCAGCCCCTCCACCAGTGCTTCACGGTTACGCCGCAGGCCCACTACGTTGAGGCCGTACTGGCTGCGGAACTCCAGGTCGCGCACGCTCCTGCCCAGCAACCCGGACTCCGGCGGCAGTGTGACCTCGGCCATGCCCACTTCGTGGGCGCGCTCGGTGAAATAGTCGCCCTGCAGGCTCAGCGGTTCCAGGCCGAACTCGTGGTACATGCCCAGCAGGTCGTTGCGTTCGCCGGAGATATCCACCAGCAGCACGTCACCGGCGTGCAGCACGATGTTGGCGCTGGGCGTCAGGATCTTCAGGCGGAAGTGCACCATGCGCTCGATGGCTACCACGTTGGTCCCGGCGCGGGCGCGCAGCTCCACGTCGGCCAGGCTCATGCCCACCAGCTGCGAGTCGGCGCGAATGCGCAGGCGGCGTTCGCGGCCGGCCAGCTGGTAGTCGCGGATCAGGTCGCTGAGGGTGCGGCGCTTGACGCTCTGCTTGTCGTCGCCGGCGTCATCGCCGAGCCAGCGCCGCGCCACCAGCATGTAGCCGACGCCGAGCACCAGCACGACCAGGCCGAACGGGGTAAAGCTGAAGAAGCTGAAACCTTTCGAGCCCTCACGCACCAGCTCGCTGTGCACCACCACGTTGGGCGCAGTGGCGACCAGCGTGAGCATGCCGCTGATCAGCCCGGCGAAGCTCAGCGGCATCATCAGCCGGCGCGGCGACACGTGCAGGCGCGCGGCGATGCTCAGCACCACGGGAATGAAGATGGCGACCACGCCGGTCGAACTCATCACCGAACCGAGGCCGGCAACGGCCAGCATCAGCAGTACCAGCAGGCGCGTCTCGCTGGAGCCGGCGCGGCGTGTCAGCCATTCGCCGATGCGGTAGGCCACGCCGGTGCGCACCAGGCCTTCGCCGATGACGAACAGCGCGGCGATCAGGATGACGTTGGGGTCGGCGAAGCCGGCCAGCGACTCCTGCACGCTTAGCACGCCGGACAACGGCAGGGCGACCATGACCAGCAGTGCGACCACGTCCATCCGCGGGCGGTTGGCGACGAACAGCCCGACCGCGGTGGCGAGGAGGGCGAGGACCCAGATCAGTGGCAGACTCATGCGCTTCCCTAGCTTTATTTCGGCGCGCCATTGTGCCCGTTGTGGCAGGCACGTTGCGTTGATCCGATGCAGCTTAGCGAAGCGTGACGCCCCGCGCGCGGGGCGTTCGCCGGGTCATGGCAGCCGCGAAACCGGGGTGATCTGCTGCGGATCGGTGCGCAACTCGATCAGCGCCGGCTTGCCGCTGGCCTGGGCACGCTCGAAGGCGGCGGCGAAGTCCTCGGTACGTTCGACCAACTCGCCGTGGGCGCCGAAGGCGCGGGCGAGGGCGACGAAGTCCGGGTTGCGCAGTTGCGTGGCACTGATGCGGCCGGGGTATTCGCGTTCCTGGTGCATGCGGATGGTGCCGAGCATGCCGTTGTTGACCACGATGACGGTCAGCGCCGCGCCGTACTGCACGGCGGTGGCCAGCTCCTGCGGGTACATCATGAAGCAGCCGTCGCCGGCGAAGCACACCACGCTGCGCTGCGGGTCGCGCAGCTTGGCGGCGATGGCAGCGGGGAAGCCGTAGCCCATGGCGCCGTTGGTGGGGGCGAGCTGGCTGCGCGGCGTGCGATAGCGGTAGAAACGGTGCACCCAGACGGCGTAATTGCCGGCGCCGTTGCTGATCACCGCATCGTCCGGGAGCGTTTCGTTGAGGTAGTGGACGACTTGCGTGAGGTCTACGCCTTGCGGTGGTTCGGCTTGCTTGGGTGGGGTGACGTAGCTCAGATAGTCGGCGCGGGCCGCAGCGGTCCACTCCGCCCAGGGCGTTTCGGTCAGGGGAGCGAGGCCGGCCAGGGCAGCGGCGATCTCCGGCATGCCGGCCTCGATCATCTGGTCGGCCTGGTAGACACGGCCCAGCTCGCTGGCATCGGCGTACACGTGGATCATGCTCTGCAGCGGGCGGGGACTCTGGATCAGGGTGTAGCCGGCGCTGGGCGTTTCGCTCAGGCGCGAGCCGAGTACCAGCAGCAGGTCAGCATCCTGCACCCGTGCGGTGAGCCTGGGCGAGGCGCCGAAGCCGAGCTGGCCGGCGTACTGCTCGTCGCGGTTGTCGATCAGGTCCTGGCGGCGGAACGAGGCCACCAGCGGCAGGCGGTTGGCGCGGGCGAAGGCGCGTACCTGCTCGCAGGCCTCGGAGGTCCAGCCGGTGCCGCCGACGATCAGCAGAGGGCGCCGGGCCTGGCTCAGCCGTTCACGCAGCTCGGCCAGCGCGCTGGACGTTGGCGCGGCGTGGGTGATGGGCGACGGTGCCACATCGGCGACCTGTGCCGAACCGAACAGCACCTCCTCCGGCAGCCCGATCACCACCGGACCGGGCCGCCCTGACTGGGCAACGCGGAAGGCGCGGGCGACGATCTCGGGAATGCGGCGGATGTCGTCGATCTCCGTGGCCCACTTGGCCAGGCCGCCGAACATCTGCCGGTAGTCCACTTCCTGGAAGGCCTCGCGGCCCTTGAACGCGCTTTCCACCTGGCCGATGAACAGGATCATCGGCGTCGAGTCCTGCATCGCCGTGTGCACGCCGTTGGCCGCATGGGTCGCGCCCGGCCCGCGGGTGACGAAGCAGATACCGGGGCGGCCGGTGAGCTTGCCGTAGGCATCGGCCATGTTCGAGGCGGCGCCCTCATGGCGGGTGACGATGGTCTGGATGCCGCTGGCATCGTGCAGGGCATCGAGCACCGGCAGGTAGCTTTCGCCGGGGATGCAGTAGACGGTATCCACCGCGTGGCGCAGCAGGGCTTCGACGAGGACCTGGC
The DNA here is from genome assembly GCF_012971725.1 of Pseudomonas multiresinivorans. Classification (NCBI taxonomy): domain Bacteria; kingdom Pseudomonadati; phylum Pseudomonadota; class Gammaproteobacteria; order Pseudomonadales; family Pseudomonadaceae; genus Pseudomonas; species Pseudomonas multiresinivorans. The sequence continues at coordinate 2,025,539 of NZ_CP048833.1, forward strand.
CGCCGTTGCGGGCCGGAAGATCGGACATGGGCATCGGGTTCCTGGAAGGGGCAGGGTGCGCTGATCTTCGGGCAACTGCCTCGGCGATCCAAGCGAGCATTCTTCGCAAGGTCATTCCTTCGAGGAATGCATGGGCCGTCGTAGAGCGGGCGCGACGACGAACCGCGCTGGCATTTCCCCAGGGTTGACTATGGTTGATGCACGGACGCACCTGCGTCCGCAGGACGTTTTGCTGCAGAAGGAGAGCCTCCCATGTACCACCTCTCGTCCCGAGCGCTGCTCGCCGGCCTGTTCGCGACCTCCAGCCTGCCCCTGTACGCCGCCCTGCCTTCGGCACCGGGGTATATCGATGACAGCGGCTACAGTGCCGTGGCCAAGACCCGCATCCTCCCCGCGATGTTCGAGCAGAAGCTCGCCAGCACGAAGTACATCGCCAAGGCCGACAATCCGCTGATCACCCTGGCCGAATCCAGCGGCTTCAAGGAAACCTCCGACTACCACCAGACCCGCGCCTGGCTGCAGAAGCTGGCGGATGCTTCCGGTGGCGTCATCACCCTGAGCGACCTGCCGGAGAACAGCGCCACCGGCGAGCCGATGCTGCTGGTGACCGCCAGCCGCGAGGCGGACAAATCGGCGGCGGGGCTGAACAAGTCCGGCAGGCCGACCATCTTCGTCGAGGCGGAAATCCACCCCGGTGAGGCCAACGGCAAGGACGCGATGTTCATGCTGCTGCGCGACATGACCACCGGCGACAAGCCACTGGCGGGGCTGCTGGACAAGGTCAACATCCTCTTCATCCCCACCGTGAACATCGACGGCGACCTGCGCCGCAGCCCCTACGGGCGGATCAACCAGAACGGCCCGGAAGTCACCGGCTGGCGGGTCAACGGCCTGAACTACAACCTCAACCGCGACTTCACCAAACTCGACAGCGCAGAAATCCGCAACGTCGCCTCGGTGTTCAACCAGTACGACCTGAGCTTCTTTGCCGACACCCACTCCACCGACGGCGCCATGTACCCCTACGACAGCTCCTATTGCCACAACGGCAACGGCTGGTCGCCGGCTTCCAGCGAATGGATGGACAAGGTCATGCGCCCGCCGGTCTACAAGGAGCTGGAAGGCGACGGCCACGTGGTCCACGAGTGCATCAGCTTCAACGACAACCAGGACCCGACCAAGGGCTATTACCCCTATCGCACCGACCTCGCGCGGTTCTCCAACCAGTACGGCGACATCCGCAACGTGCCGTCGATCCTCATCGAGCAGCACGCGCTGCATCCGTATGAAACACAGGTGCTGGGCAACTACGTGATGCTCAAGGCGATGTTCCAGGTGATCGGTGACAACGCCGAGTCGCTCAAGCAGGCGATTGCCAAGGACCGCGGGCGCCTGGCCGCGCAGAAGGACGTGATCCTCACCTGGAAGCCCGGCAAGGAGCAGCACACGCCGTTCACCGTGGGCGACTACCGCTATGAGGAATCACCGATCACCGGCAAGAAGACCATCGTCTGGAGCAACAAGCCCAAGCAACTCAATGTGCCGATCAGCGATAACTCGGTGCCGGACCTGGTGGTGAAGCGGCCGAAGCAGTTCGTGGTGCCGGTGCAGTGGAGCGAGGTGATTGCACGACTGAAGTCCCACGGCATCCAGATGAAGACCCTGGACAAGGCCACGCCCATCGAGGTGACCCTGAACCGCATGGACGACATCAAGCTGGCCGGTGGCTTCGAGCCGGATCGTGCAGCGGCCAACGAGATTCCCGGTTATGAAGGGCATCTGTTGGTGAGTGGCACCGGCAAGCCGTTCCAGCGCCTGCAGACCTACCCGGCGGGCTCCGTGGTGATCGACACCGACCAGCCGCTGGGCGTGCTGGCGATCAACCTGCTGACCGCGGAGAGCCCGGACTCGTTCTGGTCCTGGGGCTTCTTCAACTCGACCCTGGTGGTCGCCGAGGAGCCGGAGGAATACGTGATGGAACCGATGGCGCGCAAGATGCTCGCCGAGGACCCGAAGCTGAAAGCCGAGTTCGAGAAGAAGCTCAAGGATGACAAGGCCTTCGCCAAGGACGCCCAGGCGCGCCTGCAGTGGTTTTACCAGCGCACGCCGTTCTATGACGTGAATGCCTACGTGTACCCAGTGGGAACGGTTTACTGACGATACCTGTAGGAGCGAGCTTGCTCGCGAACGGATTCCGCTGCGGGTTCGTTCGCGAGCAAGCTCGCTCCTACGAAGAGCCGGCCATAGGGCGGAACTTCGGAGTGCGGATAACGCCTAAGCGTGATGCGCCCTACGTAGGACCGCCTCAAAAGCACGAGGCCCGCTTTCGCGAGCCTCGTGGATAGAGCCTGACGCCTTACAGGCTGGCGATCTTCTCGCGCTGCTGGATCAGGTTGGTCACGGCCTGCTCGGCTTCAGCCAGCTTGGCGCGTTCCTTCTCGATCACGTCGGCCGGGGCCTTGGCGACGAAGCCTTCGTTGGCGAGCTTGCCGCCCACGCGTTTGACTTCGCCTTCCAGGCGCTGGATTTCCTTGTCCAGGCGGGCCATTTCGGCGGCCTTGTCGATCAGGCCGGCCATCGGCACCAGCACCTGCAGGTCGCCGACCAGCGCGGTGGCGGACATCGGCGGTTCTTCGCCTTCGTCCAGCACGCGGATGGTCTCGAGCTTGGCCAGCTTCATCAGCAGCGGCTCGTTGTCGGCCAGGCGACGGTGGTCTTCGGGCGATGCGTTGTTCAGCACCAGGTCGATGCGCTTGGCCATGGAGATGTTCATCTCGCCACGGATCTGGCGGATGCCCAGCATCAGCGCCTTGACCCACTCGATGTCGCCTTCGGCGGCGGCGTCGATCTTCGCCTCGTCGGCGATCGGCCAGGGTTGCAGCATCAGGGTATCGCCGGACTTCGCAGCCGCGCCCTTGATGCGCTGCCAGATTTCCTCGGTGATGAACGGCATGAACGGGTGCGCCAGGCGCAGTGCGGTTTCCAGCACGCGCGCCAGGGTGCGACGGGTGCCGCGCTGGCGCTCGATCGGCGCGTTCTCGTCCCACAGCACCGGCTTGACCAGTTCCAGGTACCAGGCGCAGTACTCGTCCCAGATGAACTCGTAGAGGGCCTGGGTGGCCAGGTCGAAGCGGAAGGCGTCGAGCTGACGGGCGACTTCGATCTCGGTGCGCTGCAGGGCGGAGATGATCCAGCGGTCCACCGAGGACAGCTCGACCGGCTCGCCATTCACGCCGGTGTCCTTGCCATCGGTGTTCTCGATGACGAAGTTGGCAGCGTTCCACAGCTTGTTGCAGAAGTTGCGGTAGCCCTCGACGCGGCCCATGTCGAACTTGATGTCGCGACCGGTGGACGCCAGCGAGCAGAAGGTGAAGCGCAGGGCGTCGGTGCCGTAGCTGGCGATACCTTCGGGGAACTCGGCCTTGGTCTGCTTGGCGATCTTCTCGGCAAGCTTGGGCTGCATCATGCCGCTGGTGCGTTTCTCCAGCAGCTCGTCCAAGGTAATGCCATCGACTATGTCCAGCGGGTCGAGCACGTTGCCCTTGGACTTGGACATCTTCTGGCCCTGGCCATCGCGCACCAGACCGTGGACGTAGACGGTCTTGAACGGGATCTGCGCGGTGCCATCACCATTCTTGATGAGGTGCATGGTCAGCATGATCATGCGCGCAACCCAGAAGAAGATGATGTCGAAGCCGGTCACCAGCACATCGGTGGGGTGGAAGGTCTTCAGGTATTCGGTCTGTTCCGGCCAGCCGAGGGTGGAGAAGGTCCACAGGCCCGAGCTGAACCAGGTGTCCAGCACGTCTTCGTCCTGGCGCAGGTTGGCGTCGCCCAGGTTGTGCTTGGCGCGAACCTCTGCCTCGTTGCGGCCGACGTAGACGTTGCCGGCGTCGTCGTACCAGGCCGGGATGCGGTGGCCCCACCACAGCTGACGGCTGATGCACCAGTCCTGGATGTCGCGCATCCAGCTGAAGTACATGTTTTCGTACTGCTTGGGCACGAACTGGATGCGGCCGTCTTCCACGGCGGCGATGGCGGGTTCGGCCAGCGGCTTGGTGGAGACGTACCACTGGTCGGTCAGCCACGGTTCGATGACGGTGCCGGAGCGGTCGCCCTTGGGCACTTTCAGTGCGTGGTCGTCGATCTTCTCGAGCAGGCCGGCGGCTTCGAAGTCGGCGACGATCTGCTTGCGTGCGACGAAGCGGTCGAGGCCGGCATAGGCGGCGGGCAGGCTGGCGTCGAACTCGGCGTTGACGCTGCCGTCGAGCTGGAACACCTGGGCAGTGCCGAGCACGGCGGCGTTCTTGTCGAAGATGTTGATCAGCGGCAAGTTGTGGCGCTTGCCGACTTCATAGTCGTTGAAGTCGTGGGCCGGGGTGATCTTCACGCAGCCGGTGCCGAACTCGCGGTCGACGTAGTCGTCGGCGATGATCGGGATGCGGCGGCCCACCAGTGGCAGGTCGATGAAAGTGCCGATCAGGGCGGCGTAGCGCTCGTCTTCCGGGTGCACGGCGACCGCGCCGTCACCCAGCATGGTTTCCGGACGGGTGGTGGCGACGATCAGGTGGTCCTTGCCGTCGGCGGTCTTGTTGCCGTCGGCCAGCGGGTAGCGCAGGTGCCAGAGGTGGCCCTTCTCGTCGTGGTTCTCCACTTCCAGGTCGGAAATGGCGGTGTGGAACTTGGTGTCCCAGTTGACCAGACGCTTGCCGCGGTAGATCAGGCCGTCGTCGTGCAGGCGCACGAAGGCTTCCTTGACTGCTTCGGAGAGGCCGTCGTCCATGGTGAAGCGCTCGCGCGACCAGTCCACGGAAGAGCCCAGGCGACGAATCTGGCGGGTGATGGTGCCGCCGGACTGGTCCTTCCATTCCCAGACCTTCTCCAGGAACTTCTCGCGGCCCAGGTCATGACGGGCGATGCCCTGCGCGGCCAGCTGGCGCTCCACCACCATCTGGGTGGCGATGCCGGCGTGGTCGGTACCCGGCTGCCACAGGGTGTTGCGGCCCTGCATGCGGCGGTAGCGGATCAGAGCATCCATGATTGCGTTGTTGAAGCCGTGACCCATGTGCAGGCTGCCGGTGACGTTCGGCGGCGGGATCATGATGGTGTACGGCTCGCCGGAACCTTGCGGGGCGAAGTAGTTCTCTTTCTCCCACAGGGGATACCAGTGGGATTCGATGGCGTGGGGCTGGTAGGTCTTGTCCATGAGCGCGGCGGGACCCTGATAAGGCTAGACGGAAAACCGCTGAGTATAACGGGAGGCGGGGCGCTCAGGCCACCGGCGCGGATGGATGCCTGCCCGGCTTGGGCACAGGCTCCATCGCTTCCGTTTGCGTGGGAGCGGACTCCGTCCGCGATTGGCGCCCGTCTGCTCGCAGGGTGGGGCGTTCTGCGGGAGCGCGATCAGGGCTTGCGCTGTGCCAGCAGGCGTTGCATCCGCGCTTCCAGGCGGCGCTGCAGTTCGGCTTCGATCTGCGGGGCGAAGTCGTCGATGACATCCTGCAGGATCAGTTGAGCGGCGGCGCGCAGCTCCAGGTCCAGGCGATTCAGCTCGCTGGCCTGGGGCACGGCGTTCGGCTCGACCGGTTGGATGGCTGGCGGCGCCGGGGCCTGGGGCGCGGGCGTGACGACGTCGGAGAGCAACGGGATGTTGTCCGGCTCGAAGGATTCGGTGAGCAGGGGCGGCTCGGCGCCCGACTCGTCCAGCAGGTCCTGGATCTTCTTCAGGTCTTCCAGCAGGTGGTCGGGGTCGTGCGGGGGCTTGCGGTTGTCCATGGTCTTGGCGGTGACGCTCTCAAGGGCGCGGCAGGCGATGGTCCTGCAAAGGATAGCCCTGCTCGCGGTAGCGACGGAAATTCTCCCGCGCGGCCTGACGAATCGCCGGCTCCTCGATCACCAGTTCGGCGACCCGGTTGAAGCGGTCGACGAACGCGGGAATGGCCAGGGTCAGGTTGATCAGCAGGTCCCGGTGGCTCTCCGGCGGCTCGCCCAGGGCCAGCACGATGGGCGAGTCGGCGTCTTCTTCCACCGCGTTGTGTGGGATGAAGGTTTCCCCACGGAAGTTCCACAGCCGGGCATCCAGCGCGTCGCGCTGGGCCTCGTCGCTGCACAGCACGAAGATGCGCATGCCCTGCCGCCAGGCCTTTTCGGCCAGGCGGCAGGCGATGGTCAGGCGTGCGTCGGGATCGGCGCTGGGAATGACGTAGAAATCCACACGTGTCATGCGCTCGATCCCATCGGCAGATTGCACTGTGCCATTACTTGGCGCGGTCCAGCAGGTACTGGGTCAGCAGCGGAACCGGGCGGCCCGTGGCGCCCTTGTCCTTGCCGCCGCTGATCCAGGCGGTGCCGGCGATGTCCAGGTGCGCCCAGTGGAACTTCTTGGCGAAGCGCGACAGGAAGCAGCCGGCGGTGATGGTGCCGGCCTTCGGCCCGCCGATGTTGGCGATGTCGGCGAAGGGGCTGTCCAGCTGCTCCTGGTACTCGTCGAACAGCGGCAGTTGCCAGGCGCGGTCGTCGGCGACTTCACCGGCCTTGAGCAGTTGCTTGATCAGCGCGTCGTTGTTGCCCATCAGGCCCGAGGTGTTGGAGCCCAGGGCGACGATGCAGGCGCCGGTCAGGGTGGCGATGTCCACCACCGATTGCGGCTTGAAGCGCTCGACGTAGGTCAGCGCGTCGCACAGCACCAGGCGGCCTTCGGCGTCGGTGTTGAGGATCTCGACGGTCTGGCCGCTCATGGTGGTGACGATGTCGCCCGGACGGGTGGCGCCGCCGCTGGGCATGTTCTCGGCGCAGGCCATCACGCCGACCAGGTTGATCGGCAGCTGCAGCTCCAGCACGGCGCGGAAGGTACCGAACACGGAGGCGGCGCCGCACATGTCGAACTTCATCTCGTCCATGCCCAGGCCGGGCTTCAAGCTGATGCCGCCGGTGTCGAAGGTGATGCCCTTGCCGACCAGGACGTGCGGGGCTTCGTCCTTCTTCTTCGCGCCGTTGTATTGCAGCACGATCAGGCGCGGCGGCTGGTCGCTGCCCTGGGCGACGGCGAGGAACGAGCCCATGCCCAGTTCGCGGAGTTTCTTCTCGTCGAGGACCTCGACTTTGAGACCCTTGTATTCCTTGCCCAGCGCCTTGGCCTGCTCGCCGAGGAAGGTCGGGTGGCAGAGGTTCGGCGGCAGGTTGCCCAGGTCGCGGGTCAGGGCCATGCCGTTGGCGATGGCCTGGGCTTCCTTGGCGCCTTGTTCGACGGCAGCGGCATCGGCCTTGTCGGCGAGCAGGGTGATCTTCTTCAGCTTCGGCGCTTCGGCCTTCTGGCTCTTGAAGCGGTCGAAGACGTAGGTGCCATCGGCCAGGGTTTCCACCTGCAGGCGGGCTTTGCCGTGGGCATTGCGGCCTTTTACGGCCAGGTCGCCCAGGGCCAGGACGGCGTCGGCGCCGCCCAGGTTCTTCAGATTGTTCAGGACGGCGGAAACCAGTTTGCGGTAGGCGCGGTCGGAGAGTTCGCGCTCCTTGCCGGCGCCGACCAGCAGCACGCGCTCGGCCTTAAGGTTGGGTAAATCTTGCAACAGTAGAGTCTGGCCCACCTTGCCTGCCAGATCGCCGCGCTTGAGCAGGTTGGCGATGGCACCGCCGGTGGCTTCGTCAACGGCCTTGGCGCTGGCGCCGAGCTTGCGGCCTTCGCCCACGGCGATGACCAGGGTAGCGGTCTTCAGGGTTTCCGGACGTACGCTTTTTACAAGGAATTCCATGGCTGAGTGTCCCCGGGACAAAGAGCAGAAGGGTCTGCGAATGAAGATGGACTGCGCAGTGACAGGCCTGGCGAATCGCAGGATAATGCCGGCTATTTGCGCTGGGTCGCGTCCGCGCGCACCCGGCAATGCTTCACGGCGGCTAGTTTGAGCGTAGCCGCCTGAGCGTGACAACCCTGGAGTGTCCGGTTTGATTGTCTTCCGTTACCTGTCCCGTGAAGTGCTGATCACCATGAGCGCGGTGAGCGCCGTGCTGCTGGTCATCATCATGAGCGGCCGTTTCATCAAGTACCTGGCGCAGGCGGCCCAAGGCCTGCTCGATCCGGGTTCGCTGTTCATGATCATGGGCGTGCGCCTGCCGGGCTTCCTGCAACTGATCCTGCCGCTGGGCCTGTTCCTCGGCATCCTGCTGGCCTATGGCCGCCTGTACCTGGACAGCGAGATGACCGTGCTCACCGCCACCGGCATGAGCCAGCAGCGCCTGCTGGCCATCACCCTGGCGCCGGCGCTGTTCATCGCCCTGCTGGTGGCCTGGCTGAGCCTGTGGCTGGCGCCCCAGGGCATCACCCAGATGCAACTGTTGCTGAACAAGCAGGACGCGATGACCGAATTCGACACCCTGGCGCCGGGGCGCTTCCAGTCGATGCGCGACGGCACGCGGGTGACCTACACCGAGACTCTGGCCAATGAGCGCACCGAGCTGGGCGGGGTGTTCATCTCGGACAAGAACCGCCCGCGCAACGGCAAGGACGGCGGCACTTCGGTGCTGGTCGGCGCCACTGGCGTGCAGGAAATCCATGCCGACGGCAGCCGCTACCTGATCCTCAAGGACGGCTACCGCTACGACGGTACACCTGGCCAGGCCGATTACCGCGAGATCAAGTACGACACCTACGCCGCCTTGCTGCCCAAGCCGGAAGTGAGCAGCGAGATCGACGACCGCGATGCCATTCCCACCTCCGACCTGCTGGGCAGCGACGACCCGCGCATGAAGTCCGAGCTGCAGTGGCGCCTGTCCATCCCGCTGCTGGTGTTCGTGGTGACCGTACTGGCGGTGCCGCTGTCGCGCGTGAACCCGCGCCAGGGGCGCTTCCTCAAGCTGCTGCCGGCGGTGCTGCTGTACATGGCCTACCTGGCCCTGCTGATCGCCGGGCGCGGCATGCTCGACAAGGGCAAGATCCCCATGGCCCTCGGCCTGTGGTGGATCCACGGGATATTCCTGGCCATCGGCCTGCTGTTGTTGTACTGGGAGCCGCTGCGTCTGAAGCTGGCCGCCAAGCGAGCGAAGTCGGGCGGGGAGCTGAAGCATGCGTAAGCTGGATCGTTACATCGGCACGACCGTCTTCGTTTCCATTCTCGCGGTACTCGGGGTGATCCTCGGCCTGGCCGAGCTGTTCGCCTTCGTTGACCAGCTGGGGCAGATCAGCGACACCTACACCCTCGGCGAGGCGCTCAAGTTCGTCCTGCTGACCGCGCCGAGCCGTGGCTACGACATGCTGCCCATGGCGGCGCTGATCGGCTGCCTGGTCGGCCTGGGTACCCTGGCCAGCAACAGCGAGCTGACCATCATGCGCGCCGCGGGCGTGTCACTACAGCGCATCGTCTGGGCGGTGATGAAGCCGATGCTGGTGCTGATGTTCGCCGGCATCCTGGTGGGCGAGTACGTGATTCCCTACACCGAAACCGCTGCCCAGAGCGGTCGCGCCCTGGCCCAGAGCGGCAACGGCTCGCAAAGCTCGAAGTCTGGCCTGTGGCACCGCCAGGGGCATGAGTTCATCCACATCAACGTGGTGCGCCCGGACGGCGTGCTGCTGGGGGTGACGCGTTACGACTTCGACGAGAACCGTCGCCTGCAGACCGCGAGTTTCGCCCGCCAGGCGGTCTTCGAGAACAACCAGTGGCAGCTGCAGGATGTGTCCACCACGGTGCTGCATGCTGCGGAAAAACGCAGTGAGGTCGTGAGCAAGCCCAGCGAGGCCTGGAATATCCAGCTCAGCCCGCAACTGCTCAATACGGTGGTGATGGAGCCGGAGGCGCTGTCGATCACCGGTCTGTGGGACTACATCCATTACCTGCAGGACCAGGGTCTGAGCTCCAACCGCTACTGGCTGGCGTTCTGGACCAAGATCCTGCAGCCGCTGGTGACGGCAGCCCTGGTGCTGATGGCGATCTCGTTCATCTTTGGCCCGCTGCGTAGCGTGACCCTCGGCCAGCGGGTGTTCACCGGCGTGCTGGTGGGCTTCACCTTCCGTATTGCCCAGGACCTGCTCGGTCCGTCCAGTCAGGTCTTCAACTTCCCGCCGCTGCTGGCGGTGCTGGTGCCTGCGGCGATCTGCGCCTTCCTCGGCACCTTGCTGTTGAAGCGGGCCGGATAAGCCTTGTAGGAGCGAGCTTGCTCGCGAACCTCTCGGCTCCGAGTGGATTCTGTTCGCGAGCAAGCTCGCTCCTACACAAAGCAAAAAGCCGGCAATCGCCGGCTTTTTTGTGTGCCGGGGTCAGCCCTGGCCCTGGGTGGCCTTGCGCACAGCTTTGGGAATCTGGATCACCAGGCTTTCCGAGTAGCGGTCCTGCCAGGTGCGTTTGTCCTTGTCCCAGAGCATCCAGAGGAAGCCCAGGCCCACGCAACCCCAGGAAGCGATGGCAATGACGAAGCGCAGCAGCGCCTGCATCAGGCTGATGCGCGTCCCGTCCGCGTTCTGCACGCGCACGCCCCAGACCTGCATGCCCAGGGTCTGGCCACTATGGGTCCAGAATTTCGCGAAGAAGGCGAACACGCTGATGAACAGCAGGCTGGACAGCAGCGGATCACCGGTCAGCGCGCCCTGGTCGGCCAGCATGCGGAGTTTCTCGCTGCCATAGATCAGGCGCAGGAAGCCTTGCTGGTAGATGAGCGTCACCACCATCAGCAAGGCCACGCAGAGCAGGAAGTCGTAGAACATCGCGGCAAAGCGACGGACGAGCGTGGCGGGCGGAAAGTCTCCCACGGGCTGGAGCTGCTTGGGCATGAGCGTCTTCTATGGAGGCTGGGATCGATGGGGCCGGGATTATACGGATTCCTTCGCACGGCGCCCGGCGGCGGAGGCTGTTCTAAGCTCAAACCACGTCGCTGCCCATGGGGGAGTGGCAATGCGCCGCAGGTCGCGGTGCCGTCGAGCAAGGATCAAGGATGCCGCTACGCAGCTACACCCGGCGCAGGCTGCTGCCCCGCCTGGTCTTTTCACTTTCCATGGCGCTGCTGCCGCTGCTGCTGGGCAGCGCCATCATCTATTGGCAGGCCTTGCGCAGCCTGACCGTCGAGGCCAGTACCGCTGCGAACGAAGCCGTGCGCCTGTTCGATGTGATGCTCGGCAATGCCAACGGCGCGGCCCGCGTAGCGCTACTGCATGCCGATGAGTCCTGCGACGAGGCGACCCTGGTACTCAGGGAGCAGGTCGCCGTGGTGCCGTTCGTCCGCTCGGTCAACCTGGCCCGCGACGACGACATCTACTGCACGTCGCTGTTCGGCGAGTTCGACGAGCTGCTGGACCCTTCTCTCTATGCGCAGGGGCAGTTGCGGATGATGGCAGGGAACCGGGTGACGCCGGACTCTGCCCTGCTGATCCTGCGTCGACCCCAGGGCAGCTATGCAGCGCTCGCCACCGTTGATGGCCGCTACCTGAGCAATACCCTGCAACTGGTCGATCAGCGCAGTGACCTGCAGTTGCAGGTGGGACGGCAGTGGATGGACGAGGAGGGCGCGGTGCGCGACGGCGATCCGGCGCCCATGCCGCTCGGGCACGTCGAGCGGCGCTCGGAGCTGTTTCCGTATGCGGTGATCGGTGGCTTCCCTGCCGGGGCGCAGTGGCGGCATATCCGCGAAGACTCGCTGCCGCTGGTGGCGCTGATGCTTATGCTGGGCGGCGTCTCCGGCCTTGCCTGTTTCTGGCTCTGGGGCCGTTCCGCGACCCCGAGTCTGGAATTGGAGAGAGCCCTGCTGGCGGGGGAGTTCGTCCCCTACCTGCAGCCGCTGGTGGACGCACAGGACGGCCGCTGGATCGGCGCCGAGGTGCTGATGCGCTGGATTCATCCGCGCGAAGGGATGGTCGGGCCGGATCTGTTCATTCCCTTGGCCGAGCGCTCCGGGCTCATCGTGCCGATGACTCGCGACCTGATGCACCAGGTCGCCGATGGCCTGGCGCCACACGGCGAGTTGCTGGGCGATGGCTTCCACCTGGGCTTCAACATCAGCGCTCGGCACCTTGCCGAGCCGGGGCTGTTCGAGGAGTGTCAGGAGTTCCAGGCGCGATTCCTGCCGCATCGTCCTGAGTTGACCCTGGAGCTGACCGAGCGCGAGCTGATCGTCTCCAGCGCGGCCATCGACGAGCTGTTCGACAATCTCCATGCCCAGGGAGTCTGCCTGGCGATCGACGACTTCGGCACCGGTAATTCCAGCCTGGCCTATCTGCACCGTTTCAAGGTGGATGCGCTGAAGATTGACCGCAGTTTCGTCGCAATGATTGGAGTGGATGCGCTGTCCTCGCACATCCTCGACAGCATCGTCGAACTGTGCGGCAAGCTGAATCTGCGAATCGTCGCCGAGGGCGTGGAGACCGAGGAGCAGTGGCGCTACCTGGCGCAATGCGAAGTGGATGTGCTGCAGGGCTATCTGTTCGGCAAGCCGATGGCGCTGGCGGCCTTCATCGAAGCGCTGAAGGCCAGAAACGAAAAAGCCCGCTGAATGAGCGGGCTTTCAAGTGTTCCCTCCACTGAGGAGAGGGAGGATGGTGCCCCGGGAGAGACTCGAACTCTCACTCTGTCGCCAGAAACGGATTTTGAATCCGCCGCGTCTACCATTCCGCCACCGAGGCAATCGGCGCGCAGTATAGGGAGCCGCTCTGCGCCGGTCAATCGGCTCGAATGGTCAGAATTTGGCATTTCCAGTAAGATACGCGCCCCTTCGAGATAGCTCTTCCCATGCGCGTCGCTGACTTTCATTTCGACCTGCCCGAGGCGTTGATCGCCCGCCATCCGCTTCCCGAGCGCCGCTCCAGCCGTCTGCTGGTGCTGGACGGTCCGAGCGGCGAGCTCAGCCATCGGCAATTCGCTGACGTCCTCGGCTTCCTCCAGCCGGGTGACCTGATGGTGTTCAACAACACCCGGGTGATTCCTGCCCGCCTGTTCGGCCAGAAAGCTTCCGGCGGCAAGCTGGAAATCCTCGTGGAGCGCGTGCTGGACAGCCACCGTGTGCTGGCCCACGTGCGTTCCAGCAAATCGCCCAAGCCGGGCTCGAAGATCCTCATCGACGGCGGTGGCGAAGCTGAAATGCTGCAGCGCCATGATGCGCTGTTCGAACTGGGCTTCAGCGAGGACGTGCTGCCGCTGCTGGAGCGCGTCGGCCACATGCCGTTGCCGCCCTATATCGATCGCCCCGACGAGGACGCCGACCGCGAGCGTTACCAGACCGTCTACGCCGAACGCGCGGGCGCTGTTGCAGCGCCGACTGCCGGCCTGCACTTCGACGAGGCGCTGCTGGAGTCCATCCGCGCCAAGGGCGTGGAAACCGCGTTCGTGACCCTGCACGTCGGCGCCGGCACCTTCCAGCCGGTGCGTGTAGAGCGCATCGAAGACCACCACATGCACAACGAATGGCTGGAAGTCAGCCAGGACGTGGTCGACGCCGTGGCCGCCTGCAAGGCGCGCGGCGGCCGCGTGGTCGCCGTCGGCACCACCAGCGTGCGCTCGCTGGAAAGCGCCGCCCGTGATGGCGTGCTCAAGCCGTTCAGCGGCGACACCGACATCTTCATCTTCCCGGGCCGGCCGTTCCATGTGGTCGACGCCCTGGTGACCAATTTCCACCTGCCCGAATCCACCCTGCTGATGCTGGTCTCCGCCTTCGCCGGCTACCCCGAGACCATGGCTGCCTATGCGGCGGCAGTGGAGCAGGGCTATCGCTTCTTCAGCTACGGCGATGCCATGTTCATTACCCGCAACCCGGCACCGCGCGGCCCCGAGGACTGATCCATGAGTTTCATGAAATTCGAACTGCTGGCCACTGAAGGCAAGGCCCGTCGCGGCCGCCTGACCTTCCCGCGCGGTGTGGTGGAAACCCCGGCTTTCATGCCGGTGGGCACCTACGGCACCGTGAAGGGCATGCTCCCGCACGACATCGAGGGCATCGGCGCGCAGATCATCCTCGGCAATACCTTCCACCTGTGGCTGCGCCCGGGTACCGAGGTGATCCAGAAGCACGGCGACCTGCATGACTTCATGCAGTGGAAGGGGCCGATCCTCACCGACTCGGGCGGCTTCCAGGTGTTCAGCCTGGGCGCGCTGCGCAAGATCAAGGAGGAGGGCGTGTACTTTGCTTCGCCGGTAGATGGCGCCAAGGTCTTCATGGGCCCGGAAGAGTCCATGGCCGTGCAGCGTGCACTGGGCTCGGACATCGTGATGATCTTCGACGAGTGCACCCCGTACCCGGCCGAGTTCGACGTGGCCAAGCGCTCCATGGAGCTGTCGCTGCGCTGGGCCAAGCGCTCGAAAGCTGCTCACGGCGACAGTCCGTCGGCGCTGTTCGGCATCGTCCAGGGCGGCATGCACGAAGAGCTGCGCATGCGCTCGCTCGAAGGCCTGCAGGAAATCGGCTTCGACGGCCTGGCCATCGGCGGCCTTTCGGTGGGCGAGCCCAAGGAAGAGATGATCCGCGTGCTGGACTTCCTGCCCAAGCACATGCCGGCTGACAAACCTCGTTACCTGATGGGTGTGGGCAAACCCGAGGACCTCGTGGAAGGTGTGCGCCGGGGCGTCGACATGTTCGACTGCGTCATGCCCACCCGCAATGCGCGCAATGGCCACCTTTTCGTTGACACCGGGGTGATCAAGATCCGCAACGCGGTGCACAAGCACGACGAATCTCCGCTGGACCCGACCTGCGATTGCTACACCTGCAAGCACTTCTCCCGCGCCTACCTCTACCACCTGGACAAGTGCGGCGAAATGCTCGGCAGCATGCTCAATACCATCCACAACTTGCGGCATTATCAGCGGCTTATGGCTGGTTTGCGCGAGGCAATCCAACAGGGTACATTGGCGAACTTTGTCGACGCCTTCTACGCCAAGCGCGGCCTTCCCGTGCCGCCGCTGGCGGACTGACCTTATTCATCGAAAAAGCTTTGAGACAGGAGTTTCCAATGAGTTTTCTGATCCCCGCTGCCTACGCTGACGCCGCAGCCCCGGCCGCTGCTGCTGGCCCGGCCGGTACCGGCTTCGAGTGGATTTTCCTGGTCGGTTTCCTGGTCATCTTCTACCTGATGATCTGGCGTCCCCAGGCCAAGCGCTCCAAGGAGCACAAGAACCTGCTGTCCGGTCTGCAGAAGGGCGATGAAGTCGTCACTTCCGCCGGCATCGCCGGCAAGGTGACCAAGGTGGCCGATGACTTCGTCGTCGTCGAGGTTTCCGACAACGTCGAGCTGAAGTTCCAGAAGGCCGCGATCGCCGCGACCCTGCCGAAAGGCACCCTGAAGGCGATCTGATCCACCTATTAGAAACCCAACCGACGGGGCGCAAGATGCGCCCCGCGTCATAACGGGCGGTGTCATGCTCAACAAGTATCCCCTGTGGAAGTATCTGCTGATCCTGGCGGTTCTGGCCGTCGGTTTCATCTACTCCGCACCCAACCTCTATCCTGACGATCCGGCCGTCCAGATCAGCGGCGCGAGCACCGCGCTGCAGGTCACCCAGGCCGATGTGGACAAGGCCAGCAAAGCGCTCGCCGACGCTGGCATCGCCGTCAAGGCGGGCTCGCTGGGCAAGAACAGCGGCCTGATCCGCCTGGTCAAGCAGGAAGACCAGTTGCCGGCCAAGGACATCGTCCGCCGTGCGCTGGGTGACGACTATGTAGTCGCCCTGAACCTGGCCCAGACCACGCCGAACTGGCTGCGCAATATCGCCGCCCACCCGATGAAGCTGGGTCTGGACCTGTCCGGTGGTGTGCACTTCCTGCTGGAAGTGGACATGGACAAGGCCGTCGACGCTCGTATGAAGGTCTACGAGAACGAGGTCAAGAGTGCCCTGCGTAAAGAGCGCGTGCGCTACCGCAGCCTGCCGGTACAGGACGGCGGCATCCAGCTGGGCTTCACTGAAGAAGCCGACCTGGACAAGGCCAAGTCGATCATCGCCAAGGATTTCCGCGATTTCGAAACCGCCCAGAGCGAGCGCAATGGCATGCAGGTCCTGCGCCTGGCCATGACCGCCACCAAGCTGGCCGAAATCCGCGAATACTCGATCAAGCAGAACCTCACCACCGTCCGCAACCGCGTGAACGAGCTGGGCGTGTCCGAGCCGCTGGTACAGCGCCAGGGCGCCAACCGCATCGTCGTCGAGCTGCCGGGCGTGCAGGACACCGCCGAAGCCAAGCGTATTCTCGGCAAGACCGCGAACCTGGAGTTCCGCCTGGCCGCCGAGCCGGATGCGATCAAGTCCTCCACTGAAACCTTCGATTTCCGCGAGCCGCGTCGTCCGCCGGCAACCCTGGAGCGCGGCGTGATCATCACCGGTGACCAGGTCACCGACGCCAGCGCCAGCTTCGACGAGAACGGCCGTCCACAGGTGAACATCCGTCTGGATGGCCACGGCGGCGAGCTGATGAACCGCGCGACCCGCAACAACGTCGGCCGCAGCATGGCGGTGGTGTTCATCGAGCAGAAGCCGATCACCCGCTACACCAAGCAGGTCGTCGACGGCGTCGAGCAGGAAGTCGCTGTCCAGGCGTTCAAGGAAGAGAAGCAGATCATCAGCCTGGCGACCATCCAGTCGCCGCTGGGCAACCAGTTCCGCATCACCGGCCTGGACGCTCCGGGCGAGTCCTCGGAACTGGCCCTGCTGCTGCGCGCTGGTGGCCTGGCTGCGCCGATGTACTTCGCTGAAGAGCGCACCATCGGCCCGAGCCTGGGTGCCGACAACATCGCCAAGGGTATCGATGCATCCCTGTGGGGCATGGTCTTCGTTTCCCTGTTCATCATCGTCATCTACCGCTTCTTCGGCGTGATCGCCACCGTCGCCCTGGCCTTCAACATGGTCATGCTGGTGGCGCTGATGTCGATCCTCGGTGCGACCCTGACCCTGCCGGGTATCGCGGGTATCGTGTTGACCATGGGTATGGCGGTGGACGCCAACGTGCTGATCTTCTCGCGGATACGCGAGGAACTGGCGGCGGGCATGTCGACGCAGCGGGCGATCCACGAGGGCTTCAACCGGGCCTTCACCGCGATCATCGACGCCAACCTGACCTCGCTGCTGGTCGGCGGCATCCTCTACGCCATGGGCACCGGCCCGGTGAAGGGCTTCGCCGTGACCATGTCCCTGGGTATTCTCACCTCGATGTTCACTGCCATTCTGGTCACCCGCGCAATGGTGAACCTGATCTACGGCGGCCGCGACGTTAAGAAGCTGTGGATCTAAGGGGCCAGAGATGAATATCAAGATCGGTACTATCAACTTCATGGGCGTGCGCAACATTGCGTTCGCCGCGACTCTGCTCCTGACCCTGATCGCCCTTGGCAGCTGGGTCTTCAAAGGCATCAACTTCGGCCTGGACTTCACCGGCGGTACGTCGATCAAGCTGAGCTACGAACAGCCTGCCGACCTCTCCAAGGTGCGTGAGCAACTGGTCGCCGCCGGTTACAGCGAAGCCGTGGTACAGAGCTTCGGCGACACCAAGGACGTGCTGGTACGTATGCCCAGCGAAGACCCGGAGCTGGGCAAGAAGGTCGCCACTGCGCTGCAGAAGGCTGATGCTTCCAACCCGGCCAAGGTGAACGGCGTCGAGTACGTCGGCCCGCAGGTGGGTGAAGAGCTGCGCGACCAGGGCGGCCTCGGCATGCTCCTGGCGCTGGGCGGCATCCTGTTGTACGTGGGCTTCCGCTTCCAGTGGAAGTTCGCCCTGGGGGCGATCCTCTCGCTGATCCACGACGCCATCATCGTGATGGGCGTGCTGTCGTTCTTCCAGATCACTTTCGACCTGACCGTGCTGGCTGCGGTGCTGGCGGTGGTGGGCTACTCGCTGAACGACACCATCGTGATCTTCGACCGGGTGCGCGAGAACTTCCGCGTGCTGCGCAAGGCCAGCCTGATCGAGAACATCAACATCTCGACCAGCCAGACCCTGCTGCGGACCATCGCCACCTCGGTGTCGACCCTGCTGGCCATCGCCGCTCTGCTGTTCTTCGGTGGCGACAACCTGTTCGGCTTCTCCATCGCCCTGTTCGTCGGTGTGATGGCGGGTACCTACTCGTCGATCTACATCGCCAACGTGGTGCTGATCTGGCTGAACCTGTCCAGCGAGGACCTGATTCCTCCGCCGAGCAAGGAAGTCGACGAGCGCCCGTAATAGAGCGCTCCGAGCTTTCGACAAAACTCCCGCTTCGGCGGGAGTTCTTGTTTGTGGGTAGTAGCTCACGGATTTGTTGGAACTTTCTTACAAATCCTTTGCTCCAAGGCAGGGTAAAGGGCAAGGCCCGAATGAGAAGAAAGACCAGGAGAACCCTATGAACAAGTCGTTGCTAATCGGTACCGTGCTGGGCGCTGTAGGCGTGACTGCCGGTGGCGCCGTGGCTACCTACAGTCTGGTGGACCGTGCGCCGCAATACGCCGAGGTGCTCGCCGTTCAGCCGGTCAAGGAAACCATCAAGAATCCGCGCCAGGTCTGCAAGGCCGTGGCAGTGACCCATCAGCGTCCGGTCAAGGACCAGCACCAGATTGCCGGTACCGCCATTGGCGCCATTGCCGGCGGCCTGCTCGGCAACCAGATCGGCGGCGGCAACGGCAAGAAGATCGCCACCGTGGCAGGCGCCATCGGCGGCGGCTACGCGGGTAACAAGGTGCAGGAAGGCATGCAGGAGCGTGATACCTACACCACCACCGAAACCCGCTGCAGCACCGTCAACGATACCAGCGAGAAGGTCGTCGGCTACGACGTGAAGTACCTGCTCGATGGCAAGGCTGGTCAGGTCCGCATGGATCGTGATCCGGGCTCGCAGATTCCGGTCGACAAGAGCGGTCGACTGATCCTGGGTCAGCAGTAAGCAGTCGCCAGGTGTAAGTGGAAAAGGCGCCCATCGGGCGCCTTTTTCTTTTTCGCCCTTGTGTAGGAGCGAGCTTGCTCGCGAACCGCCCCGCGTCGTGGCGCCAGAAGAAAGAGCAAAAGCTTCGCGAGCAAGCTCGCTCTTACAGGAAGGGTTTTCTTGCGGGCACAAAAAAGCCCGGCACTGCCGGGCTTTTTCTCGCGTCACTCAAGCTCAGCGCTTGAGCGAGGCCGGCAGGTGCGGCTGGATGCTGGTCAGCAGCGCTTTGAAGCACTTGGTGTTGCCGGCAACGATCTGGCCTTTCTCGAGGAATTCGTGGCTGCCGGTGAAATCGCTCACCAGGCCGCCCGCTTCCTGGATCAGCAGGGCGCCAGCTGCCATGTCCCACTCGGACAGGCCGAATTCCCAGAAGGCGTCGTAGCGGCCGGCGGCTACGTAGGCCAGGTCCAGGCTGGCGGCGCCAGCGCGGCGGATGCCGGCGGTCTGGCCGACCAGGCTGCGGAACATGCCCAGGTAGGCGTCCAGGTTGTCCATCTGGCTGTCGCGGAACGGGAAGCCGGTGCCGAGGAGGGCGCCTTCCAGGCTCTTGCGGTTGCTGACGCGCAGGCGGCGACCGTTCAGTGCGGCGCCACGGCCACGGCTGGCGGTAAATTCTTCCTGGCGGACCGGGTCGAGAACCACTGCGTGCTCGAGGCGGCCGCGGTATTTGCAGGCGATGCTGACGGCGTAGTGCGGGACGCCGTGGATGAAGTTGGTGGTGCCGTCCAGCGGGTCGATGATCCACAGGTAATCGGCGCCTTCGCCGCTGCCTTCGAGCATGCCGCCTTCTTCGCCCATGATCCCGTGGTTCGGGTAGGCCTTGCGCAGGGCGGTGACGATGGAGAGTTCGGCCGCGCGATCGACTTCGGTGACGTAGTCGTTGGCTTCTTTCTCGTTGACCGACAGGGTATCCAGGCGTTCGATGGAGCGGAAGATCAGTTCACCGGCGCTGCGAGCGGCGCGCAGGGCGATATTCAGCATAGGCTGCATGGAGAGGTCACCTGGGTCGTTAAAGAAAGCCGAACATTCTAGCAGAAAGCCATGGAGTTCATAGAGCGACCTGTCGCCTGCGTGGCGCAAGCCCCACTGCTGCGGTAGGATTCCCTCCCTTTTTCGCTTTATGTGTGGAGTCGCGCGTTGCTCGACAAAATTCGCGTGGTGCTGGTCAACACCAGCCATCCCGGCAATATCGGCGGTACGGCCCGTGCGATGAAGAACATGGGCCTTTCGCGCCTCGTGCTGGTCGATCCGATGGATTTTCCCAGTGGTGAAGCTCGCGCCCGTGCTTCCGGCGCCGATGACATCCTCGACGCGGCCGTGGTCGTTCCGACCCTGGAAGATGCCCTGGCGGGTTGCAGCCTGGTGCTGGGCACCAGCGCGCGCGATCGCCGCATTCCCTGGCCGTTGCTGGACCCCCGCGAGTGCGCCACCACTAGCCTGGAACACGTCCAGCAGGGTGGGGAGGTCGCGCTGGTATTTGGCCGCGAATATGCCGGCCTGACCAACGAAGAGCTGCAGCGATGTCAGTTCCACGTGCACATCCCGGCCAATCCCGAGTTCAGCTCGCTGAACCTGGCGACGGCGGTGCAGGTGCTGGTCTACGAGGTGCGCATGGCTTGGCTGGCCGCTGAAGGTCAGCCGACCAAGCACGAGAAGGTCGAGTCCACGGCGATGCTCAACAGCGTCCCGGTGACGTCGGATGAGCTGGAGCGCTTCTATGCGCACCTGGAATCGACCCTGGTGGATATCCAGTTCCTCGACCCGCAGAAGCCGCGCCACCTGATGTCGCGCCTGCGTCGCCTGTACGGCCGCAGCGGCGTCAGCAAGCTGGAGATGAATATCCTGCGGGGTATTCTCACCGAGACACAGAAGGCTGCCCGCGGGGAGCTTTCCAAGCGGAGTGATGAAGATGTTTGAGCGTGTACGCGAGGATATCCAGAGCGTATTCCATCGTGACCCGGCGGCGCGCAACGCCTTCGAGGTGCTGACCTGCTATCCGGGGTTGCATGCCGTCTGGCTGCATCGTCTGGCTCATGGCCTGTGGGCGTCCGGCTGGAAATGGCTGGCGCGCATGGTGTCGAACTTCGGTCGCTGGATGACCGGCATCGAGATCCATCCGGGTGCGAAGATCGGTCGCCGGTTCTTCATCGATCACGGCCTGGGTATCGTCATCGGCGAAACCGCCGAGATCGGCGATGACGTGACCATCTACCAGGGCGTAACCCTGGGCGGCACAAGCTGGAACAAGGGCAAGCGCCATCCGACCCTGGCCGATGGCGTGGTGGTGGGGGCGGGCGCCAAGGTGCTTGGTCCGTTCACCGTCGGCGCCGGGGCCAAGGTTGGTTCCAATGCCGTGGTGACCAAGGAGGTACCGCCTGGGGCTACCGTCGTGGGTATTCCGGGTCGCATCATCGTCAAGGATGACGCGGATCAGGCGGCCAAGCGCCAGGCCATGGCAGAAAAGCTCGGATTCGATGCCTACGGCGTCAGCCAGGACATGCCCGACCCGGTGGCGCGCGCCATCGGTCAGTTGCTCGATCACCTGCAGGCGGTCGACGGCCGTCTGGAAGGCATGTGCAAGGCTCTGACGGCTTTGGGCAGTGACTACTGTGCCAAGGATCTTCCGGTTCTGCGGGAAGAGGACTTTGCCGGGGTCAAGGATCAGGAGAGCAGCCAGTCGGCGCAGTGATGCGCCGACGCCGCTATTGCTGTTAGAATGCGGCGCCGTTCGCTGGCTAAATCCGACTAAAGTAATAGGTCTTATAGTTGACTTAAATAGTCGGAAAAGAGCATACTCCCGCCATACCAGCGATTCTTCCGGATTTCCCCATGCGATTGACCACCAAAGGCCGCTATGCCGTCACCGCCATGCTCGACCTGGCGTTGCACGCCCAGCGTGGCCCGGTTTCTCTCGCCGATATCTCCGAACGCCAGGGTATATCCCTGTCCTACCTGGAACAGCTGTTCGCCAAGTTGCGCCGTGGCAACCTGGTGGTCAGCGTGCGCGGTCCGGGCGGTGGCTATCAGCTGTCCCGCGACATGACCGGCATCCACGTCGCCCAGGTGATCGATGCGGTCAACGAGTCGGTCGACGCCACCCGCTGTCAAGGTCAGGGCGACTGCCACTCCGGCGATACCTGCCTGACCCACCACCTGTGGTGCGACCTCAGTCAGCAGATTCACGAGTTTCTCAGCGGCATCAGCCTGGCCGACCTGGTCGAGCGCCGCGAAGTTCAAGAGGTCGCCCAGCGCCAGGACGAGCGTCGCTGCTCGGGCAGCAAGTCGCTGCGCCTCGACAAGATTGAAGCGTCCGCCATCGATTGAGCGAACGCCCGCCTGTAGGAGTTACCTGATGAGATTGCCGATTTACCTCGACTACTCCGCCACCACCCCGGTGGATCCGCGTGTCGCTCAGAAAATGGCCGACTGTCTGCTGGTTGACGGCAATTTCGGCAACCCGGCTTCGCGTTCCCACCTCTTCGGCTGGAAGGCCGAGGAAGCGGCTGAGAACGCCCGTCGCCAGGTCGCCGAGCTGGTCAATGCCGACCCCCGCGAGATCGTCTGGACGTCCGGTGCCACCGAGTCCGACAACCTCGCCGTCAAGGGTGTCGCGCACTTCTACGCGACCAAGGGCAAGCACATCATCACCTCGAAGATCGAGCACAAGGCGGTCCTGGATACCTGCCGCCAGCTGGAGCGCGAAGGCTTCGAAGTGACCTATCTGGAGCCGACTCCCGAGGGCATTATCACCCCGGCAATGGTCGAGGCCGCCCTGCGTGACGACACCATCCTGGTCTCGGTCATGCACGTGAACAACGAAGTCGGCAGCATCAACGATATTGCCGCCATCGGCGAGCTGACCCGTTCGCGCGGCATCCTGCTGCATGTCGACGCTGCTCAGTCCGCCGGCAAGGTGGACATCGACCTGGAAAAACTCAAGGTCGACCTGATGTCCTTCTCTGCCCACAAGGTCTATGGCCCCAAAGGCATGGGCGCTCTGTACGTGCGCCGCAAGCCGCGTGTACGTCTGGAAGCCCAGATGCACGGTGGCGGCCACGAGCGCGGCATGCGTTCGGGCACCCTGGCGACCCACCAGATCGTCGGCATGGGCGAAGCCTTCCGCATCGCCAAGGAAGAAATGCACCAGGAAATGGCCCGCATCGAAGGCCTGCGCAAGCGCTTCTTCGATCAGGTGCAGGACCTGGAAGAGCTGTATCTCAATGGCAGCCCGGTTTCCTACGCACCGAACATCCTCAACGTCAGCTTCAACTACGTCGAAGGCGAGTCGCTGATGATGTCGCTCAAGGACCTGGCCGTTTCGTCCGGTTCCGCCTGCACCTCGGCCTCGCTGGAGCCGTCCTACGTGCTCCGCGCCCTGGGTCGCAACGACGAACTGGCGCACAGCTCCATCCGTTTCAGCTTCGGCCGCTTCACCACCGAAGAAGAGGTCGATTACGCCGCCAAGAAGGTGGTGGAAGCCGTTTCCAAGCTGCGTGAGCTCTCGCCGCTGTGGGATATGTTCAAAGAGGGTGTCGACCTGTCCAAGGTCGAATGGCAGGCCCACTGACCCGCCCCGTAGAAGTGAGGATTAGCCATGGCTTACAGTGACAAGGTCATCGACCACTACGAAAACCCGCGCAACGTCGGCAAGCTCAACGCCGAAGATCCGGATGTCGGCACCGGCATGGTCGGTGCTCCCGCTTGCGGCGACGTGATGCGCTTGCAGATCAAGGTCAACGAGCAGGGCGTCATCGAGGACGCCAAGTTCAAGACCTACGGCTGCGGTTCGGCCATCGCCTCCAGCTCCCTCGCCACCGAGTGGATGAAGGGTAAGACCCTGGACGAAGCAGAATCGATCAAGAACACCACCATCGCCGAAGAACTGGCTCTGCCGCCGGTGAAGATCCACTGCTCGGTACTCGCCGAGGACGCCATCAAGGCGGCCGTGCGCGACTACAAGCAGAAGAAAGGTCTGCTCTGAAGCGATTCGTTGAGTAAGGAGTTCCCATGGCCATCAGCATGACCGAAGCCGCCGCCAACCACGTTCGCCGCTCCCTCGAAGGGCGCGGCAAGGGCGAGGGCATTCGTCTTGGCGTGCGTACCACCGGCTGTTCGGGCCTTGCCTACGTGCTGGAGTTCGTCGACGAACTGGCAGCCGAGGATGAGGTGTTCGAGAGCCACGGCGTGAAGGTCATCATCGACCCGAAAAGCCTGGTCTACCTCGACGGCACGGAGTTGGACTTCACCAAGGAAGGCCTCAACGAGGGCTTCAAGTTCAACAACCCGAACGTGCGCGGTGAGTGTGGCTGCGGCGAAAGCTTCAACGTCTGAGGCTGGGTGTGGGTAGTCCCTGTCACTTTGCGCTATTCGACCTGCAGCCGGGCTTCCGGATTGATCTGGAAGCCCTTGGCAATCGCTACCGTGAGCTGGTGCGAACCGTCCATCCGGACCGTTTCGCCGATGCTTCCGAGCGCGAGCAGCGACTGGCGCAGTCCAAGGCCGCCGAGCTCAACGATGCCTACCAGACGCTGAAGAGCGTTCCGCGTCGTGCCCTGTACCTGCTGGCCCTGCGCGGCAATGCGTTGCCGCTGGAAGCCACGGTGCAGGATCCGGAGTTCCTCTTGCAGCAAATGCAGCTGCGCGAGGACCTGGAAGACCTGCAGGAAAGCGCTGATCTCGACGGCGTGGCGCAGTTCAAGCGTCAGTTGAAATCCGCCCAGCAGCGTCTGGAAGAGGATTTCGCCGATTGCTGGGATGATGCAGCCCGTCGTGATCTGGCCGAGCGTCTGGTTCGCCGCATGCAGTTCCTCGACAAGCTGGCGCAGGAAGTGCGGCAGCTCGAAGAGCGACTCGACGATTAATCCGCGCGGCCCGCGCCGCGCCCGATAGCCTGATTAGAAACCGCATGGCCCTACTGCAGATCGCCGAGCCCGGACAAAGTCCCCAGCCACACCAGCGTCGCCTGGCGGTGGGGATCGACCTGGGCACCACGAATTCCCTGGTCGCTGCCGTGCGCAGCGGCGTCGCAGCACCCTTGCCCGATGATCGCGGCGAAGTGATCCTGCCGTCTGCGGTGCGCTATCTCGCCGATCGCATCGAGGTGGGCGAGAGCGTTCGCGCCAACGCCTCGCAGGACCCGCTGAACTCCATCATCTCGGTCAAGCGCTTCATGGGGCGCGGCCTGGAAGATGTGAAGCAACTGGGCGGCCAACTGCCGTACCGCTTCACCCAGGGCGAATCGCACATGCCCTTCATCGAGACTGTCCAGGGTGCCAAGAGCCCGGTGGAAGTCTCGGCTGAGATCCTCCGCGTCCTGCGTCAGCGTGCCGAGTCCACCCTGGGTGGCGAGCTGGTTGGCGCGGTGATCACTGTTCCCGCCTATTTCGACGACGCCCAGCGTCAGGCCACCAAGGATGCTGCGCGTCTGGCCGGCCTGCACGTTCTGCGCCTGCTCAATGAGCCGACCGCTGCTGCTGTGGCCTACGGCCTGGACAAGAACGCCGAGGGCGTGGTCGCCATCTATGACCTGGGCGGCGGTACCTTCGATATTTCCATCCTGCGCCTGACCCGTGGCGTCTTCGAAGTTCTGGCCACCGGCGGTGATACCGCGCTGGGCGGCGACGACTTCGACCATGCCATTGCCGGCTGGATCATCGAGCAGGCTGGCCTCTCGGCCGATCTCGATCCGGGTGCCCAGCGCCGCCTGCTGCAGACTGCCTGCGCGGCCAAGGAAGCGCTGACCGACAGTGCCAGCGTGGCCGTTGCTTATGACAGCTGGTCTGGTGAACTGACCCGCAACCAGCTTGAGGCCCTGATCGATCCGCTGATCCAGCGCAGCCTCAAGTCCTGCCGTCGCGCAGTTCGTGATTCCGGTGTCGAGCTGGAAGAAGTCAGCGCCGTCGTCATGGTTGGCGGCTCGACCCGCGTACCTCGTGTGCGCGAACTGGTGGGCGACCTGTTCGCTCGCGACCCGCTGACCGACATCGATCCGGATCAGGTCGTCGCCATTGGCGCGGCCATCCAGGCTGATGCCCTGGCCGGCAACAAGCGCGGCGAAGAGTTGCTGCTGCTGGACGTGATTCCCCTGTCGCTCGGCCTGGAAACCATGGGCGGGCTGATGGAGAAGGTGATTCCGCGCAACACCACTATCCCGGTGGCGCGTGCTCAGGAGTTCACCACCTACAAGGATGGCCAGACGGCCATGATGATTCATGTGCTGCAAGGCGAGCGTGAGTTGGTCAAGGACTGCCGGTCCCTGGCGCGCTTCGAGCTGCGCGGCATTCCACCGATGGTAGCTGGCGCGGCGAAGATTCGCGTCAGCTTCCAGGTTGATGCTGACGGTTTGCTGGGCGTTTCCGCTCGCGAATTGTCCTCGGGCGTCGAGGCGAGCATCCAGGTCAAGCCTTCCTATGGCCTGACCGATGGCGAAATCGCTCGTATGCTGCAGGACTCCTTCCAGTATGCCGGCGATGATCTTGCTGCCCGCGCCCTGCGTGAGCAGCAGGTCGAGGCCCAGCGCCTGCTGGAGGCCGTGCAGTCGGCGCTGGACGCCGACGGCGAGCGCCTGCTGGAGGCCGACGAGCGCCTGGTCATCGATGCCGGCATGGACTCGCTGCGCGAACTGGCCACCGGCAGCGATACCGTCGCCATCGAACAACAGATCAAGCGTCTGTCCCAGCTGACCGACGCCTTTGCCGCGCGCCGTATGGACGCCACCGTCAAAGCCGCACTGGCCGGTCGCCGGCTCAACGAAATCGAGGAATAAGCGAAGATGCCGCAGATTGTCTTTCTGCCCCACGCCGAACACTGCCCGGAAGGCGCGGTGATCGAAGCCCAGCCGGGCGAAACCATCATGAAGGCAGCGCTGCGCAATGGCATCGAGATCGAGCATGCCTGCGAGATGTCCTGTGCCTGCACCACCTGCCACGTGATCGTGCGCGAAGGCTTCAACTCGATGGAAGCCTCCGACGAGCTGGAAGACGACATGCTGGACAAGGCCTGGGGTCTGGAGGCTGATTCGCGCCTGTCCTGCCAGGCTGTGGTCGGCGAGACGGACCTGGTGGTGGAAATTCCGAAGTACACCATCAACCAGGTGTCCGAAGGTCACTGAAGCGGAGCGTTCACATGAGTCTGAAATGGGTTGATGTGCTCGAAATCGCCATCCAGTTGGCCGAATCCAAGCCGGATGTCGATCCGCGCTACGTGAATTTCGTCGATCTGCACCGCTGGGTGCTGGCATTGCCGGAGTTCAGCGACGATCCTTCCCGCGGCGGGGAGAAGGTCCTGGAGGCCATCCAGGCCGCCTGGATCGAGGAAGCCGACTGAGGGCGCGGCTCACCAGAGCCGCGTACCCATTTGTCATGAACCCGCGTATAATTCGCGGGTTTTATCTTTAGGTGAGCTGTCGAAAATTTCCCCAGGGGAATTTTCCAGTCGCCGGCCCTGTCGCAGTCGGGCCGGTTTCGCGGCTGCCGCCCAACGGGCGTGGCGCGCGGCAAACCCTAGAATCGCAGGAGCTCCTGGCCACGCCAGGGGCTTCTTGGCATTACCAACCTTGCTTTTCGGAGTTATTTCCATGGCCCTGCAACGTACCTTCTCCATCATCAAGCCCGACGCCGTTTCCAAGAACGTCATCGGCGAAATCCTGACCCGCTTCGAGAAAGCCGGTCTGCGCGTTGTCGCTTCGAAGATGGTTCAGCTGTCCGAGCGCGAAGCTGGCGGTTTCTACGCCGAGCACAAAGAGCGTCCCTTCTTCAAGGACCTGGTTTCCTTCATGACCTCCGGCCCGGTCGTCGTTCAGGTTCTGGAAGGCGAAGACGCCATCCTGCGCAACCGTGAGCTGATGGGCGCCACCGATCCGAAGAAAGCCGACGCCGGCACCATCCGCGCCGACTTCGCTGTTTCCATCGACGAGAACGCCGTACACGGTTCCGACTCGGAAGCTTCGGCTGCCCGCGAAATCGCTTACTTCTTCTCCAGCACCGAGGTGTGCGAGCGCATTCGCTGATCCGTCAGTGAATGAGCGAGGGTGAATCCATGACTGATACCGCTGTAAAGGCCAACCTGCTGGGCATGACCAAGCCCCAGCTCGAGGAATTCTTCGAGTCCATCGGTGAAAAGCGCTTCCGCGCCGGCCAGGTGATGCAATGGATTCACCACTTTGGCGCCGTCGAATTCGGCGCCATGACGAACGTCGGCAAGGCCTTGCGCGAAAAGCTCGAGGCCGTTGCCGAAATTCGCCCGCCGGAGATCGTCAGCCAGGACATTTCCGCTGACGGTACCCGCAAGTGGGTCGTACGCGTGGCCTCGGGCAGTTGCGTCGAGACCGTGTACATCCCGCAGGGCGGCCGCGGCACCCTGTGCGTGTCGTCCCAGGCCGGTTGCGCGCTGGACTGCAGCTTCTGCTCCACCGGCAAGCAAGGCTTCAACAGCGACCTGACCTCCGCCGAGATCATCGGCCAGGTGTGGATCGCCAACCAATCGTTCGGGACCATCCCGGGCAAGATCGACCGTGCCATCACCAACGTGGTAATGATGGGCATGGGCGAGCCGCTGCTGAACTTCGACAACGTCGTGACTGCCATGAGCATCATGATGGAGGACCTCGGCTACGGTATTTCCAAGCGCAAGGTGACCCTGTCCACCTCCGGCGTGGTGCCGATGATCGACAAGCTCGCCGAGGTGACCGACGTGTCCCTGGCCCTGTCGCTGCACGCGCCCAACGACGAACTGCGCAACAAGCTGGTACCGATCAACAAGAAGTACCCGCTCGAAATGCTGCTCGACTCCTGCTACCGCTACATCACGCGCCTGGGCAAGGAGCGCGTGCTGACGATCGAGTACACCCTGCTGGCCGGTGTCAACGACCAGCCCGAGCATGCCGAGCAGTTGATCGCATTGCTCAAGGATTTCCCTTGCAAGATCAACCTGATTCCGTTTAATCCGTTCCCGCATTCCGGCTACGAGCGGCCGAGCAACAATGCCATCCGCCGTTTTCAGGACATGCTGCACAAAAGCGGCTTCAACGTTACGGTTCGCACCACTCGCGGAGACGACATCGATGCCGCCTGTGGTCAGCTGGTAGGCCAGGTGATGGACCGCACCCGCCGCAGCGAACGCTATATCGCCGTACGACAGCTGGCCGCGGAAGCCGATCAGGCTCCGACCAACGCCAATCGAAACTGAACTAGGGAGGAATCCGATGACCCTGCGCGCCGCGCTGTTCTTGCTGTTGGCAACCGTGCTGACGGGTTGCGTGACGACTGGTAAACAGGATCCTCTGAAGACCGACAAGGGCCGGAACGAGGCGCGTGACGCCTATATCCAGCTCGGCATCGGTTACCTGCAGATGGGCAATACCGAGCAGGCCAAGATACCGCTGCGTCAGGCGCTGGAGATCGACTCGTCCAGCGCTGACGCCCACGCTGCGCTGGCGGTTGTCTACCAGACCGAAATGGAACCCAAGCTCGCCGAGAGCGAGTACCGCAAGGCGTTGTCCGCGCGTTCGGGAGATGCCCGCATCCTGAACAACTACGCGAGTTTTCTGTTCGAGCAGAAGCGCTACAAGGAAGCCTACGACACCTATATGAAGGCCACCGAAGACGGCCTTTACTCCGAGCGCTCGCGCATCTTCGAGAATCTCGGCATCGTCAGCCTCAAGCTCAACGACCGAGTCCAGGCCAAGCAGTACTTCGAGAAGGCCGTGCGCCTGAATCGCAATCAGCCGGGGGCACTGATCGAACTGGCTGACCTGAACTACCAGGATCGCGAGTACGTGCCTGCCCGGACTTTCTATGAGGAATACCTTAAGCAGGGCCCGCAGACCGCGCGCAGCCTGCTGCTGGGGATTCGACTGGCGAAGATTTTCGACGACCGGGATACCGCTGCCAGCTACGGGCTGCAACTCAAGCGCCTGTATCCCGCTTCTCCTGAATACCAGGCATACCAGGCGGATAAATAATGAATACGTCGCAGTCCGATGTCATCGGCACGACCCGCGCCAATCCTGGCGAGACCCTGCGCCAGGCGCGCGAGAACAAGGGCTGGAGCACCGCTCAGGTCGCCGGTCAGCTGAATCTCACCGAGAATGCGCTGCGCCAGCTGGAGCAGGGTTCCTTCGACCAGTTGCCGGGCCACACCTTCGCCCGTGGCTATATCCGCGCCTACGCCAAGCTGCTGGGCATGGACCAGGCTCAGATGGTCACTGCCTTCGATCAGTACACTGGCACCGATGCCAGCGGCAGCAACGTGCAGGCGCTCGGCCGAGTGGTCGAGCCGGTGCGCCTGTCGCGCAATCTGCTGCGCCTGTTCAGCCTGGTCCTGCTGGCCGTGCTGATCGGCTTTGGCTACTTCTGGTGGCAGGAACGCTCCGCGCGTCCGGCCGAGACGGGCAGCCTGAATATGGAGCACGTCGAGGTCGAGAGCGCCGACGGCACCACTGAAATCCATACCCTCGACGAGCCGGAAGACCAAGCCGTCGCGGAGGACCAGGCCAATACCCCGCCGGTTCCGTCCGAGCCCGCTGGCGACAGTGGCACCGCCGAGGCTCCGGTCGAAGGTGCTCCGCCGGCCACTGTCGCACCTGCCGCTCCGGGCACACCTGCCTCCCCAGAAGTCGCACCGGCTCCCGCACAGGCAGTTCCAGCCCCGGCGCAACCGCCGGCTGCGCAACAGCCCGCGGTACCGGCGAGCCCCGCTGCACCGGCTGGGGCGCCGGCTGCTCCCGTGGTCGCTGCCGCCGGCCAGGGTGTGGTCAAGGTTCAATTTGTCGCCGATTGCTGGACCCAGGTGACCGATGCCGACGGCAAGGTCATCCTCGAGGGCCTCAAGCGCAAGGGTGATTCGCTCGAAGTCGCCGCCAAGGCGCCGGTCCAACTGCGCCTTGGCTTTGCCCAGGGGGCACAGGTCAGCTACAACGGCCAGCCAGTCGAAGTCACGCCGGCGCGCGGTGGTACCGCTCGCCTGAAGTTGGGTGGACAGTAAGATGCATTGCGAGTCTCCGATCAAACGTCGCCTTTCCCGGAAAATCTGGGTAGGTAACGTGCCGGTAGGTGGGGATGCCCCCATCGCCGTGCAGAGCATGACCAACACCGACACCCTGGATGTGGCGGCCACCGTGGCCCAGATCCGCCGTCTGGAAGACGCCGGCGCCGACATCGTGCGCGTCTCCGTGCCGGATATGGACGCTGCCGAGGCATTCGGCAAGATCAAGCAGCAGGTGAATGTCCCGCTGGTGGCCGATATCCACTTCGACTACAAGATCGCCCTGCGCGTGGCCGAACTGGGCGTTGACTGCCTGCGCATCAACCCCGGCAACATCGGTCGCGAAGACCGGGTGAAGGCCGTGGTCGATGCGGCTCGCGAGCGCAATATCCCGATCCGCATCGGCGTCAACGCCGGCTCGCTGGAAAAGGATCTGCAGAAGAAATACGGCGAGCCGACTCCCGAAGCACTGCTGGAATCGGCCATGCGTCACGTCGACCACCTGCAGCGTCTGGACTTCCAGAACTTCAAGGTCAGCGTTAAGGCCTCCGACGTGTTCATGGCCGTCGCCGCCTACCGCCTGCTGGCGAAAGAGATCGAGCAACCCCTGCACCTGGGCATCACCGAAGCCGGTGGCCTGCGTTCAGGCACCGTGAAGTCGGCCGTGGGCCTGGGCATGCTGCTCGCCGAAGGCATCGGCGACACCATCCGCATTTCCCTCGCCGCTGACCCGGTGGAAGAGATCAAGGTCGGCTTCGACATCCTCAAGTCGCTGCGCCTGCGCTCCCGTGGCATCAATTTCATCGCCTGCCCGAGCTGCTCGCGGCAGAACTTCGATGTGGTGAAGACCATGAACGAGCTGGAAGGCCGCCTGGAGGACCTGCTGGTCCCGCTGGACGTCGCCGTGATTGGCTGTGTGGTCAACGGCCCGGGCGAAGCCAAGGAGGCCCACATCGGCCTTACCGGTGGCACGCCGAGCAATCTGATCTACATCGACGGCAAGCCGGCGCAGAAGCTGCAGAACGATAACCTGGTGGATGAGCTGGAACGGCTGATCCGCGAAAAAGCGGCCGAGAAGGCCGAGGCCGACGCCGCACTCATCGTGCGCGGCTGACCGCAACAAGGATCTTAAGTGAGCAAGTCCCTGCAAGCCATCCGTGGCATGAACGACATCCTGCCGGACCAGACCCCGGCCTGGCGCTATCTGGAGCGCACCTTTGCCGATCTGCTGGACGCCTATGGCTACAGCGAGATCCGCATGCCGATCCTGGAGTTCACCGAACTCTTCGCCCGCGGCATTGGCGAAGGCACCGACGTGGTCGACAAGGAGATGTACACCTTCCTCGACCGCAACGGCGAATCCCTGACCATGCGTCCTGAAGGTACTGCCGGTTGCGTGCGCGCCGTGCTTGAGCACGGCCTGTCCGGTGGCGGCCAGGTGCAGAAGCTCTGGTACACCGGCCCGATGTTCCGCTACGAGAAGCCGCAGAAGGGCCGCTATCGCCAGTTCCACCAGATTGGCGTGGAAGTCTTCAACCTGCCCGGCCCGGACATCGACGCCGAGCTGATCATCCTCACCTGGCGCCTGTGGCAGAAGCTGGGCATGGCCGACGCCGTGACCCTGCAGCTGAACACCCTGGGTTCCAGTGAAGCTCGGGCGCGTTTCCGCGAGGACCTGGTGGCCTACCTGCAGGAGCGCTTCGACCAGCTCGACGAAGACAGCCAGCGCCGTATGACCACCAACCCGCTGCGCATCCTCGACAGCAAGGTAGAGGCCACCCAGGCCCTGCTGGTTGGCGCGCCGAGCCTGCACGATTACCTGGATGAAGAGTCGATCGCCCACTTCGAGGGCCTGAAGGCTCGTCTGGATGCGGTCGGCCTGCGCTACGAGATCAACCAGAAGCTGGTGCGCGGCCTGGATTACTACTGCCGCACCGCTTTCGAATGGGTCACCGACAAGCTCGGCGCCCAGGGCACTGTCTGCGGCGGGGGTCGCTACGACGGCCTGGTCAGCCAGTTCGGCGGCAAGCCGACGCCGGGCGTGGGCTTCGCCATGGGCGTGGAGCGCCTGGTGCTGCTGCTGGAAACCCTGGGCGTGGTCCCGTCCGAGCTGAATCGCCCGGCCGACCTCTATGTCTGCGCCTTTGGCGAGCCGGCCGAGCTGGCCGCGCTGACCCTGGCGGAACAACTGCGCTCGGCTATCCCGGGGCTGCGCCTGCTGGTCAATGCCGGCGCCGGCAGTTTCAAGAGCCAGTTCAAGAAGGCCGACAAGAGCGGCGCACAGTTCGCAATGATTCTGGGTGACGACGAACTGGCCAACCGCGTGGTAGGTTTCAAGCCCCTGCGTGGCGAGGGCGAACAACAGAATATCGCCTGGGATGCTCTGCCCGAGCACCTGGCTGCCTGCCTCCAGCAGGCCTGAATCGAGCGGATAGGAGTATTGGGGTGAGTAACCGTACCGAAGAAGAACAGATCGCTGACATCAAGGACTGGTGGCAGCGTAACGGCATGCCCCTGCTGACCGGCGCCGCTCTGGCGTTGATCGTGGTGTTCGGCTGGCAAGCCTGGAAAAAGTACCAGACCAATCAGTCCCAGGGCGCTTCCATCATTTACCAGGCCCTGCTGGAAACCGCGCTGAACCCGGCCGGCAAGCCCGACACCGCCAAGGTCGCCGAGCTGGCCGGCAAGCTGACCACCGAGTTCCCCGGCACTCCGTACGCCCAGTACGGCCGCCTGTTTGTCGCGAAGGTCGCGGTGGACAACGGCAAGCTGGATGACGCCGCCCTCGAACTCAAGGCCGTAGTCGACAAGCCGGTCGACGCTACGCTTGGCGAGCTGGCGCGTCAGCGTCTTGCCCGCGTGCTGGCTGCCCAGGGCAAGGTCGAAGACGGTCTCAAGCTGCTCGACGGCAACGTCGACAAGGCCTATGTAGCCACTCGCGAAGAACTGCGCGGCGACCTGCTGCTGCAACTCAAGCGCAATGACGACGCCCGTGTCGCCTACGAGAAGGCCAAGGCTGCCTTGCCCGAAGACGCCGCCGTTGGCGCCCTGCAGATGAAACTCGACGACCTGGCCAAGGGAGACGCCTGAGATGTTGCGTTGGAAACACGTTGCACTGCTGGCACTGACCCTGATGGCTGTGGGTTGCAGCAGCAATAGCAAGAAAGAACTGCCGCCGGCCGAATTGACCGATTTCAAGGAAGAGGTTCGCCTGGAGAAACAGTGGAGCCGTTCGGTCGGTGACGGCCAGGGCGACCTGTACAACCTGCTCGAACCCGCCGTGGATGGCCAGACCATCTATGCCGCGTCTGCCGAGGGTCGTGTCATGGCCATGCAGCGCGAGAGCGGCGAAGTGCTGTGGAAGAAAGACCTCGACCTGCCCATCTCCGGCGCCGTCGGAGTGGGTAACGGCATGGTCCTGCTGGGCACCCTGCGCGGTGACGTGATCGCCCTGGATTCCGGTTCGGGCGAGCAGAAGTGGCGCACCAAGGTCAGCAGCGAAGTACTGGCTGCTCCGGCCACCAACGGTGACGTGGTGGTCGTGCAGACCCAGGATGACAAGCTGATCGGCTTCGATGCCGCTACCGGCAACCAGCGCTGGATCTACGAAGGCACCGTGCCGGTACTGACCCTGCGTGGCACCGGCGCTCCGCTGATCGCTGGTCGCCTGGCCCTGGCGGGCCTGGCCAGCGGCAAGGTTGTCGCCGTGGACGTCGAGCGCGGCCTGCCGGTCTGGGAACAGCGCGTTGCCATTCCGCAAGGTCGTTCCGAACTGGACCGCGTCGTCGACATCGACGGCGGCCTGCTGCTGGTCGACAACGTTCTCTACGTCGCCAGCTACCAGGGCCGCGCCGCGGCGCTGGACGTAGGCACCGGCCGCGTACTCTGGCAGCGTGAAGCTTCCAGCTACGTCGGCGTCGCCGAAGGGACTGGCAGCGTGTTCATCAGCCAGGCCAGCGGCACCGTGGAAAGCCTCGACTCCCGTGGTTCGTCCTCGCTGTGGAGCAACGACGCCCTGGCTCGCCGCCAGCTGTCCGCTCCGGCCGTGCTGTCGAGCAACGTGGTTGTCGGTGACCTGGAAGGTTATGTGCACCTGCTGAGCCAGGTGGACGGTCGTTTCGTTGGCCGCGAGAAGGTCGACGGTGACGGCGTGCGGGTTCGCCCGCTGGTAGTCGGCAGCTGGATGTACGTGTTCGGCAACAGCGGTAAGCTGGCCGCCTACACGATTCGCTAAGCTGAGTGTTACTGCCGGCCGCTGCCGTGAAAAACGGCAGCGGCCGTCGTGTTTTCTGAAAATCAAATTTCCTGGAGAGCCGCATGGTTCCCGTTATAGCCCTGGTGGGCCGCCCGAACGTCGGCAAGTCCACCCTGTTCAACCGCCTGACCCGCACCCGCGACGCCATCGTCGCCGAGTACGCAGGTCTGACCCGAGACCGCCAGTACGGCGAGGCCAAGTGGCAGGGCAAGAAATTCATCGTCATCGATACCGGTGGTATCTCCGGTGACGAAGAGGGTATCGACGCCAAGATGGCCGAGCAGTCGCTGCAGGCAATCGAAGAGGCCGATGCTGTCCTGTTCATGGTCGACTCCCGCGCCGGCCTTACCGCCGCCGACGAGATGATTGGCGAGCACCTGCGCAAGAAGAACAAGCGCACCTACCTGGTGGCGAACAAGGTCGACACGGTCGACCCGGACATCGCCCGCGCCGAGTTCAGCCCGCTGGCCCTGGGGCATGCGATCCCGATCGCCGCTGCCCACGGCCGTGGCATCACACAGATGCTGCAGGAAGCCCTGGGCGAGATGTTCGCACCCGAGCCCGAGGCGCCGGAAGACAACGACCTGCCCAGCGAGCTGGAAGAGGTCGCTGAGGGCGAGGAAGCCAAGCGCATCCCCGGCCCGAGCGAGAAGGATGGCATCAAGATCGCCATCATCGGCCGCCCCAACGTCGGCAAGTCCACCCTGGTCAACCGCATGCTCGGTGAAGAGCGGGTGATCGTGTACGACCAGGCGGGCACCACCCGCGACAGCATCTACATCCCCTTCGAGCGCAACGAAGAGAAGTACACCCTGATCGACACCGCCGGCGTGCGTCGCCGTGGCAAGATCTTCGAGGCGGTGGAAAAGTTCTCCGTGGTGAAGACCCTGCAGGCGATCCAGGATGCCAACGTGGTCATCTTCGTCATGGACGCCCGCGAAGGTGTGGTCGAGCACGACCTCAACCTGCTCGGCTTTGTGCTGGAGACCGGCCGTGCGCTGGTCATCGCGCTGAACAAGTGGGACGGCATGGAGTCGGCCGAGCGCGACTACGTGAAGACCGAGCTCGAGCGCCGGCTGATGTTCGCCGACTTCGCCGATATCCACTTCATCTCCGCGCTGCACGGCACTGGCGTTGGCCACCTGTACAAATCGGTGCAGGATTCCTTCCGTTCCGCCGTGACCCGCTGGCCCACCAGCAAGCTCACGCAGATTCTCGAGGACGCCATCCAGGTCCACCAGCCGCCCATGGTCAACGGCCGCCGCATCAAGCTGCGCTATGCGCACCTGGGTGGCGCCAACCCGCCGCTGATCGTGATCCACGGCAACCAGGTGGACGCGGTGCCCAAGGCCTACACGCGCTACCTGGAGAAGACTTTCCGTCGCGTGCTGAAGCTGGTCGGTACGCCGATCCGCATCGAGTACAAGGGCGGTGAAAACCCGTTCGAGGGCAAGAAGACCCAGCTCACCGAACGCCAGGTCAACAAGAAGCGTCGCCTGATGTCGCACCACAAGAAGGCCGAGAAGAAGAAGAAAGACAAACGCAAATAACGTCTGTCGGGCTTTAGACCGCAAGCTGCAGGCGATAGAGTAGGGGCCTCCCTCTCATCGCCTGCAGCCTGTAGTCACGCCATGCTTACCAGCAAACTGCCGAATGTCGGCACCACCATCTTCACCCGCATGTCCCAGCTCGCCGCCGAAAGCGGGGCGCTGAACCTCTCCCAGGGCTTCCCGGACTTCCCCGGCCCCGCACCGCTGCTCGAAGCGGTCGCCCGCCATGTCATGGCCGGAAACAACCAGTACAGCCCGATGACCGGCCTGCCGGCACTGCGCGAACAGGTAGCGATCAAGGTCGCCAGCCTGTATGGGCGTAGCGTCAGCGCTGACTCCGAGGTGACCATCGTCCCCGGCGCGACGGAAGGGATCTTCTGTGCGGTACAGGCGCTGATCCGCCCTGGCGACGAAGCTATCGTCCTGGACCCCTGCTATGACAGCTACGAGCCTTCGGTCGAACTGGCCGGCGGCCGTTGCGTGCACGTTGCGTTGAGCCAGCCCGGCTTCCGCATCGACTGGCAGCGCCTGGCCGATGCCATCACTCCGCGCACGCGCCTGATCTTCCTCAACAGCCCGCACAACCCCAGCGGCGCGCTGATCGACCGCGCCGACCTGGATCGTCTGGCCGAGCTGATTCGCGACCGCGAGATCTACGTCATCAGCGACGAGGTATACGAGCACCTGATCTACGACGGCGTGCAGCATGCCAGCGTGCTGGCCCATGACGAACTGTATCCGCGCGCCTTTGTCATCAGCTCCTTTGGCAAGACCTACCATGTTACCGGCTGGAAGACCGGCTATGTGGTAGCGCCGCCGGCGCTGTCGGCGGAGATGCGCAAGATCCACCAGTACGTGAACTTCTGCGGCGTGACCCCGCTGCAGTGGGCGCTGGCTGATTTCATGGCCGCGCATCCCGAGCACCTGCGCGAGTTGCCGGGCTTCTACCAGGCCAAGCGCGACCTGTTCTGCGACCTGCTGGAGGGCTCGCGCTTCGAGTTCCAGCGGGCTGCCGGCACTTACTTCCAGGTGGTGGACTACTCGGCGATCCGCCCGGACCTTGATGACGTCGCCATGTCCGAATGGCTGACGCGCGAGCACGGCGTGGCCGCCATTCCGGTCTCGGTGTTCTACCAGCAGGCCCCAGCGGACATGCGCCTGGTGCGCTTCTGCTTCGCCAAGAAAGAGGAGACGCTGCGCCAGGCAGCGGAACGACTATGCGCGATCTGAGCCAATTGCCCGACCTCAAGCTTGCTCTCGTGCAGACCACCCTGGTCTGGCACGACGCCAGGGCCAATCGCGAGCGCTTCGACGCGCTGCTGGAGGGTGCTCACGGTGCGGATCTGGTGATCCTTCCGGAGATGTTCACCACGGGCTTCTCCATGGACTCCGAAGCACTGGCCGAGGCGGAGGAGGGCGAAACCTACACCTGGCTAAGCGAGCAGGCAGCGAAGCTTGAAGCGGTGGTCTGCGGCAGCGTGATCATCCGTACCGCCGACGGCAGCCATCGCAACCGCCTGCTCTGGGCGCGCCCGGATGGCGAGATGCAGCACTACGACAAGCGCCACCTGTTCCGCATGGCCGGCGAGCACAAGCACTACACGCCGGGCGAACAGCAGGTGCTGCTGGAATGGAAGGGCTGGCGGATTCGCCCGCTGGTCTGTTACGACCTGCGTTTCCCGGTGTGGAGCCGCGATGCCCAGGACACCGACCTGCTGCTGTATACCGCCAACTGGCCGGCCGCGCGCCGCCAGCACTGGAACCGTCTGCTGCCGGCACGGGCCATTGAAAACCTCTGCTACGTCGCCGCGGTCAACCGCGTCGGTGAAGACGGCAAGGGCCACGCCTATTCCGGCGACAGTCAGGTGCTGGACTTCCAGGGTGATAACCTGCTGGCGGCGGGCAATGCCGACGGGGTATTCCAGATCGCCCTGAATGCGGCGGAGCTCGCGGCTTACCGGGAACGCTTCCCGGCCAATCTCGATGCGGACGAGTTCGACATCCGTCCCTGAAGTTGTCGCTCGCTGCAATCCATCGCGGACGAAGTCCGCTCCTACGAAACATGACACCGCGTAGGAGCGGACTCTGTCCGCGATGTTTCCGCCCCGCTCAATACGCGCTGGCGGTGTTCAAGCGCTGGATCACTTCGTCACTGAGCTTCAGGTCTACCGCCGCGATCAGGTCCGGCAACTGCTCCAGCCTCGACGCGCTGGCGATGGGGGCCGTGATACTCGGGCGGGCCATCAGCCAGGCCAGGGAGACCTGTGTTGGCGTGGCATTCAGCTCGCCAGCCACTTCCTCCAGCGCATCAAGGATCGCGAAGCCGCGCTCGTTCATGAAGTTCTTCACCTTGTAGCCGCGCACCGCACTCTTGCCCAGGTCATCCTCGCGACGGTACTTGCCGGTGAGGAAGCCGGCGGCCAAGGAGTAGAAGTTGATCACGCCCAGGCCCAGTTGCTGCACCGTGGGCTCCAGGTTGGTCTCGTAATTGGCGCGATCGTAGAGGTTGTAGTTGGGCTGCAGGCTCTGGTAGTTCGGCAGCTTCAGCCGGTCGCAGACTTCGCGGGCTTCGCGCAGGCGCTTGGCGTCCAGGTTGGAGGCGCCGATCACGCGGACCTTGCCTAGCTCCACCGCTTCGGCGAAGGCGCCCATGGTTTCCTCCATGGACGTATGCGGGTCGTCACAGTGAGACTGGTAGAGGTCGATGTAGTCGGTCTGCAGGCGCTTGAGCGAGCGCCCCAGCGCCTGCTCGATGTACACCGCCGATAGACCCTTGTGGCCGTTGCCCATGTCCATGCCGACCTTGGTGGCGATCTGCACCTGGTTGCGCTTGCCGGTCTTCTTCAGCCATTTGCCGATCAGTGCTTCCGATTCGCCACCCTCATGGCCGGGAGCCCAGCGCGAGTAGACGTCCGCGGTGTCGATGCAGTTGAGCCCGGCGTCGAGCAGGGCGTCGAGCAGGCGGAAGGAGGTCGCTTCGTCGGCGGACCAGCCGAACACATTGCCGCCGAAGACCAGCGCGGGAATCTTCAGGCCCGATTGTCCGAGTTCGCGTGTACGCATCTGCTTTGCCTCCTCAGGGATGTGCGAGAACCCTCAGTGTAGACGCCGCCTCTGCCCGCGCCGGGCGGAATAACCGGCAGCCGCCACCCAGCTGGTCTATCATGGCGGCCAGCCCAATTGCCGAGTGCCGAACATGACCACGACTCCTTACCTGCTGGACCAGCTGGAAACCGCCGATATGCTCTTGATCGACGGCCTGCATGCCTGGCAGTTCGAGCTCAACGAGGCACTGCTGGACCAGGCGGACGCCGCCGCCAACGCCGGGCAACCCTTCGCCAGCGAAGACGTGGTGCTGCAGATCGAATCCATCGACGGCCGTGACCGCCGCGAATGGCGCTTCAGCTACAACCAGGTGATGGAGGCCAGCTACCAGTCCGAGGACGAGAGCTGGCTGCTGCAGGGCGGTGAACAGCAGCACCGCCTGTGTTGCCTGGGCGCCGTGACGGCCAGTGGCGACGACGAATGAGTGACGAGTGAATGAAGAAGGCCCCGAAAAGGGGCCTTCTTCGTTTCAGGGCCTTCAGAACGCCAGCGGGTAGCTGGTGATGAAGCGCACCTCGTCATAATCGCTGGCGTAGCTGCTGCGCACGGTGGAGGTGCGCATAAGGAATGACAACGTCTTCAGTGGGCCGTCCTGGATCGTGTAGCCGATATCCGTATCGCGCTCGTACTCGTGGCCGTCGCCCTTGCCAGGGCGCGCAATGTCGGTGCCCTTGGTGTAGCGCGTCATCAGGGTCAGGCCCGGCAGGCCGAGGCTGGCGAAGTCATAGTCGTAGCGCAGCTGGTAGGAGCGCTCCTGAGCCCAGAAGAACCCGCCGTTGGTGACCCAGTTGACCAGGTATGGCTGTGGCGTGTTGCCCAGCAGCATGGGGAACATGTCCTCGCCCAGCATGCGCTGGTAGGTGGCCGACAGCGTGTGGCTGCCGTGCTTCACACCCAGCCGCGCACCATAGGCGCGGTTGTCGATGCGCCCGGACAACGCCTGCCCGGACTCCTCGTTGTGGAAGTAACTCAGGGTGCCGAGCAGTGCGGTGTTCTCGCCAACCGGTTGCTTGAAGTTGGCGCCGACATAGTGCTGGTCGTAGATGTCCTCGAGCTGGGCGAAGTAGTAGCTGGTGGACAGGCCGGGCGTCCACTGCGCATCGACACCGCCAAGGTTCAGCTTGTTGCTGTCCTGGCTGGCGGGGCGGGTGGCGAGGTAGAACGACTCGCGATCGCTGGAGGCGCGGGTGCTGGTGTTCCACAACTGGGCCGCGGTGAACTTGAAGCGCTCCGATTCCTTTGACTCCAGCATCACGCCCTGGAATGTCTGCGGCAGTACGCGCACATCGTCCTGGAATATCACCGGCAGGCGCGGTTCCAGCAGGCCGACCTTCAGCGTGGTCTTCGAATAGCGCAGCTTGAGCGTGGCGCCGCCACGGCTGAAGTCATCCACCGGCTCGCCGGTCGTGCGGTCATAGGGCAGGTTGCTGTCGTTGCTGGTGCCGGCGCCGCCGTCGAGCTTCAGGGCGTAGAAACCGGTGAAGTCCACACCGACACCGATGGTGCCTTGGGTAAAGCCCGAACTGAAGCGTGCCAGCACGGCTTGGGACCAACTGCCCGCCTGGGATTGCGGGGCATTGTCCTGTCGGTAGTCGCGCAACATGTAGAAGTTGCGCAGGGTGGTGTCCAGGCGGCTGTCGTCGATCAGGTCGGCCTGGGCGCAGAGGGGCAACAGCGCGCTGGAAAGCAGCGCGCCGGCAAAGCGATTACGGAACATCGTCATCTCCTGGGCATCGTTCGCCGGGGCGCAGGGCGCCACGCCGGCGAACGGGCGTACGTCTTGTCGAGGCGGGTGCGATCAGTTCGTGGCGGCGGTGCTATCCAGCGATACGGCTTCAGGCTGGATTGTTTGCTCCTGGCCCAGGCTGCGGCGGAAGTGCTTGCGGCCGTTGCCCAGCAGCCACAGGCAGAGCAGCCCGGCGAGGGTGACAATGATGCCGATGGAGGAGCCGACGGCCTTCGGGTCCTTGAAGTACTGGTCGGTGAGCAGTGCAACGAGGGTGGTGCCGACGCCCAGGCCGATCAGGTTGGAGACCAGCAGGAACAGCGCCGACACCTGTGCGCGCAGGCGGTTGGGCGTGAGCACCTGCATGGCCGCCGCCGAGGTGGAGATGCAGAAGGCGCAGAAGAACATCGCCGGCCCCATCAGCAGCACCGACAGCTGCAGGCTGCCGGCCGTCACGGAGCCGATGACGAAGGGAATGGTGCAGGCGGCGCCGAGCATGCCGCTGATCAGCGCGGCGTCGCTGCGCCCGCGCTTCTGCAGCACGTCCACCAGCCAACCGGCGCAGAACACCCCGGCGGTGTTGAGCACCAGCAGGATGCCGCCAAGGATGTAGCCGACCTCCAGCGGCGACAGGCCATACTGGCGGATGTACATGGCCGGTGCCCAGCCCATCAGCGCGTACTGGCACATGGCGAAGAAGGAGAAACCCAGGTAGTGGCAGGCGAAGGTGGCGCGGTGGCGGCCCAGGAAACGCAGCCCGTCACGAACCGTTGCCTTTTGTTCCCGATCGCCCAGCTTGCGCGCCGGGTCGCGGATGGTCAGCGCGATCAGCAGCGCCACCAGCACGCCGGGCAAGCCGACGATGAAGAAGGCGATCTGCCAGGAACGCACCTGGCCCAGCCAGCCCAGGTCGATGGCCGGCACGTCGCGCAGTGCTTCGATTACGTAGCCACCGACGAGGAAGGCCAGGCCGCCGCCGAGGAAGGCGCCCATGGAGTAAAGCCCCAGTGCGCGGCCGAGTTTCTCCTTGGGGAACAGGTCGGCGAGCATCGAGTAGGTCGCCGGCGTCAGCGCCGCCTCGCCGACGCCTACGCTCATGCGCGCGAGGAACATCTGCAGGAAGTTCTTCGACAGCCCGCACGCCGCGGTGGCGATGCTCCAGAAGGCCACGCCGATGGCGATGATCCTGACCCGCGAAGAGCGGTCGGCGAGATACGCGATGGGCAGGCCCATGAAGGCATAGAACAGCGAGAAGGCCAGCCCGCTGAGCAGACTGAACTGGGTGTCGCTGATCTGCAGGTCGGCTTTGATCGGCTCGATCATCAGCGAGAGTATCTGCCGGTCAACGAAGGAGAAGATGTACGCCACCATGCACAGCACGACGACATACCAGGAATAACGGGAAGCACGGATGGATTGCGGGTGGGGAGATTGCGGGTTCACGGTTACTGGCTCCTGAAGCGGGTGAAGGCAGATGGCCAAGCACGTCGAGCTCGTTGTTGTTGTAGGTAACCAGGCGCCTCTGTACGCAAGGCAGGGGCGGCCAAAAGTGTCTGATTGCGTGACACGGTTTTTTGTTTGCCTGCCGCTTTCACGGCAGTGCACGCAAGACTAGGGAAGGGGAGAGC
Source organism: Pseudomonas multiresinivorans (assembly GCF_012971725.1). Lineage (NCBI taxonomy): Bacteria > Pseudomonadati > Pseudomonadota > Gammaproteobacteria > Pseudomonadales > Pseudomonadaceae > Pseudomonas > Pseudomonas multiresinivorans. The sequence goes on from NZ_CP048833.1 coordinate 2,068,629, forward strand.
GGGGAGTAATCGGGGCGAGCCCCAGCATTGCGGAGACTTCCCCCCTAGGGGGCTAGGGGGAATCTTTAGGTGATGTGCAGAGGGTGATTCAGATCAGCCCGAACAGAGCCAGGACAAAGGCACCGCCGAAGACCACGGCCATGACCGCGAGGAGGAACAGCAGGCTGACGCCGAAAGCCCGCCAGTTGGAGGCGAACTGACCACCCTGGGCCGCATGCTGCTCGACAGCGGCACCGGTGTGCTGCTTGGCGTAGTGATACATGCCGAAGACGGCGGCGATGTTGATGGGGGTGGCGGGGACGCTATCCGGCAGGAACATGCCCAGCAGGAAGATCGCGATGAGCGCGCCTATTCCGGTGATCCAGGCGTTGCGCACCTGGTCGAGGCGGCCCAGACGTTTGAGGTTCTGTGCGATGACCCAGGCTCCGGCGACCGGCGTGCCGAAGAAGGTGGCTATGCCCACGGCGGCGAGACGGTAGAGCGGTTCGCCTGTGGCGACGGCGGGGCCGTCCTCAAGTACGGCGGCGGGCGTCTGGAAGGGGTTGTCCTGCGATGTATCGGTCATGTTTTCACTCCGTTGAAAACAGCCCCGGACGCACGAGGCGTCCGGGGCAAAGGGGACTGCTTTATTACCAGGCTTACGCGGCTTTCGCGTGGCCCAGCGTCACCGCACGGTTCAGGGCGCTGAACAGCGCACGGAAACTGGCGGTGGTGATGTTTTCATCGATGCCGATACCGTGCAGCGAACGACCACCCTCGACGCGCAATTCGATGTAGGCGGCTGCGCGGGCATTGGTGCCGGCGCCGATGGCGTGCTCGTTGTAGTCCATGATCTCAACGTCCACCGGCAGCGAGGCGACCAGGGCTTCCAGCGTGCCCTTGCCCTTGCCGTGCCAGCGGTGCTGTTCGCCCTTGTGGGTCACGTCGATGTCGATGGCGCAGATACCGTTCTCTTCCTGCAGGCGATAGTTCTTCAGGCCGAACGGAGAAACGGCCTGCAGGTACTCGGTCTGCAGCAGGGTGTAGATCTGCTCGGCAGTCATTTCCAGGCCGAGGCGGTCGGTCTCGTTCTGCACCACCTGGCTGAACTCGATCTGCATGCGGCGCGGCAGGCTGATGCCGTATTCCTGTTCGAGCAGGAAGGTGATGCCGCCTTTGCCGGACTGGCTGTTCACACGGATCACTGCCTCGTAGCTGCGGCCGATGTCCGCCGGGTCGATCGGCAGGTACGGCACTTCCCACACGGCGTCTTCCTTCTGCTGGGCGAAGCCCTTGCGGATGGCGTCCTGGTGGGAGCCGGAGAAGGCGGTGTGGACCAGGTCACCGACATACGGGTGACGCGGGTGCACCGGAATCTGGTTGCACTCTTCCACCACCTTGCGCACGGCATCGATGTCGGAGAAGTCCAGCTCGGGGTCGATGCCCTGGGTGTACATGTTCAGCGCCATGGTCACCAGGCACAGGTTACCGGTGCGCTCGCCGTTGCCGAACAGGCAGCCTTCGACGCGGTCGGCACCGGCCATCAGGGCCAGTTCCGAAGCGGCCACGCCAGTGCCACGGTCGTTGTGGGTGTGCAGGCTGAGCAGCACGCTGTCGCGCTTGTTGATCTGGCGGCCGAACCATTCGATCTGGTCGGCGTAGTTGTTCGGCGTGGCGCACTCGACGGTGGCGGGCAGGTTGAGGATCAGGCGGTTAGCCGGGGTCGGCTGGAACACGTCGATCACCGCGTTGCACACCTCGACGGCGAAATCGGTCTCGGTGGAGCTGAACACTTCCGGCGAGTACTCGAAGCCCCACTGGGTTTCCGGAGCGGCTTCGGCCAGGCGCTTGATGGTCTGGCCGGCGGCCACGGCGATGGCTTTCACGCCGGCCTTGTCCTGGTTGAAGACGATCTTGCGGAAGCTCGGCGCGCAGGCGTTGTAGTAGTGGACGATGGCCTTCTTCGCGCCCTTGAGGGATTCGAAGGTGCGCTCGATGAGGTCGTCGCGGGCCTGGGTCAGCACCTGGATGGTGACGTCATCGGGAATGTGGTCGTTCTCGATCAGTTCACGCACGAAGTCGAAGTCAGTCTGCGAGGCGGACGGGAAGCCCACTTCGATTTCCTTCAGGCCGACCTGCACCAGGCACTTGAAGAAACGCATCTTCTTCTCGGCGTCCATCGGCTCGATCAGGGACTGGTTGCCGTCGCGCAGGTCGGTCGAAAGCCAGATGGGCGCCTTGTCGATGATCTTGTCCGGCCAGGTGCGGTCGGGCAGGGTGATCTGGGTGAAGGCGCGGTATTTCTTCGACGGGTCTTTCAACATGCTCATGAGCGGAATCCTTGTTCTCTGCGGCCCGCGGGCCTGCGCGAATAAAACGAAATGAGGTGAAACCGGGGGGAGGGGGGCTCAGCTACGCAGTCGCGGGCTGACCAGGCGCAGGCAGGCGTGTTGGCGAAGCAGGATGAGGGTGTGTGCGGTTTTCATGAGTGCCAAGCTAATGGCCTGGGAGATCGATGGCAAGCATTTGAGGAAATTTGGTAGGAAAAGTCTTTATTGCTGAATTGGTGAGAGATAATTGTTGAAAGCCTGGTGTTCAAGCAATTTTTTCTGAGGCTTATCGCTGTGCTTAACTGATTCTGCGTCTTCGTGCCGCAGCGGAGCTTTGTAACTCCGTGCGATCATTGCGCACCCGCCACACGCGGGGCCCTCCATCCCCAAGGACATTTCGTGACCCGTCGCACGCGACAAGGCGTAGGAACCTGGCTGGCACTGTTCGCCATGCTGATGATCTATGTCGGCCCGCTGGTTTCCCAGTCGATGCCGATGGATCACCCTATGCCCATGGATCACGTCATGCCGATGGAGCATGGCAAGGCGATGGACCATGGCGCGGCGGTCGCCGCCATGGACGAAATGGCCTGTTCGGATGGGCACCGGGCAGTTGTACAACACGCGGCACCGACTTCCCACGGCGAACAGCCGCTCACCGCCGACGCCTTCATGGAGAAGTGCGGCTACTGCAGCCTGCTGATCCATAGCCCGCCGCTGACGCCGCCGCCGGTCGTGATCGACCACGGCCTGCCTGCCGTCGGTGCGCCTGTCGCCCAGACCGTTTCCTCCCGCATTCCCGCCTCGCCGGTCTTCCCCGGCGCCCGCTCCCGCGCACCTCCGTTCCCGATCGGCTGACCCGCAATCCCGACTCCCCGACCCCGGCGCGCCTGCCTGCATTGCCTTGCGCGCCGTGCGAGTACGCGTGGAGCGGGCGTCATCACCGATCATGGAATTCATGGAATGACCCGCATGCTTATGCGCCGTCGGCAAAGTGCCGCCGGCCTGCGCGCCCTCTGCGCGCTGACCGCCCTTGGCGGTTTCACTGCCGTCCCCGTGCTGGCCGAGGAAGAAGATCACTCGGCACACTCCACCAATGCGTTGGTTACCGAGCTGTCGCCCAGCGTCATCACCGCCGTGGCGCAGAGTTCACCGCTGACCATCGTCACGGACCCCAAACAGCCGCGCCAGCCGATCCCTGCCAGCGATGGTGCCGATTACCTCAAGACCATCCCCGGCTTCTCCGCCATCCGCAACGGCGGCACCAATGGCGACCCGGTGCTGCGCGGGATGTTCGGCTCGCGCCTGAACATCCTCACCAACGGCAGCACCATGCTCGGCGCCTGCCCGGCGCGGATGGATGCGCCGACTTCCTATATCTCGCCGGAAACCTACGACAAGCTCACCGTGGTGAAAGGCCCGGAAACCGTGATCTGGGGCCCAGGCGCCTCGGCCGGCACCATCCGCTTCGACCGTGAGCCGGAGCGCTTCGGCGAACTGGGCACACGGGTCAACGGCAGCATCGTCGCCGGCTCCAATGGCCGCTTCGACCGCGTGCTGGACGCCGCCGCCGGCGGACCGCTGGGCTACGTGCGGGTCACCGGCAACAAGTCGCAATCCGATGACTACGAGGACGGCAGCGGCAACACCGTGCCCTCGCGCTGGAACAAGTGGAACGGCGACGTGGCCGTGGGCTGGACACCGGACGCCGACACCCTGGTCGAGCTCACCGCCGGCAAGGGCGATGGTGAAGCGCGTTACGCCGGGCGCGGCATGGACGGCTCGCAATTCAAGCGCGAGAGCCTTGGCCTGCGCTTCGAGAAGTCCAACATCGGCGAAGTGCTCGACAAGCTGGAGGCGCAGGTCTACTACAACTACGCCGACCACGTGATGGACAACTACAGCCTGCGCACGCCCTCGGGCATGGGCATGATGGCTGGCCCCATGGCGTCCAACGTTGATCGCCGCACTCTTGGCGGGCGACTGGCCGCCACCTGGCGCTGGGACGACTTCAAGCTGATCACCGGCGTCGATGCGCAGACCAATGAGCACCGCGAACGCAGTGGCATGGGCATCAACACCTATGACGAGCAGCCGTGGGACAAGGACGCCGTGTTCCACAACTACGGCGCCTTCGGCGAGCTGACCTGGTACGCCGCCGACCGCGCCCGCCTGATCACCGGCGCGCGCCTGGACCGCGCCTCGGTCAAGGATTACCGGCAGACCAGCGGCTCGGGGATGATGGCGATGCCCAACCCCACCGCCGACGACACCCGCGCCGATACCCTGCCCAGCGGTTTTGCTCGCTACGAGCACGACCTCGCCGATACGCCGACCACGCTCTACGTCGGCCTCGGTCACGTGCAGCGCTTCCCCGACTACTGGGAGCTGTTCTCCCCGGACAAGGGCCCGACCGGCTCGGTCAACGCCTTCGACAGCATCAAACCGGAGAAAACCACCCAGCTGGACTTCGGTGCGCAGTACGAGGACGAGAAGCTCAAGGCGTGGGCGTCCGGCTATGTCGGCGTGATCCGTGACTACATCCTGTTCGACTACATGCCCGGCGGCATGATGGGCCGCACCTCCCAGGCGCGGAACGTCGATGCCCGCATCATGGGTGGCGAACTGGGCGCGGCCTACGCGCTGACCAGCAACTGGACCGCCGACGGCACCCTGGCCTACGCCTGGGGCAAGAACACCACCGACGACACCGCGCTGCCGCAGATGCCGCCGCTGGAGGCGCGTTTTGGCCTGACCTACGAGGACGGTGACTGGAGCGCCGGCGGTCTCTGGCGCGTGGTCGCGCACCAGGGACGCATCGCCGAGAACCAGGGCAACGTGGTCGGCTACGACTTCGACGAAAGCCCCGGCTTCGCGGTGTTCTCGCTCAACGGCGCGTACAAGCTGAGCAAGAACCTCAAGGTCAGCACCGGCGTCGACAACCTGTTCGACAAGGACTACGCCGAGCACCTGAACCTGGCGGGCAACGCCGGCTTCGGCTACCCGGCCAACGACCCCGAATCGATCCACGAGCCGGGACGTACGTTCTGGACCAAAGTGGACTTCAGCTTCTAAGCCCGACCGGCCCCTGCCGGTCGGGGGCCTCCTTGCGTGAGGAGATCAACGAATGCAGAAGAAGACATTCGATTTCTACAACCTGGCCTGGCGCTGGCATTTCTATGCCGGGCTGTTCGTTGCCCCGTTCATGATCCTGCTGTCGCTGACCGGGATCATCTACCTGTTCAAGCCGCAGCTTGACCCGCTGATGTACAGCGACCTGCTGACGGTGAAACCGGGCGAGGTGCGGCTGTCCGCCGACGAACAACTGATGCATCTGCATCACCAGAACCCGCAGTTGCAGGTCAGCCAGTACCTGCCGGCGCCGGCCGCCGATCGCAGCGCGCAGTTCGTCGCTCAACTCGATGGGCGCGAGGTGAATGCCTTCGTTGATCCTTACAGCGGCAAGCTGCTCGGCGTGCAGGACGCGAAGTCCAATCTGCAGGCCATGGCCCGTGCGCTGCACGGCGAGCTGATGATCGGCACCGTCGGTGACCGGCTGATCGAGCTGGCCGCTGGCTGGGGCATCGTATTAGTGGTGTCTGGCCTGTACCTGTGGTGGCCGCGCAAGCGCTCGCTGCGCGTGCTGCTCTGGCCGGACCTGTCCCGCCGAGGCCGTGCGCTGTGGCGCGATGTGCATATGGTGGTTGGCTTCTGGGGCTCGCTGCTGATGCTGTTCATGCTTCTCACCGGCATGACCTGGACCGGCTTCTGGGGCAAGTCCTTCGCCGATGTCTGGAACCGTTTCCCGGTGGCTATGTGGAACGACGTGCCCAAATCGGACCTGGAAGCGCGCACGCTCAACGAGGCGCACCGCCAGACCATTCCCTGGGCGATGGAAAACACCCCAATGCCCATGTCCGGCGGCGCCCACGCCGAGCACATGGCCCATGGTTCCGGCGGTATGGCGATGCCGCAGATCAGTCTGCAGCAGGTGGTCGATACCGCCGACAAGGCCGGCGTGGCACCGGGCTATGCCATCGCGTTGCCCAAGGGCGCGGAGGGCGTGTTCACCGTCTCGGTGTTCGCCGACGATTCGCGCAACGACGCCACCCTGCACATCGACCAGTACACCGGCAAAGTACTCGCCGACGTGCGCTGGAAGGACTACGGGCTGGTGGCCAAGGGCGTCGAATCCGGCGTGATGCTGCATGAAGGCAAGATGTTCGGCCTGTTCAACCAACTGCTCATGCTCGGCGTCTGCCTGATGATCCTGCTCAGCGCGGTCAGCGGCCTGTGGATTTGGTGGAAGCGCCGTCCGCAGGGGCGCCTCGGCGTGCCGCCGATGCCGCACGCGCTGCCGGTATGGAAGGGCGGGGTGGCGATCATGATCGCCCTCGGCGTCGCCTTCCCACTGGTGGGAGCGTCGCTGCTGCTGGTATGGGCGCTGGATTGGGTCGTGCTGTCGCGGATCAAGCCGCGCAGCCCGGCGCTGGGCTGATGTGTGCACGGTTCAAGCCTGACGCCTGCCGTGAGGCAGGCTATGCTGCGGCGCGATCGTTGCGCCCGCGGCCCGATGTTTTACCGCCTTCACGGCGGATCTGATCACAAGCCAACTGGAGTCTCGAACATGCGTAAAACCCTGCTCGCTTTCGCTGTCCTGCTGGGCTTCTCCGGGGCCGCCATGGCCCACGAATACGAGGCTGGCAACCTGCACATCGACCATCCCTGGTCGCTGTTGCTGCCGGCCAACTCGGTGAACGGCGCGGCCTACTTCATCGTGCAGAACCACGGCAAGGACGCGGACCGCCTGCTCGGCGCCGATACCGACCGCGCCGCCAGCGCCGAAATCCACCAGCACGTGGAGAAGGACGGCATGATGAAGATGCAGAAAGTCGAGGGCGTGGACATCCCCGCTGGCGGCAAAGTCGTCTTCGCGCCTGGCCAGTACCACCTGATGCTGTTCGGCCTGAAGAAGCCGCTCACCGATGGCGAGCGCTTCCCGTTGACCCTGCACTTCCAGAAGGCCGGCGACGTGAAGGTCGAGATCGCCGTGCAGAAGGACGCCCCGAAAGGCACCGACATGGGCCACGACATGCACGGCATGAAGATGAACTGATGAGCGACCGGCTCCTGCGTCCGCTGGTGTGGGCGCAAGACGGCGAGTGGCTGCTGGGTTTCGACGGCAGCTACTCGAGCGACTCGATCCTGCGCATCGAGAGCGCCGCCGATGGTTTCATCCTGCGCGAGGAGCGCCTGCCCGAGGCGCAGACCAAGCGCTATCCCTTCGCTGATCTGAAAGATGACGTCACGGCGGCCGACTGGACCGCCGTGGTCGTCGACGAAGAAGGCGAGCGCCTGGGCTTCGCCATCGCCCGCTACGAAATCTGGAATCGCCGCGCGGTACTGGACGACCTGTTCGTCCTCCCCAAGGCGCGAGGGGTGGGCGTAGGCAAGCAACTGCTGGAAGGCTGCCTGGACTGGGCGCGCGGCACCGAGGCGCGCCACCTGTGGCTGGAAACCCAGAACCTCAACCTGCCGGCGGTAGGCTTCTACCGCTCCCGCGGCTTCTCCCTCAGCGGGCTTTCCACCGACCTCTACGACCCGGCGCAGGTGCTGCCCGGGGAGATGGCGCTGTTCTTCAGTTACCCGCTGGCCTGAGGGCCAATCGGGTCTGCCGCGCCGCGAGAATCAGCGCGAAGCCGATGCAGTAGGCCAGTACGTCCAGCCAGTCCGGCGTGGCGCCCAGCACGATGCGCAGTGCGCGGTTGCCGATCTGCCAGTGGAAGGTCGCGGCGAGGAACTGGCCGAATTCGATCAGCAGCCCGCAGGCCAGCGCGGCTCTGGCCAGCCAGGGCGCGGGTGCCTCCAGCGCGGCGCGCAGCAGGCAGTACAGCCAGATCACCGCCAGCACGTCGCCGCCGAAGCCGCGCAGCCAGCCGAGGTTCGCGCCGGCCGTGGCCAGCCAGACCAGCACGGCGAACCAGAGCAGCGCGAAGATCGCACTGCGTCCATCGAAACGAAGTCGCATCAGGGCTTGAACGCGCCGATGAAGATCGCCGGGTCGACGCGGGCGTCGTTCAGGCTGACGTTCCAGTGCATGTGCGGCCCGGTGGCGCGGCCGGTGGCGCCGACACGGCCAACCACGCCGCCGCGCGGGAGCTGGTCGCCGAGCTTCACGTCGATCTTCGACATGTGGCAGAACATGCTGATGAAGCCCTGGCCATGGTCGACGAACACGGTGTTGCCGTTGAAGAAGTAGTTGCCGATCAGGATCACCTTGCCGGCGGCCGGTGTCTTGATTGGCGTGCCGGCGGGCACGGCGAAGTCGAGGCCCGAGTGCGGGTTGCGTTCCTCGCCGTTGAAGAAGCGGCGCAGGCCGAAGGGGCTGGAAAGCGGACCGTTGACCGGTTTGTCCAGCACCAGGTTGCTCGGCGTGCCGGGGCTGAAGCTGCGGTAGGCGGCGGTCTGCTCGGCCAGCTCGCGGCTGATGCGCTTGAGGTCTTCGGGCAGCGGGTTCACCTGGCGGGTGTTCTTCAGGGTGATGCGCTGCTCTTTATAGTGCTTGGCGCCAACGGTGAAACCGAGGTTGCGGCTCGCGCCGGCCTGCTTCACGGCGATCTGCTGGCTGCCGGTCTTAGCGGTCAGCGGGATGCCGACGATGGCGATCCAGCCGCGGCCTTCCTCGCGCACCACCAGTACCGGTTTTCCCTGATAGGTGGCAGTCGGCACGGCGGCATCCTGGCCCAGTTGCACCACGGCGACCCCGCCGGGTACCGGCTTGTTCAGGGTGCGACTGATGAAGCCTTCAGCGTGGGCGGGCAGGGCGAGAAGGGTAGCGGCGAGCAGGCAGAGGAGTCGGAACATGGCGCTATCCGTGGACGTGTCGGCGGATGAAGCGGGCAGTCTACACGGCGCTCTTCGGCGAGCGGGACGATTTCGTCGAAAGCGGAACGTCGTGGCAGGGCGCTTTATGTAGGAGCGAGCTTGCTCGCGAACCACCCTCGCAGCGAAGCCGTTCGCGAGCAAGCTCGCTCCTACAGGTCCGGGCTCCCCGGCAGAGGAAAAAGCTACCGGTGCAGGCCCTCGAGCTGCTGGCGCCACAACTGCTCCAGCGGCAGAACCTGCGTTGGACCATAGATAGCGTGGGGCTTGCCCAGGTGCGCGGCCCACAGCTGGTCGCCGTAGTCGTAGTGCCACCATTCGCTGGACAGGTTGCTGAACCCTGCAGCGCTCATGGCGTTGAACAGGATCCGACGGTTGTCGCGGATGCGCCGCTGCTGCTCGTCAGGCGCGGCGACCTCTTCGTAATGGCGGGTATAGGAGCGCGGCGTGGCCTCGTCGAACAGGCTGCCCATGTCCAGCCAGCGGCCTTCGCTGTCGCACAGGGTCAGGTCGATGGCGCCGCCGGTCAGGTGCGGGCTGGGCGATTCGGCGCGGGTGCTGGGCGGCGCGACGAATTCGCGGGTGCGCCGGGTCAGCTCGGCCGGGTCGGCGTCTGGCTGGTGCTGGTGGAGGATGTCGTAGAGCGTGTCATACAGGTGCTGCTGCACGGCGAACGGCCGCCAGGCGTCGAGGATGACCAGGCGCAGGCCATCGGGCAGCAGGCTGGCGGCGTGCAACAGGCGCTCGAATACTCCCGTTCGGGCATAGCACTCCGGTTGCGCGTTGGGCACGCCGAGGCGGTGATAGGCCGGCCATACCGCGAAACCCGTGGCGATGCCCATGGCCTGCAGCGGCTGGTGGCATTCGACGATAGGCACGCGGAAGGCCTCGGCCCAGTCCGGATCGGGTTGCGGCAGGATCGGCGCGAGCAGGTCGGTCATCGGTTCTCAGTCCAGCAGCGACAGGGTGACGGGCGCCTGGTGGTTGTCTTCCACCCGCACTTCCAGCTCGCCATCGCCCAGCTTGGCCTTGAGGCGCTGGCCGTTCTTCGTCTGCGCCGCGCTGCGGATGGCCTGGCCCCTGTCGTCCAGCAGGATGCTGTAGCCGCGCCCCAGAGTGGCCAGCGGGCTGACGATGTGCAGCGTCTGCATCAGGCCATCCAGGCGCTGGCGCTGTTCGCGCAGGATCGCGTTGGTGGCGCGGGGCAGGCGGGCGCTGAGGTTTTCCAGGCGCTGGCGCAGCAGGGCCAGGTTGCGGCCAGGGTGTTGGGCGGCGAGGCGAGTATCCAGGCGCGCCACACGCTCCTGGCGGATATGCAGCTGGCGCTCGAAGGCGCGGCGCAGGCGCATGTCCAGGTCGTCCAGGCGCTGGGACTGCTGGCGCAGGCGCTCGCCGGGGTGGCGCAGGCGCCGCGCGGTGCCTTCCAGGCGCAGGCGTTCGCGGGTCAGGCGGTCCTGGATGCGCAGGATCAGCCGGCGGCGCAGGCTGTCCAGGCGCTGTTGCAGGTCGCCGCTGTGGGGCGCGAGCAGCTCGGCCGCGGCCGAGGGAGTCGGTGCGCGCACGTCGGCGACGAAATCGCTGATCGATACGTCGGTCTCATGGCCCACGGCGCTGACGATGGGCGTTACGCAGGCGGCGATGGCGCGCGCCACCGGTTCCTCGTTGAAGCACCAGAGATCTTCCAGCGAACCGCCGCCACGGGCCAGGATCAGCGCGTCGAAGCCCTGCGCGTCGGCCAGCTTCAGCGCGCGGACGATCTGCCCGATGGCTTCGCGGCCCTGCACGGCGGTGGGTACCAGGGTCAGTTCGACTTGCGGTGCGCGGCGGCGGAATACGCTGATGATGTCGCGGATCACTGCGCCGGTGGGCGAGCTGACGATGCCGATACGCCGGGGATGAGCCGGAAGTTCGCGCTTGCGCTCGGCGGCGAACAGGCCTTCGGCGGCGAGTTTTTCTTTCAGCGCCTCGAAGGCCAGGCGTAGAGCGCCATCACCGGCGGGCTCGACGGTGTCGGCGATCAGTTGGTAGTCGCCGCGCCCCTCGAACAGCGAGACCTTGCCGCGCACCCGCACGGCCAGGCCGTCGCGCAGGGCCTGGCGCACGCGCAGGGCGTTCTGTCGGAACAGCGCGCAACGCACCTGGGCGTTGCTGTCCTTCAGGGTGAAATACATGTGGCCGGAGGCGGGCTTGGCGAGGTTGGAAATCTCGCCCTCGACCCAGACCTGCGGGAACACGTCCTCCAGCAGGTGGCGGGCGCGCTGGTTGAGCTGGCTGACGGTCAGAACCTCGCGGTCGAGGCCCAGCCGTTGGAAGGGATCTTTCTGCATGGCGAAGGATGATAAGCGGGCCTGTGGACCGGGGCCAGCGCGCATGCCGGATAAAGACTGCATTCAGATCGTCTGGTTACGTTGAGCCGCACCCCCCAGCTGAGATATAATGCCGCGCTTCCATTTTTCCCGATCGGGAGCCCCCGCCATGCTGCGCATCAGCCAAGAAGCCCTCACTTTCGACGACGTCCTCCTGATCCCAGGTTATTCGGAAGTCCTGCCCAAGGACGTGAGTCTGAAGACTCGCCTGACCCGTGGCATCGAACTGAACATCCCGCTGGTGTCAGCCGCGATGGATACCGTGACCGAAGCCCGCCTGGCCATCGCCATGGCGCAGGAAGGCGGCATCGGCATCATCCACAAGAACATGAGCATCGAGCAGCAGGCCGCCGAGGTCCGCAAGGTCAAGAAGCACGAGACCGCCATCGTTCGCGACCCGGTCACCGTGACCCCGTCGACCAAGATCATCGAGCTGCTGCAGATTGCCCGCGAGTACGGCTTCTCCGGCTTCCCGGTGGTGGAAGAGGGCGAGCTGGTCGGTATCGTCACCGGCCGCGACCTGCGCGTTAAGCCGAACATCGGCGATAGCGTGGCCGCGATCATGACCCCGAAGGACAAGCTGGTCACTGCCCGCGAGAACACTCCGCTGGAAGAGATCAAGGCCGCGCTCTACGAGAACCGCATCGAGAAGATGCTGATCGTCGACGAGAACTTCTACCTCACCGGTCTGGTGACCTTCCGCGACATCGAGAAGGCCAAGACCTACCCGCTGGCGTCCAAGGATGACCTGGGTCGCCTGCGCGTCGGCGCTGCCGTCGGCACTGGCGCCGATACCGGCGAGCGTGTTTCTGCCCTGGTCGCTGCCGGCGTTGACGTGGTTGTCGTCGATACCGCCCACGGTCACTCCAAAGGCGTGATCGACCGCGTGCGCTGGGTGAAGGAAACCTTCCCGCAAGTGCAGGTCATCGGCGGCAACATCGCCACCGGCGAGGCTGCCAAGGCACTGGCTGACGCTGGCGCCGACGCCGTGAAGGTCGGCATTGGCCCGGGCTCCATCTGCACCACCCGTATCGTCGCTGGCGTCGGTGTGCCGCAGATCTCCGCCATCGCCAACGTCGCCGCTGCCCTGGAAGGCACCGGCGTTCCGCTGATCGCCGACGGCGGCATCCGCTTCTCCGGCGACCTGGCCAAGGCCATGGTGGCTGGCGCCTACTGCGTGATGATGGGTTCGATGTTCGCCGGTACCGAAGAAGCGCCGGGCGAGATCGAACTGTTCCAGGGCCGTTCCTACAAGTCCTACCGTGGCATGGGCTCTCTGGGCGCGATGGCCGGTTCCACCGGTTCCTCCGACCGCTACTTCCAGGACGCCTCCGCCGGCGCCGAGAAGCTGGTACCCGAAGGCATCGAAGGCCGCGTGCCCTATAAAGGCCAGCTGACCGCCATTGTCCACCAACTGATGGGCGGCCTGCGTGCCGCCATGGGCTACACCGGCAGCGCCGATATCCAGGACATGCGCACCAAGCCGCAGTTCGTGCGCATCACTGGCGCCGGCATGGCCGAGTCCCACGTCCACGATGTACAGATCACCAAGGAAGCCCCGAACTACCGCGTAGGTTAAGGGTTCCACGGTTAATGAGTCGGACACGGGGCTGGTTGATACAGCCCCGTGTCGTTTAAGAATTTCGCTACGAGAGATGGCCATGGCCCAAGACATTCACGCTCACCGGATCCTGATCCTCGACTTCGGCTCCCAGTACACCCAGCTGATCGCCCGCCGCGTTCGCGAGATCGGTGTGTACTGCGAAATCCATCCGTTCGACATGAGCGACGATGAGGTTCGTGCCTTCGCCCCGCGCGGCGTCATCCTGGCAGGCGGCCCGGAGTCGGTGCACGAAGCCAACAGCCCGCGCGCGCCGCAGGCGGTGTTCGACCTCAAGGTGCCGCTGTTCGGCATCTGCTACGGCATGCAGACCATGGCCGAGCAGATGGGCGGCAAGGTGCTGGGTTCGGACCTGCGCGAGTTCGGCTACGCCCGCGTCGACGTGGTCGGCAAGGCCCGCCTGCTCGACGGCATCGAAGATTGCGTCAGCGAAGACGGCGTGTTCGGTCTCGACGTGTGGATGAGCCACGGCGACAAGGTCACCGAGATTCCCGACGGCTTCCACATCCTCGCCAGCACCCCGAGCTGCCCGATCGCCGCCATGGCGGACGATGCCCGCGGCTACTACGGCGTGCAGTTCCACCCGGAAGTGACCCACACCAAGCAGGGCGGTCGCATCCTCTCGCGCTTCGTGCTGGACATCTGCGGCTGCGAAGCCCTGTGGACCCCGTCCAACATCGTCAACGACGCCATCGCCACCGTGCGCGCCCAGGTCGGCAACTCCAAGGTGCTGCTGGGCCTGTCCGGCGGTGTGGATTCCTCGGTGGTCGCGGCCCTGCTGCACAAGGCCATCGGCGACCAGCTGACCTGCGTCTTCGTCGACAACGGCCTGCTGCGCCTGCACGAGGGTGACCAGGTGATGGCCATGTTCGCCGAGAACATGGGCGTCAAGGTGATCCGCGCCAACGCCGAAGAGAAGTTCCTCAGCCGTCTGGCCGGCGTCAGTGACCCGGAGCAGAAGCGCAAGATCATTGGCGGCAGCTTCATCGAAGTCTTCGATGAGGAAGCCACCAAGCTGAAGGACGTGAAGTTCCTCGCCCAGGGCACCATCTACCCCGACGTGATCGAGTCGGCCGGCGCCAAGACCGGCAAGGCCCACGTGATCAAGTCGCACCACAACGTCGGCGGCCTGCCCGACGACATGCAGTTCGAACTGGTCGAGCCGCTGCGCGAGCTGTTCAAGGACGAAGTCCGCAAGATCGGCCTGGAGCTGGGCCTGCCCTACGACATGGTCTACCGTCACCCGTTCCCGGGCCCGGGCCTGGGCGTGCGCATCCTTGGCGAAGTGAAGAAAGAGTACGCCGACCTGCTGCGTCGCGCGGACCACATCTTCATCGAAGAGCTGCGCAACTTCGACTGGTACCACAAGACCAGCCAGGCCTTCGTGGTATTCCAGCCGGTGAAATCCGTCGGCGTGGTCGGCGATGGCCGCCGTTACGCCTGGGTCGTTGCGCTGCGCGCCGTGGAAACCATCGACTTCATGACCGCTCGCTGGGCGCACCTGCCGTACGAGCTGCTGGAGAAGGTCTCGAACCGCATCATCAACGAGATCGAAGGCATCTCCCGCGTCACCTACGACGTGTCGAGCAAGCCGCCAGCCACCATCGAGTGGGAATGATCGGAGACGTTTAACGTTTCCTTAACGAGGAAAGCGGCAATCTCGCCGCTTTCTTCGACAGGCGAGGACGGGGATACCTGTCCTTGACCTGGCGCATGAGAGGCGTTTGCGCCTTCATGCACAGTTGCCTTCTGCTTCCGATGTAGAAGCAGAGCAGTGCAGCCGGCCGCAAGAGCCTGGCGCCGGGCGCGAACGCGCCAACCTCCGTGAAAGCCGATGGGGTCGCAAGTCCCTTGTTCGAGGAGTCTGGACCCATGTCGTTTACCCGTAGACAAGTACTCGGTGGCCTCGCTGGCCTGGCCGTCGTCGGCCTGGGCGCCGGTGGCGCGCGCATCTGGCTGGCGCGCCCGCAGGTAGCCGCCGAGCACGATTACGAACTGATCGCCGCGCCGCTCGACCTGGAGCTGGTGCCCGGCCACAAGACCCCCGGCCTGGGCTATGGCGGCCAGGCTCCCGGTGTGGAAATCCGCGCGCGCCAGGGCGACTGGCTGCGAGTGCGCTTCACCAACAAGCTGGACGAGCCGACCACCATCCACTGGCACGGCATCCGCCTGCCCATCGAGATGGACGGCGTGCCCTACATCTCGCAGCCGCCGGTGCAGCCGGGCGAAAGCTTCATCTACCAGTTCAAGACGCCGGACGCCGGCAGCTACTGGTATCACCCGCACCTGATGAGCAGCGAGCAGTTGGGCCGTGGCCTGGTCGGGCCGCTGATCATCGATGAGCGCGAGCCCACCGAGTTCACCAGCGAGAAGGTCCTGAACCTGAAGACCTGGCACGTGGACGAGGAGGGCAACTTCACGCCCTTCAGCGTGCCGCGCGAGGCGGCACGCGAAGGTACTCGCGGGCGCCTGTCGACTATCAACGGCGAGCGTACGCCGGTGATCGAACTGCCGGCTGGCGAAATCGTCCGCGTGCGCATTCTCAACGTCGACAACACCGTGACCTACCGCCTCAACCTGCCGGACGCCGACGCGAAGATCTACGCCATCGACGGCCATCCGGTGGAGCCGCGCGACTTCGGCAAAGGCCCGAATGACCAGTACTGGATCGGCCCGGGCATGCGGCTGGAGCTGGGCATCCGCGGCCCGGCGGAAGGCGCCGAGCTGTCGCTGCGCAATGGCCCGGTGCGTCTGGCGACCATTCGTGGCGTCGCCAACCCGAAAGCGCCCACCGCCAAGTGGCCGGCGCCGCTGCCGCGCAACCCGGTGGCCGAGCCGGACCTGAAGAACGCCGAGACCATCAACTTCAAGTTCGAGTGGGTCGGCGCCATGTCCGACTATTCCAAGGGGCAGTCGGCGCCCTCGCTGTGGCAGATCAACGGCGTGGCCTGGCAGGGCGGTGAGGAGCACAAGCACAACGCGCCGCCGCTGGCGAAGCTCAAGGAAGGCAACAGCTATATCTTCGTGCTGCGCAACATGACCCAGTACCAGCACCCGATCCACCTGCACGGCATGGCCTTCAAGGTGTTGGATTCGGATCGCCGCGACATCATCCCGTACTTCACCGACACCTACCTGCTGGGCAAGAATGAGACGGCACGCGTGGCGCTGGTGGCGGATAACCCCGGCCTGTGGATGTTCCACTGCCACGTGATCGATCACATGGAGACCGGCCTGATGGGAACCATCGCGGTGGGCGAGGCATGGTGCGGCTGACCAACAGCAAGGGGCATCCGACGGTGAAGGGGCTGGCGCCGGTCATCGACCGCAGCCAGGACATCCCCTTCATGCGTGAAGCCATGGCCCTGGCCGAGCAGGGCGCGGCGCTGGGCGAAGTGCCCGTGGGCGCCGTGCTGGTGCTGGACGGCCAGGTCATCGGCCGTGGCTTCAACCGCCCGATTACCTCGCACGACCCCAGTGCCCACGCGGAAATGGTCGCCATCCGCGAGGCCGCCGCCGCCGCGCAGAATTATCGCCTGCCCGGCAGCACTCTCTACGTCACCCTCGAGCCCTGCAGCATGTGCGCCGGCCTGCTGGTGCACTCGCGCATCCAGCGCGTGGTGTTCGGCGCCACCGAGCCCAAGTCGGGGGTGGTGGTCAGCCGTGGCAACTTCTTCGAACAGGACTTCCTCAACCACCGGGTGCTGGTGGAAGGCGGGGTGCTGGGGGAGGAGTGCAGCGCAATGCTCTCGGCCTTCTTCAAGGCGCGGCGCAAGGGTTCTTTGTAGGAGCGAGCTTGCTCGCGAACCTGCTCAGCCTTGCGCGGCACTTGGCCTATCGCGGATAAACCCGCTCCTGCCCAATGCTCGACATCCGCGTAGGAGCAACTGTCTTCTCTGGATAGTCCGTCGCTGCGTCTTCCCCCTCACCCCAACCCTGGCTGCGCGCCCCGCTCCTCAGGGAGAGGGGGCAGTCCGAGCTGACTGACGCGAAGGTTTGATCCTGCACCGAACGGTCCCCTCTCCCCTTGGGAGAGGGCTAGGGTGAGGGATGGCCCAAGCGCAGAGGTATCTCGTGGGAGCGGACTCCGTCCGCGATCGATTCGACGCGGCACTTTGACTGGCGAGTGGAGTTGAAGCCTCAGAGCTTCTGATCCCGCCCGTCGTCGTCATCGTCGGGCTTGGTCTTGTTCACGCCCGGCAGGTGCAGGCCGCTCTCGGCGAGCTGGCCGCCTTCCATCTGCGGCTGGGTCACCCAGGTGAGGATGTCGTAGTAGCGGCGCACGTTCTGCACGAAGTGCACCGTCTCGCCGCCGCGCGCATAGCCGTAGCGGGTCTTGCGGTAGTACTGCTTCTGCGACAGGCGCGGCAGCATCTTCTTCACATCCAGCCACTTGTTCGGGTTGAGGCCCTGCTGCTCGGCCATCTTGCGCGCGTCGTCGAGGTGCGCGCCGCCGATGTTGTAGGCGGCCAGAGCGAACCACATGCGGTCCGGGTCCTTGATGCTGTCGGGCAACTCGTCCTTGATCTGCACGTAGTACTTGCTGCCGCCCTGGATGCTCTGCTTCGGGTCCAGGCGGTTGGCCACGCCCATGGCCTGGGCGGTGCGGTTGGTCAGCATCATCAGGCCGCGCACGCCGGTCTTGGAGGTCGCGTCGGGCTGCCACATGGATTCCTGGTAGCCGATGGCCGCCAGCAGGCGCCAGTCGGCTTCGAGCTTGGTACCGCTCTGGCGGAAGTGCTGTTCGTACTTGGGCAGGCGTTGCTGCAGATGCTGGGCGAAGGTGTAGGCGCCGACGTAGCCCAGTACGTCCACATGGCCGTAATAGCGGTCTTTCAGGCGTTGCAGCAGGCCGTCCTGCTTGGCCTTGTCCAGAAAGGCGTTGACCTTCTCCAGCAGGCTGTTGTCATCGCCGGCCGGCAGCGCCCAGGCCAGGCCCTTGGCGTCGCCGAGGTCGAAGGCGACGCGAACGTTGGGGAAATACACCTGGTTCATTGCCAGTTCGTTGGAGTCGACCAGGGTCAGGTCGATCTCGCCGACGTCGACCATGCGCAGCAGGTCGACCATCTCATCGGCGTCTGATTCGCGATATTCCAGCTTCGGGTACTGCTTCTTCAGTTCGGCCAGTTGCGCGGCGTGGCTGCTGCCTTTCAGGACGACGATGCGTTTGCCGACCAGATCGTCCGGGCGGGTAGGGCGTTGGGCGCCGTTGCGGTAGACGACCTGCGGGGTGACGTCGAGGTAGGAGTGCGAGTAGCGCACCTGGGTATCGCGCTCGCCGCCCGGCGTCAGGCCGGCGGCAGCCAGGTTCGGTCCGCCGTCGCGGCCGATGCGGTCGTAGAGGTCGTCGATGTTGTCGGCGGTTTCGATCTGCAGTTGTACGCCCAGGCTGTCGGCGAAGCGCTTGGCCAGCTCGTATTCGAAGCCGGTGTCGCCGTTGCGGTCCTGGAAGTAGGTGGCCGGACTGTTGCGGGTGATTACGCGCAGCACGCCGTCCTTCTGCACGCGCTCGAGGGCCGTCGGGGCTTTCGCCTCGCTACAGCCGGAAAGCAGCAGAAAGATACAGGTCGCCAAGATCCAGGCGGTGCAGCGCACACGGGACACAGTCAGGGCAAGCATCGGGGCAGTATACGCAAAGGCCGGTGTGCGCCATATCTCGACAGCATGCTGCTTCTCTGCTAGCTGGAGCGCCGTTCGTCGGCCTGCAGGGCGCGAAAGGCCGGGGGCACGCGCCTGCACCCCTGTGGCTCGAAGGCATTCGAAGATGAATGGCGATTTTCGCGGGAGCAACGGCAAGGAAGGCGCTTGAGAGCTGCCGCCACGCAGCGCTTTACGGTAGAATGCACGGCCTCTGTGGGCCGGCCCGTCCGGCCCCACACACTTCCCCGTCTCCAGAGGCTGTTCCGACAATGCTGATCCTGCGCGGTGCTCCCGCCCTTTCCGCTTTCCGCCACGGCAAACTGCTCGACCTGCTGACCCAGCATGTGCCCGCCGTCACCGGGCTGTATGCCGAGTTTGCGCACTTCGCCGAGGTCACCGGAGCCCTCAACGCCGAGGAAGAACAAGTCCTGGCGCGCCTGCTGAAATACGGCCCGAGCGTTCCGGTGCAGGAGCCCGCCGGTCGTCTGTTCCTGGTTCTGCCGCGCTTCGGCACCATCTCTCCCTGGTCCAGCAAGGCCTCGGACATCGCCCGCAACTGCGGCCTGGCGAAGATCGAGCGCATCGAGCGCGGCATCGCCTACTACGTCACTGGCGAGCTGAGCGAGGCCGACGCACAAGCCGTTGCCGCCCGCCTGCACGACCGCATGACCCAGCTCGTGCTCAACGAGCTGGAACAAGCTTCCGCCCTGTTCAGCCACGCCCAGCCCAAGCCGCTGACCGTGGTCGACATCCTCGCCGGCGGTCGCGCCGCGCTGGAGAAGGCCAACCTCGAGCTGGGCCTGGCCCTGGCCGATGACGAGATCGATTACCTGGTGAAGAGCTTCGTCGAGATGGGCCGCAACCCGCACGACGTCGAGCTGATGATGTTCGCCCAGGCCAACTCCGAGCACTGCCGCCACAAGATCTTCAACGCCAGTTGGGATATCGACGGCCAGTCGCAGGACAAGAGCCTGTTCGGGATGATCAAGAACACCTATGAAATGCACCGCGAAGGCGTGTTGTCCGCGTACAAGGACAACGCCGCGGTCATGAAAGGCTACGTCGCCGGTCGCTTCTACCCGAACGCGGAAACCCGCGAGTACGCGGCCAGCGAAGAGCCCGTGCACATCCTGATGAAGGTGGAGACCCACAACCACCCGACCGCCATCGCCCCGTTCCCCGGCGCTTCCACCGGCTCCGGCGGCGAGATCCGCGACGAAGGCGCAACCGGCCGTGGCGCCAAGCCGAAGGCCGGCCTGGTCGGCTTTACCGTCTCCAACCTGAACATCCCCGGTTTCGAGCAGCCCTGGGAAGTGCCGTACGGCAAGCCCGAGCGCATCGTCACTCCGCTGGACATCATGATCGAAGGCCCGCTGGGCGGCGCCGCGTTCAACAACGAATTCGGCCGCCCGAACCTGGCCGGCTACTTCCGTACCTTCGAGCAGGCCATCGCCACTCCGCGTGGCGAGGAAGTCCGTGGCTACCACAAGCCGATCATGATCGCCGGCGGCCTGGGCAACATCCGCGAAGACCACGTGCAGAAGGGCGAGATTTCGGTCGGCGCCAAGCTGATCGTGCTCGGCGGCCCGGCCATGCTGATCGGCCTGGGCGGCGGTGCCGCGTCCTCCATGGCCACCGGCGCTTCCGCCGCTGACCTGGACTTCGCCTCGGTACAGCGCGAGAACCCGGAAATGGAGCGCCGTTGCCAGGAGGTCATCGACCGCTGCTGGCAGATGGGCGAGAACAACCCGATCAAGTTCATCCACGACGTGGGCGCGGGCGGCATTTCCAACGCCCTGCCGGAACTGATCAACGACGGTGGCCGTGGCGGCCGCTTCGAACTGCGCGCCGTGCCCAACGACGAGCCGGGCATGAGCCCGCTGGAAATCTGGTGCAACGAGTCGCAGGAGCGCTACGTGATGTCGGTGGACGCCGCCGACTTCGAGACCTTCAAGGCCATCTGCGAGCGCGAGCGCTGCCCGTTCGCCGTGGTCGGCGAGGCCACCGAAGAGATGCAGCTCACCGTCGCCGACAGCCACTTCGGCAACAACCCGGTGGACATGCCGCTCGAGGTGCTGCTGGGCAAACCGCCGCGCATGCACCGGTCGGTTACCCGCGAAGCCGAACTGGGCGATGACTTCGCCACTGCCGGCCTGGACCTGACCGAGTCCACCCAGCGCGTGCTGCGTCACCCGGCCGTGGCCAGCAAGAACTTCCTGATCACCATCGGCGACCGCACCATCACCGGCCTCGTGGCGCGCGACCAACTGGTCGGCCCGTGGCAGGTACCGGTGGCCGACTGCGCCGTCACCGCCACCAGCTTCGACGTCTATACCGGCGAAGCCATGGCCATGGGCGAGCGCACTCCGCTGGCCCTGATCGACGCCCCGGCCTCCGGCCGCATGGCGATCGGCGAGACCATCACCAACCTGGCCGCCGCGAGCATCGACAAGATCTCCGAGATCAAGCTCTCCGCCAACTGGATGGCCGCTGCCGGCCACCCGGGCGAAGACGCGCGCCTGTACGACACCGTCAAGGCAGTCGGTATGGAACTGTGCCCGGCGCTGGGCATCACCATCCCGGTGGGCAAGGACTCCATGTCCATGAAGACCCGCTGGCAGGATGGCGACGCCGAGAAGAGCGTCACCTCGCCGATGTCGCTGATCATCTCCGGCTTCGCCCCGGTCAACGACGTGCGCAAGATCCTGACCCCGCAACTGCGCCTGGACAAGGGCGAGACGGATCTGATCGCCATCGACCTCGGCCGTGGCAAGAACCGCATGGGCGGCTCCATCCTCGCCCAGGTCAACGGCCAGATCGGCCGCGCCGCTCCGGACGTCGACGATGCCGAAGACCTGAAAGCCTTCTTTGCCGTCATCCAGGGCCTGAACGCCGACGGTCACCTGCTGGCCTACCACGACCGTTCCGACGGCGGCCTGATGGCCACCGTGGTGGAAATGGCCTTCGCCGGCAAATGCGGCCTCGACCTGAGCCTCGACGCACTGGCCGATAGCCGTGACGAGCTGACCGCGGCCCTGTTCAATGAAGAACTGGGTGCGGTGATTCAGGTTCGCAGCGGCGCCACGCCGGAAGTGCTGGCCCAGTTCAGCGCCGCCGGTCTGGAAGACTGCGTTGCCGTCATCGGCCAGCCGGTCAAGGGCGCCGAGATCAACCTGGACTTCAATGGCGAGCGCGTCTTCAACGACCAGCGCCGCAACCTGCAGCGTATCTGGAGCGAAACCAGCTACCGCATTCAGCGCATGCGCGACAACGCCGACTGCGCCGATCAGGAATTCGACGGCCTGCTCGACGAGGACAACCCCGGCCTGTCGGTGAAGCTGAGCTTCGACGTCAACGACAACATCGCCGCGCCCTACATCAAGAAAGGCGTGCGTCCGCAGATCGCCATCCTGCGCGAGCAGGGCGTCAACGGCCAGGTCGAGATGGCGGCTGCCTTCGATCGCGCCGGCTTCGCCGCAGTCGACGTGCACATGAGCGATATCCTCTCCGGCCGCATCAGCCTGGAGCAGTTCAAGGGCCTGGTGGCCTGCGGCGGCTTCTCCTACGGCGACGTGCTGGGTGCCGGCGAAGGCTGGGCCAAGTCGATCCTGTTCAACGCCCGTGCCCGTGATGGCTTCCAGGCCTTCTTCGAGCGCAAGGACAGCTTTGCCCTGGGCGTGTGCAACGGTTGCCAGATGATGTCCAACCTGCATGAGCTGATCCCCGGTACCGAGTTCTGGCCGCACTTCGTGCGCAACCGCTCCGAGCAGTTCGAGGCGCGCGTGGCGATGGTCCAGGTCCAGGAGTCGCAGTCGATCTTCCTGCAGGGCATGGCCGGTTCGCGCCTGCCCATCGCCATCGCCCACGGCGAAGGCCATGCGGAGTTCGAAAGCGAGGAAGCCCTGCTCGAGGCTGACCTGTCCGGCACCGTGGCCATGCGCTTCGTCGACAATCTGGGCAAGGTCACCGAGACCTACCCGGCCAACCCGAACGGCTCGCCCCGTGGCATCACCGGCCTGACCAGTCGCGACGGCCGTGTCACCATCATGATGCCGCACCCGGAGCGCGTGTTCCGCGCCGTGCAGAACTCCTGGCGCCCGGACGAGTGGGAAGAGGACGGCGGCTGGATGCGCATGTTCCGCAACGCCCGCGTCTGGGTCGGCTGAGTTCGGCCTTCATGCGTGACGGAAAAGGGGAAAGCTTCGGCTTTCCCCTTTTTCTTTGCCTGGACATCGATGGAGGCTGCCTTGGCTGACGACCCCGTCCTTCCCGAAGTTCGCCCGGTAACGTCGGGACAGGTGCTGCGCCTGTGTCGCTGCGGGCGCTGTGCTTGCCTGCCGGACGCCGCGGCGGACTGCCCGGACGTGTTCGAGCTGACGGTCGCTCGCCAACGCCACTTGCTGCTATGCCGCTGCGGCCGGTCCACCGAGTTGCCCTACTGCGACGGCCGCAGCCATGCCGCCGGTGAGCGCTGGTTCAGTGGACTGCTGCGCAAGTGAACAGCGCGACGACGCGGGCCTGTTCAGCTCAGCAGGTCGGCGGTGGTTGCCTGCACTCCACTGGGCGCCACTGACAGGTTCAGTGCAGGAAACTCGCGCGGCATCTGTTTCATGGCCTCGGCGCCGAGCTTGTCGTACACCAGCATGGCGTGATCGCGGTAATTGGCCAGGTAAACCGCATACGGATTGAAGCGTCGGAAGAACGGTTGCACGGACTGGAAGATGTTCTGTGTCTGCTCACGGTTCATGCCGCTGACGGTTTCATGCAGCCAGCGTCCGCCGAGCGGCGTCGGTTGCGCCATCCAGGCACGGGTGACACCGAAACGCTCCTGTTCCTTGTAGATGGGAGAGCCGGGCTCCAGCGAGAAGGTGCCGCGGTGGATCGAGTAGATGTATTCGCGGTTCTCCTCCAGGAATCGCAGGGTATTGCCAAATTCTTCCGCCGTTTCGGTCGGGAAGCCGCAGATGACGTAGACGTGGTTGGCGATCCCGGCCGAGTGGGCATTGCGCAGCACCTGCGCGACGTCCTCGATTCGGGTGCCCTTGTCCATCAGATCGAGAATCCGCTGCGTGCCGCTTTCCAGGCCCCACAGCAGGTACTTGCAGCCCGAGCGCGCCATCTTCGCGAGGATCTCCGGCGTGAAGGTACGGTTGGGCTTGCTCAGGGCGTAGTAGGAAATGTCCAGCCCGGACTCGATGATGGCGTCCGCCAGCTTGGCGAAATGGCCGGGAGCGATCATTTCATCGACGAAGGAGAAGTGCCGTATACCTTGCTCGACAAACCCCCTGAGCATGTCGATGACCATTTCCAGTCCGTGCAGCCGGTAGGTCAGTCCCGCGGACATGTAGTGGACGCAGAAGGTGCAGCGCCGCCAGTAACAGCCTCGCGACAGCAACAGGGGAATGACGGGAGTGGGGGAGTAGTAGCGGTCGAGCTGCAGGTTGCCGAAGTCCGGTTTGCCGTAGGCGTCGATGTCGCGGCGGTATTCGGAGGTGTTGCGTTTGACTTCGCCATCCTCGAAGAACACGGCGCCCGGGACATTCTCCGGCGAGCCGCCCTGAAGCAGCAGTTGCTTAAGCGGCTCCTCGCCATCGCCGTCGACGATGACGTCTGCCGAATGCGGATACCAGCGCAGGAAGTCCTCGGCGCCGGCGGTGAAGCAACTGCCGCCGAAGAACACCTTGCTGGTGGTTTCCTGACGCAGCAGACGGCCGAGCGCGGCCCCCACGGGCAGTTGCTGGTTGAAGATCATCGAGAAGCCGTAGCAGTCGGCCTTTTCCTCGAGGATCAGCTTGAAAGCCTCGGCCAGCAGGGGGCTCAACCCGGCGCCCTGGTGTATCGAGTTCGCCTCGTTGCCCAGTTGGGTGCTCATGATGTGAGTGATACCCAGCAGCAGTTCGCCGTACTGGTCATAGGCCGCAGGGTCGGCATAGAAGTCCCTTGCGGTCTTGCCGCGGAAAAAGTCCGGGACCTCCAGCAAGGACGCCAGCGCGCTTTGACCTCCAGGCAGGTACTCATCCGGAATCCGGATGAAACCACTGCGCAACATCTCGAATACCCGCTCGTAGCACCAGATGTTCAGGTCCAGCACCTTCACTTCCCAGTTGGGCAGTTCCCGCTCGATGTAGCCCTTTAGCATCGGTGCACCCAGGGGCGGCGAGGTGGGGGTGGTCATCGGCGGGTAGATCAGCAGAAGCTTCTGGCGGCGTGTGGAGCCGTCGGGGTTGGAGCGGGCGATCAGGTCGTTCATGGCGCGGTACCGTACGAGTGGGAAGAACCCCGTAGTTATCGCCTCATCCCACGGTGGGCGCTGTGACCAGAGCGCCCAAAAAGTCTCTTAGAGATTTGCCCTACGCAGTAAGAAGAACTTTCGTTCGATAAATCTCATTAAATGCTCAGCGAGTTGGGTCGGCTCTGCGGAATCGTCTGACGGCTCGCGCTTTCGACTTCGGCAGCGCGGAGCTCGAAGTCGGTCACAGATTTCATACAAAGGACTTCCCTGACGAACCAGCAGGGAACCGGACGGTCGAACTTGGACGACGACTTGTCGGTCGCAAGAGGCAAAGTGCCACTATTTGTGGCAGCATTTGTCACCCGTGGCGCGCCTTGCCACGGTCGTGTCCCCGTTTCGGTCGGAGTCTCCGATGTACAAACTGTGTTTCTACGTTCCGGAAAGCCATCTGGAATCGGTCAAGAAAGCGGTGTTCGCCGCCGGTGCAGGACGCATCGGTGCCTATGACAGCTGTTGCTGGCAGGCGCTCGGACAGGGACAGTTCCGCCCCTTGCAGGGCAGCAACCCGTTCATTGGCCAGGCCGGCAGCATCGAGCAGGTCGCCGAATGGAAGGTGGAGATGGTGGTCGCCGACGAGTTGATCCATGACTCGGTCAAGGCCCTCAAGCAGGCCCATCCCTATGAGACGCCGGCCTTCGAGGTCTGGCGGCTGTCGGACATGGTGTTCTGAACCATACGAAAAAGGCGCCCGCGGGCGCCTTTTTTCATGCTGCTGCCCTTACGGGCGAATCTCGATCAGCGTGCCGTCCTTGACCAGGCTCCAGACCTCGCGCATGTCGGCATTGGTCATGGCGATGCAGCCGTTGGTCCAGTCCAGGGTCGAGAAGTACCACTCGGGGTAGTCGTCATCCATCGGGGTGCCGTGGATCATGATCATCCCGCCCGGCTGCAGGCTCTTCTCCCGTGCCTTGGCCACGTCGCGGGCGTTGGGGTAGGAAATGTGCATGGAGAGGTTGTACTTGTCGCTGGTCTTGCGCCAGTCGACCCAGTAGAAGCCCTCCGGCGTGCGGTTGTCGCCTTCGGCCAGCTTCGGCCCCTGCGGGCGTTTGCCCAGGGACACGCGGTAGCTCTTGAGCACCTTGCCGTTGCTCATGAGGTGCAGTTTGCGCTCGGACTTGAGCACGAGAATCTTGTCGATGTGACCGTCGAGCGTGGGCGTCGCGTTGGCATGCGAGAACGCTGCGAAGGTCAGACAAAGTACGGCAATCAACCAGCGCATCGAGTGGTGTTCCCCGGTAGTTCCTAAAGCCTTAGAGGCGGTAAATGAGCTTATAAGTTCTTTTTCTGTGCAAGCATTGGGAGAATCCCTTCATTGCGTATCGGGAAGTTCTGAATGATCCGATCCGCCAGGAAATATTCTAAGGTACGGCCCACGGTGGGGAAAGCCAGCTCACCCCACGGAATGTCGGATTCTTCGAAGAGCTGCACTTCCAGGCTTTCGTCGCCGGCACAGAAGTCGAGGTCGGCGAGTTCGGCGCGGAAGAAGATATAAATCTGGCTGATATGCGGCAGATCAAAGACCGTATAAAGCTGCAGGCCGTGGACGCGGGCGTTGGCTTCTTCGAGCGTCTCGCGGGCGGCGGCCTGTTCCAGGGTTTCGCCGTTCTCCATGAAGCCTGCCGGTAGCGTCCAGTACCCTCGGCGCGGCTCGATGGCGCGGCGGCAGAGAAGGATTTTCCCCTCCCAGACCGGCAGGCAGCCGGCAACGATGCGCGGGTTCTGGTAATGCACGGTCTGGCACTGGTCGCAGACGAAGCGCGGGCGGTTGTCGCCGCTGGGGATGCGCAGGCTCACGCTGGCGCCGCACTGGCTGCAGAATTTCATGCCGCTTCCTTGTTATTGAATGGGGCAATCTTGCGCGCTGCGCGGGGCACCCAGCAAGGGGCGGGGGTTGGGCAGGGGCGTCTTTCGTGCCATGATCCTTCAATTAGAAGAATCGGCCCCCGCAGGATGTTCGGCATGCTGGACCAGCTGCGCCAACGCATACAGACGCACACCCCAAGCGACCTTGAAACGGACCACAGCTTCCCCGAGGCGGCGGTCCTGCTCCCCATCACCCCCCAGGAAGAGCTCGTGCTCACCCTGCGCGCGACCGGGCTTTCGACCCACAGCGGCGAGGTGGCCTTCCCCGGCGGACGTCGTGACCCGGAGGACGTCGACCTGATCCACACCGCGCTGCGCGAGGCGCAGGAGGAAATTGCCCTGCCGCCGGGGCTGGTGGAGGTCGTCGGTCCGTTGAGCACCCTGGTCTCGCGGCACGGCATCCTGGTCAAACCATTCGTCGGCTTTGTCCCCGATTTCGTGGAGTACCGTCCCAACGACGGCGAGATCGACGCCGTGTTCAAGGTGCCGCTGGAGTTCTTCCGCGGCGACCCGCGGGAAACCACCCACCGTATCGATTACTTCGGCCGCAGCTGGTACGTCCCGAGCTACCTGTTCGAGGGCTACAAGATCTGGGGCCTGTCCGCGATCATGCTGGTCGAGCTGCTGAACCTGCTGTACGACGCCCGTATCGACCTGCACCAGCCGCCATCGAAGTTCATCAAGCTGAGCTGAGACCTGATAATAAAGAGCGGCCACCGCCTGAGGAGAAACCATGAAGTACCGCCTGGGCTCGTCCCGAGTCGAAACCCATCCGGAGAGCTGGATCGCCCCCAACGCCACGGTGGTCGGCAAGGTGCGCCTCGACGCCGGCGCCAGCGTCTGGTTCAACGCCGTACTGCGCGGCGACAATGAGCTGATCCACATCGGCGAGCACAGTAACGTGCAGGACGGCACCGTCATGCATACCGACATGGGCTTCCCGCTGACCCTGGGCAAGGGCGTGACCATCGGCCACAACGCCATGCTGCACGGCTGCCAGGTAGGCGACTACAGCCTCGTCGGCATCAACGCGGTGATCCTCAACGGCGCGAAGATCGGCAAGTACTGCATCATCGGCGCCAACGCGCTGATCCCCGAGGGCAAGGAAATCCCCGACGGCTCCCTGGTCATGGGCTCGCCCGGCAAGGTGGTGCGCGAGCTGACCGAGCCGCAGAAGAAGATGCTCGAGGCCAGCGCCGCCCATTACGTGCACAACGCCCAGCGCTACGCCCGCGACCTGGCCGAGCAGGAAGATGACTGAAGAACGTCCCGTCGCCTCGCCCTGCGTGCACGTCTGCGCGCTGGACGATGCCGACATCTGCCTGGGTTGCCAGCGCAGCGCCGCTGAAATCACCCGCTGGGGCCTGATGGACAACGCCGAGCGCCGCGAGGTGCTCCAGCGTTGCGAACAGCGTGCCCGCGAGCAGGGTGTGCTGGCCTAGCCCGCCGCGAGCTTTCCCGTTTACGAGCTACCCCGTTTCGAACTTTCCCTTCTCGAGGTTTCCCGCAATGCCCCGTCTTGGAACTCCCCTGTCGCCGAGCGCGACCCGCGTACTGCTCTGTGGCTCCGGCGAGCTGGGCAAGGAAGTGGCGATCGAGCTGCAGCGCCTGGGCTGCGAAGTCATCGCCGTGGACCGCTACACGAACGCTCCGGCCATGCAGGTCGCGCACCGCAGCCATGTGATCAGCATGCTCGACGGCGTGGCCCTGCGCGCAGTGATCGAGCAGGAGAAGCCGCACTACATCGTGCCGGAGATCGAGGCCATCGCCACCGCGACCCTGGTCGAGCTGGAGAACGAAGGCTACACCGTCATCCCCACCGCCCGTGCAGCTCAACTGACCATGAACCGCGAGGGCATCCGCCGCCTGGCCGCCGAAGAGCTGGGTCTGCCGACTTCGCCCTACCACTTCGCCGACACCTACGAAGACTACGCCGCTGGCGTCGCCGCCGTGGGCTACCCGTGTGTTGTGAAGCCGATCATGAGTTCCTCCGGCAAGGGGCAGAGCGTGCTCAAGTCCGACGCCGACCTGAAGACCGCCTGGGACTACGCCCAGGAAGGCGGCCGCGCCGGCAAGGGCCGGGTCATCGTCGAGGGCTTCATCGACTTCGACTACGAGATCACCCTGCTCACCGTGCGCCACATTGGCGGCACTACCTTCTGCGCGCCCATCGGTCACCGCCAGGTGAAGGGCGACTACCACGAGTCCTGGCAACCCCAGGCGATGAGCCCGAAGGCGCTGGCCGAGTCCGAGCGCGTGGCCAGGGCGGTCACCGAAGCGCTGGGCGGCCGCGGCCTGTTCGGCGTGGAGCTGTTCGTCAAGGGTGACGAGGTGTGGTTCAGCGAAGTCTCGCCGCGCCCGCACGACACCGGCCTGGTCACGCTGATTTCCCAGGACCTCTCCGAGTTCGCCCTGCATGCCCGCGCCATCCTCGGCCTGCCGATCCCGGTGATCCGCCAGCTGGGCGATTCCGCCTCGGCGGTGATCCTGGTGGAAGGCAAGTCGCAGCAGGTTTCCTTCGGTAACCTCGGCGCCGCGCTGAGCGAGCCGGACACCGCGCTGCGCCTGTTCGGCAAGCCGGAGGTGGATGGCCAGCGCCGCATGGGCGTAGCCCTGGCGCGTGACGAGTCGATCGACGCTGCCCGCGCCAAGGCCACCCGCTCGGCCCAGGCGGTCAAAGTCGAGCTGTGAGCCGCTGGGCGGGGCTGATGTGGTGGGCGGCGGCATTGCCGCTGTTGCCGCTGGCCCTGCCCATGGCCGTGCGTACCAGGCGCACGGCCTTGCGCCTGGCTCCCGCCGCGGGCGTCTGCGAAGGCGTTGCGGGCTCAGAGTTTCCGGGCGAACCTTTTCGTCTTCTCCTGCTGGGTGAATCCACGGTCGCCGGCGTTGGTGCGTCCTGCCTGGACTTTGCCCTGGCCGGGCGGATGGCGTTGGCGCTATCGAGCCGCCTGGAGCGCCCCGTTGCGTGGCGCGCGGTCGGGGAGAACGGTATTACCGCCGCAGAGGCCTGCGAGCGCCTGCTGCCGGTGGCAACTGATCTGGATTACGAGCTGGTGGCGCTGGTCTTCGGCGTCAACGACACCACGCATTTCAGCTCCAGCCAGCGTTGGCTGGGGGCCCTTGAGCAGCTGATCGCGCACTTCCGTGGTCGCGGCACACAGGTCGTCTGCACGGCCGTGCCGCCATTGCAGCATTTCACGGCGCTACCCTGGTTGCTGCGCCGGCTGCTCGGCTGGCGCGCAGCGCTGCTGGATCGTCAGCTCAGCAGCCTGGCGCTGGCGCAGGGGGCGGGGTATTGCGGCGTCAGCCTGGAGATGCAGCCGCAGTTCCTCGCCATCGATGGCTATCACCCGTCGGCGCTGGGTTATCAGGTTTGGGGTGAGCATCTGGCCCAATGGCTGGTTTCCCAGGATCGAACCCTTCTGTAGGAGCGAGCTTCCTCGCGAACCCGCGTCACGCCGGGGCTGGCGGTGCAATGCGTTCGCGAGCGAGCTCGCTCTTACATGCAGGTCTCAGCGGATATCGTTCAGATCGTCCCCGCGCGTCTCGCGCAGGCACAGCACCGCCAGCAGGCTGAGTGCCGCCGCGACCGACACATAGCCGCCCACCCAGCTCAGGCCACCCATGCCCACCAGCTTCTGTGCGATGTACGGCGCCACCGAGGCGCCAAGGATGCCGCCGAGGTTATAGGCCGCCGAGGCGCCGGTGTAGCGCACGTGGGTGGGGAACAGTTCTGGCAGCAGCGCGCCCATGGGGGCGAAGGTCACGCCCATGAGGAACAGTTCCAGGGACAGGAAGACCGCCACTTCCACCGACGAGCCCTGGCTCAGCAGCGGCTCCATGGCGAAGCCCGAGGCAATGGCGGCGATGCAGCCGACGATCAGCACCGGCTTGCGCCCGAAGCGATCGCTCAGCCAGGCCGATACCGGTGTTGCTGCTGCCATGAAGAGCACGGCGATGCACAGCAGGCCGAGGAAGTCCTCACGGCTGTAACCCAGGGTGCTGACGCCGTAGCTCAGCGAGAACACCGTGGAGATATAGAAGAGCGCATAGCACACCACCATCGCCAGGGCGCCCAGCAGGGTGGGCCGCCAATGCTTGGCGAACAGTTCGGCGATCGGCAGGCTCGCGCGCTCGTGGCGCTCCATGGCCTTCGCAAACACCGGGGTTTCCACCAGCTTGAGGCGAACGTAGAGGCCGACGATGACCAGCACCGCGCTGAGCACGAACGGGATGCGCCAGCCCCAGGCGCGGAACTGCTCTTCGCTCAGCAGCATGGCGAGGCAGAGGAACAGGCCGTTGGCGGCGAGGAAGCCGATCGACGGACCCATCTGCGGGAACATGCCGAACCAGGCGCGGCGGCCCTTGGGAGCGTTCTCCGTGGCCAGCAGTGCGGCGCCGCCCCATTCGCCACCCAGCCCAAGGCCCTGGCCGAAGCGCAGCACGCAGAGCAGGATCGGCGCCCAGGCGCCAATGCTGTCGTAGCCCGGCAGCAGGCCGATCAGGGTGGTGGAGATGCCCATCAGCAGCAGGGAGGCCACCAGGGTCGACTTGCGCCCGATGCGGTCGCCGAAGTGGCCGAACAGTGCCGAACCCAACGGGCGAGCGAGGAAGGCGATGCCGAAGGTAATGAAGGCGCTGAGCGCCTGGGCGGTACCGGAGGTCTGCGGGAAGAACACCGGGCCGATCACCAGAGCGGCGGCGGTGGCGTAGACGTAGAAGTCGTAGAACTCAATGGCGGTGCCGATGAAGCTGGCTACCGCGACGCGGGTGGTGGAGTTGGTCTGTGCGGCTGGTTGTGCGGCTTCGAGGGTGGCGCTGGTCATACGGGGAATATCCCTGGCAGTCACGGCTGGCGACGACTCTCTGGTCGTGTCCAGCGTCATAGGAGGCATTGCCATGGCGCGAGTGCGAGCGCGGCCCGGTGTCGGGGCTGGATGGGCGCGGCTCGCGGCGGGTCGGGGCGAGGCCGGCTGCTTCGCAAGGCAACGACGCAGGGTCGAGGCTCGGCGGGGCGTGCGATTGACTGGCCGGCGCTGCGTCGCGGATAACGGCGGGCGTCGGCGGGAGGCTGGGTAAGCCGCCTGGATTATAGGGGCGGGCGGGGCGGCTCAGGCAAGCTCGTCGGCGTAAGGCTCTCTTGGCGGGGCGCCAGGCAGCCACGCGCGCACGCTTTTCACCCGGTTTTCCCCCGACTGGAGGATCTCCAGGCGATAGCGGCCGATCTTCAGGCACACGGCGCAGTCTGGGATCTGCTCCAGCGCTTCGGTGACCAGGCCGTTGAGAGTCTTGGGCCCGTCACTGGGTAGTTGCCAGCCCAGCGCGCGGTTGACGTCACGCAGGTTGGCCGAGCCGTCGATGACATAGGTGCCGTCGGCCTGGGGGTGGATGTCCGGGTTGCGCAGGGTGTTCTGGTTACTGAACTCGCCGACGATCTCTTCGAGGATGTCTTCCAGGGTGATGATGCCGATCACCTCGCCGTACTCGTCGACGACGATGCCGATGCGGCGCTTCTGCTTCTGGAAGTTCACCAGCTGGGTCGACAGCGGCGTGCTCTCGGGCACGAAGTAGGGCTCCAGGCAGGCGGCCTTGAGGCTGTCCTTGGTCAACTGGTTATGGGTCAGCAGGCGGGCGATCTGGCGCATGTGCACCACGCCCTCGACCTGGTTGATATCGTTGCGGAACACCGGTAGCCGGGTATGGGTGGTGTTGCGCAGCTGGCCGATGATGGTTTCCAGCTCGTCGTCCAGGTCGATGCCCTGGACCTCGTTGCGCGGCACCATCAGGTCGTTCACCGTGATCTTTTCCAGGTCGAGGATGCTCAGCAGCATGTCCTGGCGATTATGGGTGAGCTTTTCGCTGGAGTCGGTGACGACGCTGCGCAGTTCGTCGTTGCTCAGCGGCTTGCCGCCACGCTGGGTCGGGTCGAGGCCGCCCAGGCGCAGGAGGAGGTTGCTGATGCCGGTCATCAGCCAGAGCAGCGGGCTGAACAGCTTCTGCATCCAGATCAGCGGCAGGCTGGCGGGGAAGGCCACGCGCTCGGGGCGCAGGGCGGCGTAGGTCTTGGGGGTGATTTCGCCGAAGATCAGCAGGATCAGCGTCAGCGCCACGGTGGCGATGGCCACGCCCGCTTCGCCCCACAGGCGCAGGGCCAGCAGGGTCGCCAGGGACGAGGCGATGATGTTGACGAAGTTGTTGCCGATCAGGATGGTGCCCAGCAGCCGGTCGGTGCGCAGCAGCAGCCAGCTGGTGCGGCGCGCCCCGCGGTTGCCCTGCTTGGACAGGTGGCGCAGGCGGTAGCGGTCGAGGCTGAGCATGCCGGTCTCGACGCTGGAGAAGAATGCCGAGCAGAGGATCAGGAAGACCAGCAGGCCGATCAGGTAGCCGGGGTGGATCTCTTCCATGCGCGCATATCCTTCAGCGGCGCTCAGGCGCCGCCGTTAGCCTCAGATGTGCAGGATGAATTCCTTGACCAGCTTGCTGCCGAAGTAGGCCAGCATCAGCAGGCAGAAACCCGCGAGGGTCCAGCGGATCGCCTTGTGGCCGCGCCAGCCGAGCTGGTGGCGGCCCCACAGCAGCACGCCGAACACCACCCAGGCGAAGCAGGAGAGGATGGTCTTGTGCGCCAGGTGCTGGGCGAACAGGTTGTCGACGAACAGCCAGCCGGAGATCAGCGACAGCGAGAGCAGCGACCAGCCGCCCCAGAGGAAGCCGAACAGCAGGCTTTCCATGGTCTGCAGCGGCGGGAAGTTGCGGATCAGGCCCGACGGGTGCTTGTGCTTGAGCTGATGGTCCTGCACCAGCAGGAGCAGCGCCTGGACCACAGCGATGGTCAGCAGGCCGTAGGCCAGGATCGACAGCAGGATGTGGGCGAGGATGCCGGGCTGCTCGTTGATCGGCTCGATGGTGCCGTGGGGCATCAGCAAGGCCAGCAGGGTGGTCAGCGCGCCGAGCGGGTAAAGGAAGAGCAGCAGGTTCTGCACCGGGATGCGCAGGCAGGCCAGCAGGGTCAGGGCGGTGACCGCGGCGGAGATCAGGCTGGCGGCGTTGAAGAAGTCCAGCGCCAGGCCCGCAGGCGTCAGCAGCTCCTGGCTCAGGCTGTAGGCCTGGCAGAGCAGGGCGATGAGGCCCAGCAGGAGGAGCAGCGGTTTCTGCGGCGGGGTGCGGCGGGCCAGGCTTGCGCCCTGGTAGACGGTTGTGCCGATATAAAGGACGGCGGCGATCAGGCTGGGCAGCAGAGGTTGCATAAGTCCTTGGAACAGTCCTTCGACGGGGGACCCGAAAGGTGCTGAGTTTGGCACAGATCGCCCGCGCCTAGAAAGCCGCTGAGAACAGTTCGCTTCTGGCCTGCGAAGCGCTCCGTCACATCGGGATCATCGGCGGTGTTGGCGCTGGCCGCACTTCGCTATAATCGGCGGCTTGCTGACAAGCCAAACCCAGGCCCGATCGGGCTGATTAGGAACGCGCATGTTCGAAAACCTTACAGATCGCCTCTCGCAAACGCTGCGCCACGTCACCGGCAAGGCCAAGCTGACCGAGGACAACATCAAGGACACGCTCCGCGAAGTACGGATGGCCCTGCTGGAGGCCGACGTGGCCCTGCCGGTGGTCAAGGACTTCGTCGCCAAGATCAAGGATCGCGCGGTCGGCACCGAGGTTTCCAAGAGCCTGACCCCGGGCCAGGCCTTCGTGAAGATCGTCCAGGCCGAGCTGGTCGAGCTGATGGGCGCGGCCAACGAGGACCTGGACCTCAACGCCGCTCCGCCGGCGGTCATCCTGATGGCCGGCCTGCAGGGCGCGGGCAAGACCACCACCGCCGGCAAGCTGGCGCGCTTCCTCAAGGAGCGCAAGAAGAAGTCGGTACTGGTGGTATCCGCCGACGTCTACCGCCCGGCGGCGATCAAGCAGCTGGAAACCCTGGCCAGCGACATCGGCGTGACCTTCTTCCCGTCCGATACCAGCCAGAAGCCGGTGGCGATCGCCGAAGCGGCGATCCGCGAAGCCAAGCTGAAGTTCATCGACGTGGTCATCGTCGACACCGCCGGCCGTCTGCACATCGACGCCGACATGATGGACGAGATCAAGCAGGTCCACGCGGCGATCAAGCCGGTGGAAACCCTGTTCGTGGTCGACGCCATGACCGGCCAGGACGCCGCCAACACCGCCAAGGCGTTCAATGATGCGCTGCCGCTGACCGGCGTGGTGCTGACCAAGGTCGACGGCGACGCCCGTGGCGGTGCCGCGCTGTCCGTGCGCGCCATCACCGGCAAGCCGATCAAGTTCCTCGGCATGGGCGAGAAGAGCGAAGCGCTCGATCCGTTCCATCCCGACCGCGTGGCCTCGCGCATCCTCGGCATGGGTGACGTGCTCAGCCTGATCGAGCAGGCCGAGCAGAGCATGGATCGCGAGAAGGCCGAGAAGCTCGCGAAGAAGATCAAGAAGGGCAAGGGCTTCGACCTGGAAGACTTCCGTGATCAGCTGCAGCAGATGAAGAACATGGGCGGCCTGGGCAGCCTGATGGACAAGCTGCCGATGCTCGGCGGCGTCAACCTGTCGCAGATGGGCAACGCGCAGAATGCGGCGGAGAAGCAGTTCAAGCAGATGGAGGCGATCATCAACTCCATGACCCCCGCCGAGCGCCGTGATCCGGAAGTGATCAGCGGTTCGCGCAAACGCCGCATCGCCATGGGTTCCGGTACCCAGGTGCAGGACGTCGGTCGCCTCATCAAGCAGCACAAGCAGATGCAGAAGATGATGAAGAAGGTCACCGCCAAGGGCGGCATGGCCAAGATGATGCGCGGCATGGGGAGCATGTTCCCCGGCGGCATGCCCAAGATGTAAGCCCAGACGGCTCGCCGCCCGGCGGGCCGGACGCGCTGCGGCTTGCGGCGCGGGGTTTTAGCTCATAGAATATGCGGCCTTTCGGGCTATGTGCCCGAGGGCTGCATTTCTTTTTTGCAAGCAAACCATAGGAACAACGTACGCATGGTAACCATTCGTCTGGCTCGTGGCGGCTCCAAGAAGCGCCCGTTCTATCACCTGACCGTGACCAACAGCCGCAACGCTCGTGACGGCCGTTTCGTCGAGCGCGTCGGCTTCTTCAACCCTGTCGCCACTGGCGCCGAAGTCAAGTTCTCGGTCAACCAGGAGCGTCTGAACTACTGGCTGAGCCAAGGCGCTCAACCGTCTGAGCGTGTTGCTCAGCTGATCAAGGACGCCGCCAAGGCTGCCTGAGATCGATGAACACGAATCCTGCTCCCGCCGAGGAGATGGTTGTTCTCGGCAAGATCGTATCGGTGCACGGTATTCGTGGTGAGGTGAAGGTGTATTCCTTTACCGATCCGTTGGACAACCTGCTGGACTACCGTCGCTGGACGCTCAAGCGTGGCAACGAGGTTCGACAGGCTGAACTGGTCCAAGGTCG
Source organism: Pseudomonas multiresinivorans (assembly GCF_012971725.1). NCBI lineage: Bacteria > Pseudomonadati > Pseudomonadota > Gammaproteobacteria > Pseudomonadales > Pseudomonadaceae > Pseudomonas > Pseudomonas multiresinivorans. Next base: position 2,105,026 of record NZ_CP048833.1, read on the forward strand.
CGTGCAGGGCAATGTCCTGGTCGCGAAGCTGAAGGGACTGGATGATCGCGAGATCGCCCGCACCTTCGCTGAATTCGAAATCCTGGTCCCGCGCAGCGAGCTGCCGGTGCTGGACGATGGCGAGTTCTACTGGAGTCAGTTGGAAGGTCTCAAGGTGATCGACCAGAACGGGCAGCTGTTCGGGATTCTCGACCACATGCTGGAGACCGGCGCCAACGATGTGATGGTAGTCAAGCCCTGCGCAGGCAGTCTGGACGACCGTGAACGCCTGCTCCCGTATACGGATCAGTGCGTACAAGCGGTGGACCTGGAAGCCGGTGAGATGCGGGTGGACTGGGACGCGGACTTCTAACCCATGTGGATTGGAGTCATAACCATCTTTCCGGAGATGTTTCGCGCCATCAGCGACTATGGCATCACGAGTCGCGCGGTCAAGCAGGAGCTGATTCAGCTTCAGTGCTTCAACCCGCGAAGCAACACCGAGGACCGTCACCAGACGGTGGACGACCGGCCTTTCGGCGGTGGTCCCGGCATGGTGATGAAAATCAAGCCGCTCGAAGGCGCACTGGGCGATGCCCGGCAAGCCGCAGGCGGACCGGCGAAGGTGATCTACCTCTCGCCGCAAGGTCGCAAGCTGACGCAGGCGGCCGTGAAAGAACTGGCGAACGAGGAACGTCTGATCCTGATCGCCGGGCGTTACGAAGGCATCGACGAGCGCTTCATTGAAGAGCATGTCGATGAGGAATGGTCAGTCGGCGATTATGTCCTGTCCGGGGGTGAGCTTCCGGCCATGGTGCTGATTGACGCGGTTACGCGGTTGTTGCCCGGTGCATTGGGCCACGTGGATTCCGCCGAGGAGGACTCCTTTACGGACGGCCTGCTCGACTGTCCGCACTACACCCGACCTGAGGTGTACGCAGACAAACGTGTTCCGGAGGTGCTGCTCAGCGGCAACCACGAACACATCCGGCGCTGGCGTTTACAGCAGTCCTTAGGCAGGACCTGGGAACGACGTGCCGATCTTCTGGATTGCCGCTCGCTTTCTGGAGAAGAGAAAAAGCTGCTGGAGGAATACATCCGCCAGCGGAACGATAGTTAACGTATCGATGGCGAGCGCCGAGCGCTTGTCTTAGGAGCACGAAATGACCAACAAGATCATTCAGCAGATCGAAGCTGAACAGATGAGCAAAGAGATTCCGGCGTTCGCCCCCGGCGACACCGTAATCGTCCAGGTTAAAGTGAAGGAAGGCGACCGTCAGCGTCTGCAGGCCTTCGAAGGCGTCGTGATCGGCAAGCGTAACCGCGGCCTGAACAGCGCTTTCACCGTTCGCAAGATCTCCAACGGCGTAGGCGTTGAGCGTACCTTCCAGACCTACAGCCCGCTGGTTGACAGCATCTCCGTCAAGCGTCGCGGCGACGTGCGCAAGGCCAAGCTGTACTACCTCCGCGAGCTGTCCGGCAAGGCAGCACGCATCAAGGAAAAACTGGCCTAATTCGCCGGTTGTTCCCGAAAAAAGCAGCCCAAGGGCTGCTTTTTTCTTGCCCGTAATTTTTCGCCGTTCAATCCGGCGCCCCATCTGCCCCCGGCAGCGCATTAGAAGTACAAGACCCCGCAGCACCGGCAGCCACCCTCATTGCATCAGGTAGCAGTGGCATGAGCTCCAGAGAGCAAGAAATCCTCCGTCGTACCGAGTTGTCCGAAACCCGCGTGACCAAAGCGGTTTTCCCGCCCACCACCAACCACCACAACACCCTGTTCGGCGGTACCGCGCTGGCCTGGATGGATGAGGTCTCGTTCATCGCCGCGACCCGGTTCTGCCGCCTGCCGCTGGTGACCGTGTCCACCGATCGCATCGACTTCAAGCACCCGATCGCCGCCGGCTCCATCGTCGAATTGATCGGCCGGGTGGTGAAGGTTGGCAACACCAGCCTCAAGGTCGAGGTGGAGGTCTTCGTCGAGAGCATGTCCGCCGATGGCCGCGAGAAGGCTATCCACGGGCTGTTCAGCTTCGTCGCCATCGACGATGAGAAGCGCCCGGTGCCGGTCCTGCCCGGCTTCGAGGCCTGAAATGAAAGAAGGCGCCCTTGGGCGCCTTCTTGCTTCATGCCTGTCCGCTTTCTACAGGAGCGAGCTTGCTCGCGAAGCTGTTCGCCGGCCGATTCGGCGCGGGGCCGTTCGCGAGCAAGCTCGCTCCTACAAAGAGAATGCGTCAGTGGCGCAGGCTGATCTTCAGCGAGGCCTGCGACAGGTCGATGTTCTGCAGGCTCAGGCTGCCCATGCTCTGGGTCTTCGGCGCGCCGGCGACGCGGATGTTGTCGAAGCGCACCTCGCCGATGGAGCTGGGCAGGCGCACGTTGATCGATCCATCGGCATTCAGGCTGGAGGAGGCGTGCAGCGTGTCGTACTGGACGTCGTGCAAAGAGGTTTCGGCGTCGAGGCTATCCACCACGGGCATTACCAGGCGCGACAGTTGCTTGATGGCGCCGACGCCATCGCCGCTCTCGGCGCTGACCAGCAGGCTCTGCAGGGTGTCATCGAAACCCTGGGCGCTGACGTCGCTCATCTCGCGGTCGCTCAGTGGCTTCAAGCCCTTGGGCGCCTCATGGCGGGTGATGCTCGTTGGTGCCTGGCGTTGCACATCGGCGCTGGCCAGCTGGAACGGGCTGAGCAGCGCGGCGACCAGGGTCGCGGCCAGGCGCAGGTTGTTCTGCTTCTTCAGCGCACGGCCTAGCTGGCGTTCGCTGATCCAGCCTTGCTGGATCAGGGTTTCGCCCAGGCGCAGGCCGTTGGTGAGCTGAAGCTGGATGGCCTTGTCCAGCTGTTGGGAGGTAATCAGGCCCTTGCTGATAAGGATCTGACCGAGGCGAGAGTTCTGTTGACTGGGCATGGCGTGGGCTTCGTGGGGCGCAATGATGGCGTGGTGCAATCATTGTCTGTCAGACATATTCTGTCACCAACCGTAAGATAGGGTGACGTAGCCAGTCGTCAGGTTCTTGCGACTTGTGCCGTTTCATTCCTGCTCGACGACCCTTCAGCTACTTCCTCGATCAGCGAAATCACCGTCCACCCCGTGTCGGGCGTCAGCGGACGCTCGGGGCTGGCAATGTGCAGGCGGCCATTCGGGTCCTTGGCGAACAGCAGAAGCGCACGGCCTTCGTGCAGCGCCTGGTAATCCTCCCAGCCAAAGTTCTCGCTCAGTAGCGTCGAGCGGATTTCCGCGCCGCGAGCGATAAGGCCTGCCATCTGTGGATAAGTGATCGTCGATTGCCCCAGCGGCCGGCCGCGATGGCGGTCGCTGACCCGATGCTTCTCGCTGCGCCTGCTGTCCTGGCTGCTGGGCAGGATGAAGCGCTGGCGCGGGTTGAACTCGTGACGGAAGCTCATGCACATCAGCGCATTGAGCTCAGCGTTGGGCGATAGGGCCAGCAGGTGTCCCAGGCCGATCAGGTCCAGGTGCGCCTCGGCGTGCTGCGAGGCCGGGTTGCCGAAGTAGGTGGGCAGGTTGTCCATGCGCGCGGCGCGGGTGTTCTCCCAGCTCGAGTCGGTCAGCAGTACCTCCACGCCGGCGTTCTGTAGGCCGGTGCCGATGGCGCGGGCCACCGGATTGGCACCGATGATGAGGAAGCCGGTGGGCACCGGCTCGGCAACCTTCAGCAGGCGGGCCAGCGGGCGGGCGGTGGCGCTTTGCAGGATCACGGTGCCGATGATCACCAGAAAGGTCAGCGGCACCAGCACGCCAGCCTGGGCGTGGCCAGCCTCCTGCAGGCGAATGGCGAAGATTGCCGAGACCGCCGCGGCGACGATTCCCCTTGGTGCGATCCAGCTCAGCAGCGCCCGTTCCCGCCAGTTCAGCGTTGACCCGGCCGTGGCGATCAGCACGTTCAGCGGGCGTGCGACGAACTGGATCAGCACCAGCACCAACAGCGCGATCGGCCCCAGGCCGAGCAGGGCCGGCAAGTCCAGGCGCGCGGCAAGCAGCACGAACAGGCCGGAAATCAGCAGGACGCTGAGGTTCTCCTTGAAGTGCAGGATGTGCCGCACGTCGACGCCCTGCATGTTGGCCATGCGCAGACCCATCACGGTGACGGCGAGCAATCCTGACTCGGACATCACGGTGTTGGACAGCACGAACACGCCAAGGACGACCGACAGCGATGCCAGGTTGTGCAGGTAGTCCGGCAGCCAGTGGCGACGCAACGCGACGCCCAGCGCCTGGCCGCCGAGCAGGCCGAAGAGGATGCCGCAGCCGATCACGCTGATGAAGGTCAGCAGGCTGTCCGTCCAGCCGGAGCCTGCGTCGCTCGCGGCGATGAAGGTGTAGACCACCACGGCGAGGATGGCGCCGATGGGGTCGATGACGATGCCCTCCCAGCGCAGGATGTTGGCGATGGTGGCGTTGGGGCGGACCACGCGCAGCATCGGCACGATCACCGTAGGGCCGGTGACAAGCGTCAGGGTGCCGAACAGCAGTGCCATCTCCCACGTGAAGTCGAGCAGGTAGTGGGTGGCCAGGGCGATCACACCCCAGGTGACCAGGGCGCCAATGGTCACCATGCGGCGTACCACAGTGCCGATTTCCTTCCATTCGTCCAGGTGCAGGGTCAGGCTGCCCTCGAACAGCACCAGGGCTACCGCGAGGGAGACCACGGGGAACAACAGCGGGCCGAACAGCGCTTCGGGCGACAGCACGTGCAGGATCGGGCCAACCAGGATGCCGCTCAACAGCAGGAAGAGAATCGCCGGCAGGCGCAGGCGCCAGGCCAGCCATTGGCTGAGGAGGGCGGCGATACCGATACCGGCGAAGGCGTAATAGGTGCTGTGTTCGTCCATGGACCGTCCGAGGTTGTGCAGCAGTGGTGAGGGGGATGGTGTCTATGAAAGACTACCGGCGCCGCTTTTTCCTTTGTACTGGCTTGAAATGACTCCGATTGCTCATCCCCTGATCGACCGCTTCCTCGATGCCCTCTGGCTGGAGAAGGGGCTCTCCGACAACACCCGCAGTGCGTATGGGAGTGATCTCGCCCTGTTCAACGGCTGGCTGGACCAGCGCGGCGTGGTGCTGGAGGCGGCTGGTCGCGACGTGATTCTCGATCATCTGGCCTGGCGCCTGGGCGAGGGCTACAAGGCGCGCTCCACGGCACGCTTCCTGTCGGGCCTGCGTGGCTTTTATCGCTACTACCTGCGCGAGGGCCTGATCGCCGAAGACCCGACTCTGCTGGTGGATCTGCCGCAACTGGGCAAACCGCTGCCCAAGTCGCTGTCGGAGGCGGATGTGGAGGCGTTGCTGGCAGCGCCGGAGACCGACGACCCGCTCGGGCTGCGCGATCGCACCATGCTCGAAGTGCTGTATGCCTGCGGCCTGCGGGTCAGCGAACTGGTCGGCCTGACCCTGGAGCAGGTGAACCTGCGCCAGGGCGTGGTGCGCGTGCTCGGCAAGGGCAGCAAGGAGCGCCTGGTGCCGCTGGGCGAGGAGGCGATCCGCTGGATCGAGCGCTATGTCCGCGAGGCCCGCGGTGATCTGCTGGCGGGGCGGCCCAGCGACGTGCTGTTCCCCAGCCTGCGCGGCGAGCAGATGACGCGCCAGACCTTCTGGCACCGCATCAAGCTGCACGCGAGGGTGGCCTGCATTGGCAAGAGCCTGTCGCCACATACCTTGCGCCACGCCTTTGCCACCCATCTGCTCAATCACGGCGCTGACCTGCGCGTGGTACAGATGCTGCTGGGGCATAGCGATCTGTCGACCACGCAGATCTATACCCACATCGCACGCGCTCGCCTGCAGGACCTGCACGCCCAGCATCATCCACGCGGGTGAGCTTCTCTAGCGCTGCTAGACATCCTTCGAACTGTGCGGCCTCACGCCAATGTTCAGCGTGATCTTGTAGGAGCGAGCTTGCTCGCGAACAGCTGGAAGCGGTGCGGGCCAGTAAGGTTCGCGAGCAAGCTCGCTCCTACAGAAAAACCGTGGAAGCCGATGAGACCGCCGAAGCTTCCCGCTACAGCCTTTGGCTCGGTCTTGCCGGCCCGGTGTGATAGTCTTCGCCGACTGACATCAGGAGTTTTCCATGCGTTTGTCTCGACTTCTGGCTGGTATGGCTATCGGCCTCGCCAGCACCCTCGCCCTGGCCGCCGAGCCGGACCAGGCGATCCGTACTACCCTGCAATCCCTGCAGCCTGACCTGCCCATCGAGAATATCTCCAAGGGTCCCCTGGACGGCATCTACCAGGTGCAGCTCAAGGGCGGTCGCATTCTCTACGCCAGCGCCGACGGCCAGTTCGTCGTGCAGGGCAATATCTACCAGGTGAAGGACGGCAAGCCGACCAACCTGACCGAGAAGGCCGAGAGCGCCGGTGTGGCCAAGACCATCAACGCCATTCCCGCCAAGGACATGGTCGTGTTCCCGGCCAAGGGCGAGACCAAGGCGCACATCACCGTCTTCACCGACACCACCTGCCCGTACTGCCAGAAGATGCACGCCGAGGTGCCGGAGCTGCAGAAGCGCGGTATCGAGGTGCGCTACCTGGCCTTCCCGCGCCAGGGTCCGAACTCGCCGGGCGACCAGCAACTGCAGGCCGTGTGGTGCTCCAAGGACCGCCAGGCGGCGATGACCGACATGTTCCACGAGAAGGAAGTGAAGGCCGCCAAGTGCGATAACCCGGTGGATGCGCAGTTCGCCCTGGGCCAGATGGTCGGCGTGCAAGGCACCCCGGCAGTGATCCTCGCCGACGGCACCATGCTGCCGGGCTACCAGCCGGCCGGCCAGATCGCCAAGCTGGCGCTGGAAGCCAAGTAAGCCGCGGCTTGCGCTCTGATTGACTAATGCGGAACCGCTTCGTAATGTTCGGTTCCTTTTGACTAGGGAACAGGCGCCTCGCCTGTTCTGACTTGGTGCCTGCTGCCGTGCCCGCCTTGTTGCGGGCATCGGCGCGTCAGGCGCCCCGATGCTGTAATCATGGGGAGTTTCAGCGTGAAACCGGTGAAAGTGGGAATCTGTGGGTTGGGGACCGTCGGTGGCGGTACCTTCAATGTACTCAAACGCAACGCCGAGGAGATTGCCCGCCGTGCCGGGCGTGGTATCGAGGTTGCGCAGATTGCCGCCCGTCGCCCCAATCCGAAGTGTGAAACCGGCAGTACCCCCATTACTGCCGATATCTTCGACGTGGCGAACAACCCGGAAATCGACGTCGTCATCGAGCTGATCGGTGGCTACACCCTGGCCCACGAGCTGGTGCTCAAGGCCATCGAGAACGGCAAGCACGTGGTCACCGCGAACAAGGCGCTGATCGCCGTGCACGGCAACGAGATTTTCGCCAAGGCCCGCGAGAAGGGCGTCATCGTCGCCTTCGAAGCCGCCGTGGCCGGTGGCATCCCGGTGATCAAGGCGATCCGCGAGGGCCTGGCCGCCAACCGCATCAACTGGCTGGCCGGCATCATCAACGGCACCGGCAACTTCATCCTCACCGAAATGCGCGAGAAGGGTCGCACCTTCGCCGACGTGCTGCAGGAGGCCCAGGCGCTGGGTTATGCCGAAGCCGATCCGACCTTCGACGTGGAAGGCATCGACGCCGCGCACAAGCTGACCATCCTGGCGTCCATCGCTTTCGGTATTCCGCTGCAGTTCGACAAGGCCTACACCGAAGGCATCACCCAGCTGACCACCGCCGACGTGAACTACGCCGAAGCGCTGGGCTATCGCATCAAGCACCTGGGCGTCGCCCGCCGTACCGACAAGGGTATCGAGCTGCGCGTTCACCCGACCCTGATCCCGGCCGACCGCCTGATCGCCAATGTGAATGGCGTGATGAACGCGGTCATGGTCAACGGCGATGCCGCCGGTTCGACGCTGTTCTACGGCGCCGGCGCCGGCATGGAGCCCACCGCTTCGTCGGTGGTCGCTGACCTGGTCGACGTGGTTCGCGCCATGACCGCCGACCCGGAGAACCGCGTGCCGCACCTGGCCTTCCAGCCGGACTCGCTCTCCGACCACCCGATCCTGCCGATCGACGCCTGCGAAAGCGCCTACTACCTGCGCATCCAGGCCAAGGACCATCCGGGCGTACTGGCCCAGGTGGCGACCATCCTCTCCGAGCGCGGCATCAACATCGAATCGATCATGCAGATGGAAGTCGAAGAGCATGACGGTCTGGTGCCGATGATCCTGGTTACCCACCGCGTGCTCGAGTCCCGCATCATCGAAGCCATCGCCGCGCTGGAAGCGCTGGATGACGTCGTCGGCAATGTCGTACGCATCCGCGTCGAACAACTGAACTGAATCGACTGCGGCGGCGCCTGCGCGCCGCCGCCAACCCGAAGGTTTCACACCATGCGTTACATCAGTACCCGCGGCCAGGCGCCCGCGCTGAACTTCGAAGACGTGCTGCTGGCTGGCCTGGCCAGCGACGGCGGCCTCTACGTGCCGGAAAACCTGCCGCGCTTCACCGTCGAGGAAATCGCCTCCTGGGCCGGCCTGCCGTACCACGAGCTGGCCTTCCGCGTGATGCGCCCGTTCGTTGCCGGCAGTATCAGCGATGCCGACTTCAAGAAGATTCTCGAAGAGACCTACGGTGTCTTCGCCCACAACGCCGTGGCGCCGCTGCGCCAGCTCAACGGCAATGAGTGGGTGCTGGAGCTGTTCCACGGCCCCACCCTGGCCTTCAAGGACTTCGCCCTGCAGCTGCTCGGCCGCCTGCTCGACCACGTGCTGACCAAGCGTGGCGAGCGCGTGGTGATCATGGGCGCCACCTCCGGCGACACCGGCTCGGCCGCCATCGAAGGCTGCAAGGCCTGCGAGAACGTCGACATCTTCATCATGCACCCGCACAACCGTGTGTCCGAGGTGCAGCGCCGGCAGATGACCACCATCCTCGGCGAGAACATCCACAACATCGCCATCGAAGGCAACTTCGACGACTGCCAGGAGATGGTCAAGGCCAGCTTCGCCGACCAGGGTTTCCTCAAAGGCACTCGCCTGGTGGCAGTGAACTCGATCAACTGGGCGCGGATCATGGCCCAGATCGTCTACTACTTCCACGCTGCCCTGCAGCTTGGCGCACCGGCCCGTTCCGTGGCCTTCTCGGTGCCCACCGGCAACTTCGGCGACATCTTCGCCGGCTACCTGGCGCGCAACATGGGCCTGCCGATCAGCCAGCTGATCGTCGCGACCAACCGCAACGACATCCTGCACCGCTTCATGTCCGGCAACCGCTACGACAAGGACACCCTGCACGCGTCGCTGTCGCCGTCCATGGACATCATGGTCTCGTCCAACTTCGAGCGCCTGCTGTTCGACCTGCACGGCCGCAACGGCAAGGCAGTCGCCGAGCTGATGGACAACTTCAAGGCCACCGGCAAGCTGGCTGTCGAGGATGACCGCTGGACCGAAGCCCGCCGTCTGTTCGATTCGCTGGCGGTGAGCGACGAGGAAACCTGCGAGACCATCTCCCAGGTGTTCGCCGAGTCGGGCGAGCTGCTGGACCCGCACACCGCCATCGGCGTGCGCGCCGCTCGCGAGTGCCGCCGCAGCCTGGCCGTGCCGATGGTTACCCTGGGCACCGCGCATCCGGTCAAGTTCCCGGAAGCGGTGGAGAAGGCCGGCATCGAGGCGGTTCCGGCACTGCCGACGCACCTGGCCGACCTGTTCCAGCGGGAAGAGTGTTGCACGGTTCTGCCGAACGAACTGGCCAAGGTTCAGGCCTTTGTCAGCGCCCACGGCAACCGCGGCAAGCCGCTCTAAAACGCGGCTCGCTGCCTGGAAAAGCCCGCCAATCGGCGGGCTTTTTCATGCCCGCATGAACGGGCCGTGAAACATGCCGTCATGACCAACGGTACTGAAACTCACGAACTTTATCGCCGAACGTGCGGTCTTCTTCCTGTGTTTTTTCATTTCGCAACAAGGAGATACGACATGGACCGGCTAAGCGCCCTGCTGACCGAGACCTTCGCTCCCTACGCTCCCTCCCTGGGCCCGGCACGCCCCGACGGCGGCCGTATTCTGACCCTGACCAACGACGATGGAGATGTAGTTCTGCGGCGCGTCATCGAGGGCCAGCACCTGGCCGACCATGATCAAAGCACGGAGGCGGTGCAGACCATTCGCCGCGATCTGCTGATCTCCGAAGGCCGGATGGAGGACGATGTGGTCTCCCAATTGCGCCAGCGCGCACAGGTGCTGAGCTACGGCACCTGAACGCCAGTCAACGAAAACGCCGCCCATTGGGCGGCGTTTTCGTTTCTGCACCTCAGAGTTTGCCCAGGTATTTGAGCCGGGAACGGATGCCGCCGCTGGAGCGCCCGTGCTCGCGGGCGATGGCTGCCACCGTCTCGCCAGCCTCGAAGCGCTCCAGCAAGGCTTTCTCTTCTGCCTCCTGCCAGGGTTTGCCGGCCTGCTGGGGCAATACGCGTGGCTTGGCCGGTGGAGCTTCCAGTGCCTGGATAGCGTGGAAAAGCGCGCGGATCACTTCCGGGGCCTGGCAGGGATCGTCGACTGCCAAGGGAGCATCGTGGCGCGGGTCTATGCCGTGGGCCAGCTTGCGCAGCAGCACGAGGGATTCGGTGTAGTGGTCGGCGTTCATGGCGGCTCTCCCGGTGATTGTCCACCGATGCTTGGCTAGCGCGTGCGTGCTGTCTGTCGGCTGAGTCGGGAGAGGTGGTCGAAATGGCGGAGGAGGGCGGGCTGACTGTAGGAGCGAGCTTGCTCGCGAATGGATTTCCCGTCAGCGTCGTCGTTGGAGGTGGTTCGCGAGCAAGCTCGCTCCTACAGGACCCTTTCAGGCCGTCATAAAAAACGGCCCCGAAGGGCCGTTTCTTTGCAGCGCGAGGATCAGCCGCCGAGGTACGCGTCGCGCACCTTAGGGTTCACCAGCAGGTTGGCGCCAGTGTCCTGCATGACGATGCGACCGTTCTCCAGTACGTAGCCGCGGTCAGCGAGCTTGAGCGCCTGGTTGGCGTTCTGCTCGACGAGAAAGACGGTCACGCCTTCCTGGCGCAGCTGTTCGACGATGTCGAAGATCTGCTGGATGATGATCGGCGCCAGGCCCAGGGACGGCTCGTCGAGCAGCAGCAGCTTGGGCTTGCTCATCAGCGCACGGCCGATGGCGAGCATCTGCTGTTCGCCGCCGGACATGGTGCCGCCGCGCTGGTTGAAGCGTTCCTTCAGACGCGGGAACAGGGCCAGGACCTTGTCCATCTGCTCCTGATAGTCACCCTTGCTGGTGAAGAAACCGCCCATGGCGAGGTTCTCCTCCACGGTCAGGCGGGCGAACACGCGGCGGCCTTCCGGCACGACGGCGATGCTCTTGCGCATGATCACGGAGGATTCCTTGCCGACCAGTTCCTCGCCCATGTAGGTGATGCTGCCGGAGGAGGCGCGCGGCGAGCCGCACAGGGTCATCAGCAGGGTCGACTTGCCGGCGCCGTTGGCGCCGATCAGGGTGACGATCTCACCCTGCTGGACTTCCATGCTGACGTCGTGCAGCGCCTGGATCTTGCCGTAGAAGGTGGAAACCTTGTCGAACTTCAGCATGACTCAGGACTCCCCCAGATAGGCTTTGATCACATCCGGGTTGCCGCGGATTTCCTCCGGGGTGCCGTCCGCCAGGGGAGTGCCCTGGTTGATCACGTAGATGTGGTCGGAAATGCTCATCACCAGCTTCATGTCGTGCTCGATGAGCAGGACGGTGACGCCGTGCTCGGAGCGCAACATGGCGATCAGCGCCTTGAGGTCCTCGGTTTCCCGCGGGTTCAGGCCGGCCGCCGGCTCGTCCAGCATCAACAGCTGCGGGCGGGTCATCATGCAGCGGGCGATCTCCAGGCGGCGCTGCTGGCCGTAGGCGAGGGTGCCCGCCGGGCGGTTGGCGATGTCCTTGAGATTGACGATTTCCAGCCAGTGCGAGGCGTAGTCCAGGGCCTCGGCTTCCGCGCGACGGAAGGCCGGGGTCTTGAGCAGGCCGGCGAGGAAGTTGGTGTTGATGTGCCGGTGTTGCGCCACCAGCAGGTTCTCCACCGCGGTCATTTCCTTGAACAGACGTACGTTCTGGAAGGTCCGCACCACGCCCTTGTGGGCGATCTTGTGGCCCGGCAGGCCCTGGATGGGCTCGCCGCGCAGCAGGATCTCGCCGCCGGTGGGCGCGTAGAAGCCGGTCAGGCAGTTGAACACGGTGGTCTTGCCGGCGCCGTTGGGGCCGATCATCGAGATCACCTGTTTTTCCTGGACCTTCAGGGCCACGTTGTTGACGGCCAGCAGCCCGCCGAAGCGCATGGTGAGGCCGGATACTTCAAGAATCGGTCGGCTCATTTGCGCAACTCCAGGTGCGGGCGCTGCATGGGCAGAAGCCCCTGCGGACGCCAGATCATCATCAGCACCATGAGGGCGCCGAACATCAGCATGCGGTACTCGCTGAACTCACGCATCAGTTCGGGCAGCAGGATCATCACCACGGCGGCCAGGATGACGCCGAGCTGGGAACCCATGCCACCCAGCACCACGATGGCGAGGATGATGGCCGATTCGATGAAGGTGAACGACTCCGGGGTGACCAGGCCCTGGCGCGCGGCGAAGAAGCTGCCGGCGAAACCGGCGAAGCAGGCGCCGAGGGTGAAGGCGGAGAGCTTGATCAGCGTCGGGTTGAGGCCCAGTGCGCGGCAGGCAATCTCGTCCTCGCGCAGAGCTTCCCAGGCGCGACCCAGGGGCATGCGCAGCAGGCGGTTGATCACGAACAGCACCAGCAGCACCAGCAGCAGCGCGACCAGGTAGAGGAACACGACCTTGTAGTTCGAGTTGTAGGCGATGCCGAAGAACTCGTGGAAGGTCTGCATCCCCTCGGGGGCGCGGCGCTCGAAGGTCAGGCCGAACAGGGTCGGCTTGTCGATGTTGCTGATGCCGTTGGGGCCGCCGGTCAGCTCGGTCATGTTGCGCAGCAGGATGCGGATGATCTCGCCGAAGCCCAGGGTCACGATCGCCAGGTAGTCCCCGCGCAATCTCAACACCGGGAAGCCGAGAATGAAGCCGAAGAACGCAGCCATCAGGCCGGCGATCGGCAGGCACACCCAGAAGCCCAGGCCGTAGTAGTGCGACAGCAGCGCGTAGCTGTAGGCGCCCACGGCATAGAAGCCGACGTAGCCGAGGTCGAGCAGGCCAGCCAGGCCCACGACGATGTTCAGGCCCAGGCCCAGCAGCACGTAGATCAGGATCAGGGTAGCGATGTCCACCGCGCCGCGCGAGCCGAAGAACGGCCAGGCGAGGGCGATGAGGATCAGCACCATGATGATCTTGCGTTGCACGGAGGCGTGGGTCAGGCGTTCGGCCAGACGGGTATGCGGATGCGACAGGGCTTGCTTCACGCTGCCGCCGAAGGCGAAGCGGTCACGCACCAATTGCCAGACGAACATCAGCACGGCGCAGGCGGCGATGGTCCACAGGCGGGTGGGGCTGACGTTTTCCAGCTGCAGGCCGATACCGATCACGCTGAGCTTCAGGCCCAGCACCGGGTAGGCCACGGCCATCACCAGCAGGGCGCTGAAGAAGGCGGTCTTGAGTTTCCGAGTCATACCTTTTCCACCTCCGGGCGACCGAGCAGGCCAGTGGGGCGGAAGAGCAGCACGAGCACCAGCAGGGTGAAGGCCACCACGTCCTTGTACTGGTCACCGAACACGTCGGCGCCGAAGGCTTCAGCCACGCCCAGCACCAGGCCGCCGAGCATGGCGCCCGGGATGCTGCCGATGCCGCCCAGCACCGCGGCGGTGAACGCCTTGATGCCGGCGAGGAAGCCGATGTGCGGGTTGATCACGCCGTATTGCAGGCCCAGCAGCACCGCGGCCACAGCGGCCAGGGTGGCGCCGATGACGAAGGTCAGGGCGATGATGTTGTTGGTGTTGATGCCCAGCAGGTTGGCCATCTTCAGGTCCTCGGCGCAGGCGCGGCAGGCGCGACCCAGGCGGGAGCGGGAGATGAACATGGACAGGCCGTACATGGTCAGCAGGGTGACGATGAAGATCAGCACCTGCATGTACGAGATGGTCACGCCGGTCATTTCGTCGGCGCCGATCACGAAGTTGCCCGGCAGCAGGTTGGGGATTGCCTTGTCCTTGGAATCCTGGGCCAGCAGAACCTCGTTCTGCAGGAATATCGACATGCCGATCGCGGAGATCAGCGGAATCAGCCGGTTGCTTCCGCGCAGGGGGCGATAGGCGATCCGTTCGATGGTGTAGCCGTAGGCGCTGGTGACGATGATCGCCGCGGCGAAGGTGCAGATGATGACGACAGGAAGACTCACGATTCCCATCATCGCCAGCCCCGTGATCACGATGAAGGCCACGTACGAGCCAATCATGTACACCTCGCCATGGGCGAAGTTGATCATGCCGATGATGCCGTAGACCATGGTGTAGCCGATGGCGATCAGGGCATAGGTGCTGCCGACGGTGAGGCCGTTGATCAGCTGTTGCAGGTAGTGATAGAGCTCAGGCATTACCTAACTCCTCGGGCGTCGCGTGAAGCGGCGCTTGTGGCGCGACGGACCCCCGGAATACTCGGATAAACAAAGCCCACTGCGTGGGCAGTGGGCTTTGTGTGGCGGCGGGTGGCTTACTTGGCTTCGGTCTTGGTGCCGTCCTTGTGCCACTGGTAGACCACGAAGTTGAAGTTCTTCAGGTCGCCCTTCTCGTCGAAGGCCAGGTCACCGGTCGGGGTCGCGAAGGTATTGGCGCGCAGAGCGGCGGCTACCTTGTCGGTGTCCTCGCTGCCGGCTTTCTTGATGCCTTCGGCGATGACCTGGACCGCGGCGTAGGCCGGGAACACGAACGGACCGCTCGGGTCTTCGTTCTTGGCCTTGAAGGCGTCAACCAGGGCCTGGTTCTTCGGATCCTGGTCGAAGGACTTCGGCAGGGTCACGTACAGGCCTTCGGAAGCCGGGCCGGCGATGGCGGAGATTTCCTTGTTACCCACGCCTTCCGGGCCCATGAAGCCGACTTTCAGGCCTTTCTCGGCAGCCTGACGCAGGATCAGGCCCAGCTCCGGGTGGTAGCCGCCGTAGTAGACGAAGTCGACCTTGGCCTGCTTGAGCTTGGCGATCATCGCGGAGAAGTCCTTGTCGCCGGCGTTGATGCCTTCGAACAGGGCGACCTTGATGCCGGCGCCTTCCAGGGTCTTCTTCACGGCAGTGGCGATGCCTTCGCCGTACTGCTGCTTGTCGTGGATCACGGCCACGGTCTTGGGCTTGATGTGCTCGGCGATGAACTTGCCGGCGGTCGGGCCCTGCAGGCTGTCCAGACCGATGGTGCGGAAGATCAGCTTGTAGCCGCGGGAAGTGATGTCCGGGCTGGTGGAGGCGGCGGTGATCATCAGCACGCCTTCGTCTTCGTAGATGTCCGAAGCCGGTTGAGTGGAGCTGGAGCACAGGTGGCCAACGACGAACTTGACGCCGTCGTTGACGATCTTGTTGGCAACGGCCACGGCTTGTTTAGGGTCGCAAGCGTCGTCGTAGACCACGCCTTCGAGTTGCTTGCCGTCGACGCCGCCGGCCTTGTTGATCTGCTCAATGGCCATTTTCGCGCCAATGAACTGCATCTCCCCATACTGGGCGACTGCGCCGGTCACCGGGCCGGCCAGAGCGATCTTGATAGTGTCGGCGGCCATGGAGAAGCTGGCAACGCCGGCCAGAGCCATGGCGGTGAACAGCTGGGAAAGACGCTGAGTACCCTTTTTCATAGTGCTCCACTCTTCTTGTGTTTTCGTTTTTGTAGTCCTGGTGGCCGAAGGGCTACCGGACCGGGATTGCCCCGGACAGGCCCACCGGCAACTGTACCGGTACAGTGTAGAGTGCCGCCGGACCGCTTGAAAAGCGGGGGGCGGACAGCCGATTGTGGGCATGTCGCAAGATTGAAACAAACGTACAGAAAAACGGCGCCTTCCGACTTATCCCCATGGGTTTTCCGTCACCATGGAAAACGCCGTCCGAACCTTGCCTGGCGCGGTCTCGGCGCTATCATGGCGCCGTTCGTTTACCAGGTGAGATCCATGACAGAAGAAGCTAGCACCCTCTATGCCAAGTTGCTTGGCGAAACCGCGAAGATTTCCTGGCAGGAGCTCGCGCCTTTCTTTGCCCGCGGCAACCTGCTCAAGGTCGCGGGTTCTGCCGATCTGGTGGAGGTCGCGATGGGCGTGGCCGAGGACGACAGGGCGAAGGTATCGGCCTGGCTGGCCAGTGGTGAGCTGAGCAAGGTCGACGAAAAGCTGGCGCAGGATTTTCTCGACCGCGACCCGGAGCTTTGGGCGGTAGTGATCGCCCCCTGGGTGCTGGTACAGGAAAGAGTTCGAAAAGAGTCCGTGCACTGACACAGGGCGATTTCCAATTCGCAAAGGCCGGCTAGACTGTCGGGATTCCATAGAAGGAGATTCGCCATGTTCGAACCGGGCCATCTGCATCTCCAGTCCCTGCCGGGGCTGGGGCAGCAGGAGATCGACGCTCACATCAACTATGAAGTCCGCAAGGATGTGGAAAAAGGCACCATCGTTCACTTCGTCATGAAGGGCGAGATCGACGGCAATGCCTTCACCGAAGAATGGGACATGCCCAAGGAACAGGCCTTCAATTTCGCCAGCGATGCCACCCGCATCGCGCAGAAGCATGGCCTGCATCCGCGATTCGGCTCGATGGTGCGCAATCACAAGGAATACGACGCGATGTTCGAGGACATCCGTCAGAAGCTCGGCACCCAGCCGGGCGACCCGATCGACCTGGACAAGGTGATCCACGGCGACTCGTAACCGACGTACGCAATAAAAAGCCCGGCCTGTGTGCCGGGCTTTTTATTGCGTGCAGTTCAGCCCCGCCAGGCGACGGCGGTTTACCTGTAGGAGCGAGCTTGCTCGCGAACGGACTCACCGGTGACTTCGTCGTGGGGCGCCCCCTCGCTCCTACAAGTGCTAATGGCTCACCCAGCGCTGCCGCGCCCAGGCGCTGAGCGAATCCACACACAGCACCAGCAACAGCATGGCGAGGATCACGGTCGCCGCCTGGGCCTGCTGGAACAGGCTGAGGCTGAAATACAGCATCTGCCCCAGCCCGCCCGCGCCGACGAAGCCGAGCACGCTGGCCATGCGGATGTTGTTCTCCCAGCGGTAGAGCATGTACGCCACCAGTTGCGGCCAGACGGCCGGCAGGGTGCCGTAGGCGAATGCGGCGACGCGTCCGCCACCGCCCAGGCGCACGGCCTCTGCCGGGGCGCTCGGGGTATTCTCCAGCGCCTCGGCGAACAGCCGGCCGAGCACGCCGCCGGTGTGCAGGGCCAGGGCGAGCGTGCCGGCGTTCGGGCCCAGGCCGGCGGCCAGCACCATCAGCGCACCCCAGACCAGCTCCGGCACCGCGCGCAGGGCGTTGAGCAGCAGCCGCGAGAGGCTCTGCGCAATGCGCCCGAAGCGCCCGGCCGCCGGTAGCGCCAGCAGCATGCCAAGCAGCGCCGCGAGCAGGGTGCCGATGGCCGACATGGCCAGGGTCTCCAGGGCGCCGCGACCGACTGCCGTGAGGTGCGTTGTGCTCAGGTCCGGCGAGAGGAAATCGCGGCCGTAATCGAGCATCTGGCCGAGGCCGCGCGCGTCGAACAGGCCGCCGCTGTCCATCTCCAGATAGGTGAAGGACGCGCCGATGGCGAGCAGGATCAGCAGCAGCCAGCCGAGGCTGCGCAGCAGGCCGGTCATTCGAGCCTCCCGCGCAGAAAGCGGCTGAGCAGGTCGGCGCCCAGCACCAGGACCAGGAAGGTCAGCAGGATGCTCGCCACTTCGCCGCCGGCGAACATGCGCAGCGACAGGTCGATCTGCTGACCGAGGCCGCCGGCGCCCACGAAGCCCATCACCACCGAGGCGCGGATCGCGCACTCCCAGCGGTAGACGGTGTAGGAAATCAGTTCCGCCGCCGCCGAGGGCAGCACGCCGTAGGCGAAGGCCTGCAACCGCGAGCCGCCGCCCAGCAGCACGGCGCGCGTCGGTCGCGGGTCCACCGATTCGAAGATTTCCGCGTAGACCTTGCCGAGCATGCCGCCGTAGGTGATGGCGATAGCCAGCACGCCAGCGGTGGGGCCCAGGCCCACGGCGCGGACGAACAGCAGCGCCCAGACGATCTCCGGCACGCTGCGCAGGACGATCAGCAGGCCGCGCACCGGCCAGCGCAGCGCGCGCGCCCACCAGGCCGGCAGCCCGCCACGGGGCAGGGCGGAGATCGACAGCGCGCGGGTTGCCA
The DNA here is from genome assembly GCF_012971725.1 of Pseudomonas multiresinivorans. Lineage (NCBI taxonomy): Bacteria > Pseudomonadati > Pseudomonadota > Gammaproteobacteria > Pseudomonadales > Pseudomonadaceae > Pseudomonas > Pseudomonas multiresinivorans. The sequence continues at coordinate 2,123,258 of NZ_CP048833.1, forward strand.
GCAAGGCGGCGGGGAAGGCGATCAACCAGGCCAGGGCCATGCCGGCGGTGGCGATGGCCAGGGTTTCCAGGGTGGCGCGGCCGAGCAGGGCGAGGAATTCCTCGTCATGGGCCGGCGGCCAGAAGCCGGCTAGGAAGTTCGCCATGGTCCGCGCGTTGTCGCCGCTGAACAGGCCGGCGATATCCAGCTCGGACAGGCGCAATCCCGGCCACAGCAAGGCCAGGGCGAGCAGGGTGAGCAGCAGGCGCGGCAGCGCCGCCGGATCGCGGGGCGAAGTCTTCGACAGAGCAGGGTTCAGCATCGCGGGATCTGCACCACCACAGGCCTGCCTTCCGGCGAGGAAACGCCCTGCTGGCCGAGCTGCTCGTTGGCGTAGAGGGTGTGCAGGTCATCGGGGGTGACGTGCTGTGCTGCCTTGTCGAAGGCGATGCGACCGTCGCGTATTCCGACTATGCGCGGGAAGTGCTGCAGGGCGAGCTCGACCGCGTGGAGGCTGGCCAGCAGGGTCACGCCACGGTCCTGCGCTTCACGGGTAAGCACGCCGAGGGTGTGGCCGGCGAGCACGGGGTCCATGGCCGAGACGGGTTCATCCGCCAGCAGCACTTCAGCCTGCTGGTACAGCGCACGGGCGATGCCGACGCGTTGCAGCTGGCCACCGGAGAGCTTGTCGCAACGTTCGAAGAGCTTGTCGCCCAGGTCCAGGCGCTGCAACTCGCTGCGGGCGCCGGTGCTGTCGACGGGGTAGAGCAGGCTGGCCAGGCTCTTCCACAACGGCCACTGGCCGAGGCGGCCAGCGAGCACGGCGGTGACCACGCGCTGGCGCGGCGGCAGCGGCGGGGCCTGGTGAATCAGCGCGATGCGGGCACGCAGGCGCTGGCGCGCGCCGGCACCCAGCGTCCAGGGCTGGGCGTCGAGCAGCTCGTAGCGCCCCGCCGAGGGTTGCAGGGCGGTGGCCAGGATGCGCAGCAGGGTGGTCTTGCCGGCGCCCGAAGGGCCGATGATCGCCACCCGTTCACCGGTATCGACGCTGAGGTCGATACCGGCGAGCGAGCGCTGGCCATTGGCGTGGATGTGCTCCACGCCGGTCAGTTTCAGGGTCACTTCAGCAGGCCGGCGGCGCGCGCCGATTCCTCGATGCCCTTGTAGTTGTCAGGCTGGGTCTCGATGAAGCGGCTGGCCGCCTGCAGGTCGAGGATTTCCTTGTCGCGCGGCTTGCTCGGGTCGAGGGCGAGGAAGGCTTTCTTGATCTTCTCGGCCAGGGCCGGATCGAGGTTGCCGCGCACGGTCCAGTTGTAGTCGTAGTAGGTCGGTGTAGTGGCGAAGACCTTCACCTTGTTGGTGTCGACCTTGCCGCTGTCCACCAGCTTCTGCCAGACGGAGGCGTTCAGTACGCCGGCGTCGACCTTGCCGGCCTGGACCCAGGCGACAGTGGCGTCGTGGGCGCCGGAGTACGCCACGCGTGAGAAGAACTGCTCGGGCACCACGCCGTCCTTCTGCATGAAGTAGCGCGGCATCAGGCTGCCGGAGGTGGACGATACCGAGCCGAAGGCGAAGGTCTTGCCCTTGAGGTCCTGAATCGATTTCACGTTCGGGTCGGCGGTGATGAATTTGCTGGTGAACTGCTGGTCCTGCTCGCGCTGCACCAGCGGGATGGCGTTGCCGGTCTTCAGGCGCGCCTGGACGAAGGTGAAGCCGCCCAGCCAGGCCATGTCCAGGCGATCCGACGCCAGGGCCTCGACCACGCCGGCGTAGTCGGACACCGGGATGAACTTCACCGGCATGCCCAGTTGCTCTTCGAGGTAGGCACCCAGCGGCTTGAACTTGCGCAGCAGCTCGGTCGGGGCTTCGTCGGGGATGGCGGAGACCTTGAGTTCCTTCGGTGTATCGGCGTGGGCGAAAACAGCGGACAGGGACAGAGCGAAACCGGCGGCGAGCGCCAGGGTGCGTTTGAGCATGGGGAGAGTTCTCCGGGTCAATGGCGGAAAAAACTCCGGGAGTATAGTGGCGGCGCGACTGTTTGGCTGCCCTGCGGTTTCGTCGCAGCGCCTTCGGCCGGCAGCGACCGACGCCTGTTAGAATGCCGATCCCCGTACTTTTCCCGCTTCTGTACTGGAGATTGTCCATGTCGTCCGCCATTCCCTCCCTTGCCTTCGCCGGCCTCGGCCTGATGGGCGTGCCCATGTCGCGACGCCTGCTGGCTGCTGGCTATCCGTTGACCGTGTGGAATCGCTCCGCCGGCAAGCGTGAGCAACTCGCCGCAGAGGGCGCCAGGGCCGTGGAAAGGCCAGCGGACCTGTGCGCGGATGCCGAGGTGGTGATGCTCTGCCTGGCCGATACTGCCGCCGTGCGCGAAGTGGTGTTCGGTGCCGGCGGCTTCATCGAGGGCGCTCGTGCAGGCCAGGTGCTGGTGGACTTCTCCAGCCTGGAACCGGCCGCCACCCGCGAGATGGCCGCCGAGCTGGAAGCGCGCACCGGCATGCGCTGGGTCGACGCGCCGGTCTCCGGCGGTACGCCGGGCGCGGAAGCCGGTACGTTGGCAATCATGGCGGGCGGGCGCGCCGAGGACATCGAGCGCGTGCGGCCGATCCTGGCCCATCTCGGTCAGCGCCTGACGCGAATGGGCGATGTCGGCGCGGGGCAGGTGACCAAGGTGTGCAACCAGATGATCGTCGCCTGTAATGCGCTGGTGATCGCCGAAGTGGTGGCACTGGCGGAGAAATCCGGCGTCGATGCCAGCCTGATCGCTCCGGCCCTGGCCGGCGGTTTCGCCGATTCCAAACCCTTGCAGATCCTGGCCCCGCAGATGGCGCTGAGCCAGTTCGAGCCGGTGAAGTGGCACGTGCGCACGCTGCTCAAGGACCTGGACACTGCCGTGAAGCTTTCCCGCGAGGAAGGCTCGGCCACGCCCATGAGCGGCCTCGCCGCACAGCTGATGCGCCTGCACGGTAGCCAGGGCAATCTTGAACGCGACCCGGCTACCCTGGTCGAGCAATACCGTCTTTCGAAGGAATTCCCCGCATGAAACTCTGCGCCAACCTGTCCCTGCTGTTCACCGAAGTCCCGCTGCTGCAGCGTATCGACGCCGCCGCCAAGGCCGGTTTCGAGGGCGTGGAGATTCAGTTCCCCTACGACGTCCCCGCGCAGGACCTGAAAGCCGCGCTGGACGAAGCCGGCCTGCCGCTGATCCTCATCAACCTGCCGGCCGGCGACCTGATGCAGGGCGGCCCGGGCATCGCCGCCGTGCCGGAGCGCGCAGCGGAGTTCGAGGCGGCGCTGGCCAAGGCGCTGGACTATGCGCGCATCGTCAAGCCGCAGCACATCAACGTGCTGGCGGGCCGCCTGGTCGAGGGGCTCGATCGCGAGGTCGCGCTGCAGACCCTGGCCGAGCGCCTGCGCAGCACCTGCGATGCCTTCGCCGGCAGCGGCACCGACGTGCTGATGGAAGCCATCAACTGCCATGACATGAAGGATTTCCTGCTCAACACCCCGGAGCACCTGCAGGACATGCTCGAGCGCGTGGCGCGGGAAAACCTGCGTGCGCAACTGGACCTCTACCACATGGCGCGCATGGGCCTGGAGCTGGTGGATTGCATCTACGCGCTGATGGGCCAGATCGGCCACGTGCAGTTCGCCGACTACCCCGAGCGCGGCGAACCGGGCTCGGGAGAGATGGAATTCGAAGTGCCGCTGCAGGTGCTCGATGACGTCGGCTACGATGGTTGGCTGGGCGCGGAGTACCGCCCCACCGGTACCACTGCCGATTCCCTGCGCTGGCTGCCGCGCTGGCGTGCGGGGAAATTCGACTTCTGAGGAACCCCGCAGTCAGGCCTGATTGCGCAGCAAGGCTGTATCGCTGTCCTCGCGGTAGGCCTCGAGGAATTCCACCAGTGCGGAGAGGGGCAGCGGGCGGCTGAACAGGTAACCCTGGGCCAGCTCGCAATGGTTGTCGCGCAGGAACGCCAATTGCTGCGCGTGCTCCACGCCCTCGGCGATCACCTTCAGGTGCAGCTTCTGCGCCATGGCGATGATCGCCTGGGCGATCTCGCTGTCGCGGCGTGACTGCGGCACGTCGCGGATGAAGGAGCGGTCCACCTTCAGCGCATCCAGCGGCAGCTGGCGCAGGTAGGACAGCGATGAGTAACCGGTGCCGAAATCGTCGATCGACAGGCTCACACCCAGCTCGCGCAGGCGGTTGAGCAAGGGAACGGCCTGGCTGATATTGGACATCACCGCGTTCTCGGTGACCTCCATCTCCAGGTAGCGCGCGGCGAGGCCGGTGTCTTCGAGCGTCTGCTGGACTTCATCGACCAACCCTTCGCGGCCGAGATTGCTGGCGCAGCAGTTCACCGCTACTCGCAGGTCCTTGTAGCCCAGGTCGTGCAGGCGTCGCAGGTCCTCGCAGGCGCGGCGCAGTACCCAGGCGTCGAGCGCACCGATCAGGCCATTGGCGGTCGCCAGGCCGATGAAGCGGTCCGGCGCCAGCAGGCCGTGGGCAGGATGCTTCCAGCGCACCAGCGCTTCGAGCTGCTCCACTTCGCCGTGGTCGATACGCAGGATCGGCTGGTAGTAGAGCACCAGCTCGTCGTCCCACAACGCCTTGCGCAGTTCTTCCTCCAGCTGCAGTTCCTGGGTCGCCTTGGTCTTCAGGTGCGGGCTGAAGAAATGCGTGGCGTTGCGCCCGTTGCCCTTGGACTGATAGAGCGCCAGGTCCGCGTGCTTGAGCAGTTCTTCGGGTTGATCGCCGTCGTTGGGGAACAGGCTGATGCCCACGCTCATGGTCATCACCAGGTTGCGCCCGGCCGTGCTGATCGGCTCCTTCATGCGCTGCATCAGGCGCTGGGCGAGGATGCGTGCCTCGTGGTCCTCACCCAGGTCAGCGAGGATGCAGAACTCGTCGCCGCCAAAGCGCGCCAGCAGATCGGTGCTGCGCAGCGCACTGCGCAGGCGCTCGGAAACGATGCAAAGCAGCTCGTCCCCGGCGGCATGGCCAAGGGAATCGTTGACCCGCTTGAAGTGATCGACGTCCAGCAGGATGACCGCCATGCCCTGGCCCTTCTGCCGATTGCGCTGTAGGCGGGCGGCGAACTCCTCGTTGAGCGCATTGCGGTTATGCAGGCCGGTGAGGCCATCGAAGCGAGCCAATTGCTGCAGCGAGGCATTGGCGTGGTCCAGTTGGCTGAGCAGGGCGTTGACCCGGCTCAACTCGCTTTCCTTGCTTTCCAGGCTGTCTTCGATCCAGGCCGCCCAGAGCCCGGCGAGCACCACGGCGAGTGCCAGCAGGCCGACCATAAGGCCGAGCTGGATGGCGTTGTTGCGCCCCAGGTCCGCCACCGGCGCCACCCAGGAGGGCAGGGTCAGGGTCAGGGCGGCCATGCCGGTGAAGTGCATGCTGGCGATGGCGCCGCCCAGCAGCAGGCTGGCGAAAACCTGGTAGAGCCACTGGCGGCCTGCCGGCTGGCGATTGAGTACCGGTGCCAGCACCAGCGCGACGAAAGCTACCAGTACGGCCATCAGCACCGACAGGGTGACCAGTAGCGGGTCGTAGTGCTGCATCGGCGGCGACTCGATGGCGGCCATGCCGGTGTAGTGCATGCCGGCGATGCTGGCGCCGATGCAGCAGGCGGCCAGCAGGTACTGCAGGGGGCTCAGGCCCGCGTGGGCGAGCAGGCGCATGGCGACCACGCAGATGGCGATGGCGATGAGCAGCGAGATCAGTGTCAGGCCGCCGGTGAAGTGCAGTGGCACCGAGGAGTGGAAGGCCAGCATGGCGACGAAGTGCATCGACCAGATGCCACTGCCCAGGCAGATGCCGCCGACCCACTGCCAACGGTGCGCGTGTTGCGGCGCGCGGACCATCCGCGCGGCGATGCTCAGCGCGACGAAGCTGGCGATGCAGGCGATGAGGATGGCCAGCAGGACCAGGCCGGAATTGTGAGAGCACTCCAACAGCACAGCATCGGGTAAGGCGTCCTTCTGCCAGTCCATGGGCGGGATGCTCCAGATGTCGAGGGAGGTAGTTGGCGAATTGATATCACTTTGATGTGAGTCTAGGAAGCTGTCTGCGGCTCGCAAGGTCTGACGGTCATTTCCGACAAACTGGTTAATACGAAACGACGTACGGTAGTGCCAGGTTCTGCTTTGATATTGTCCAGATTCTGAAGGATGGGCAGTGTTTCGAAATTGACACTTTTTTGACTAATTGCCCGCTAGAGTTGCGCCGCCGGCCGGCAGCGTCGGCCATCCCATTTCCTATCCGACTATCGATGTAAGGAGTGCGCTCGATGTCCGAGGGCAAGCGCCGCCTCTTCCCCCAGGTCAGCTCTGCAAGGCTGGTCCTGCTGTTCTCGCTGGCACTGGTGCTGTTCTACAACTTCGCCACCTGGCGGGCCCTGAACAGCCTGGTGCCCATGGAGGGCCTCTGGGGCGTGGCGTTCTTCGCCTCGTTCGCCTTGTTCCTCTGGGCCGCCTTCACTCTGTTGCTGACCCTGGTGTCCTTCCGCCCCTTGCTCAAGCCTGCGCTGACCCTGGTGGCGCTGGTTTCGGCGGCGGCGGCGTACTTCATGAACTCCTACGGTGTCGTGATCGATACCGTGATGGTGCAGAACGTCATCGAGACCAACCCCGGCGAGGCCGCCGCGCTGTTCAGCGCGCGCATGGTCGGCTACCTGCTTCTGCTGGGCGTGCTGCCGGCGGTGATCATCTGGCTGACGCCGGTACGCTACAGCCCGTTCTTCCGCGGGCTGCTGAACAAGGTGCTGGTGATCTTCGGCTGCCTGGTGGTGGTCGCCGTCTGCGTCGGTTCGTTCTATTCCACCTACGCCCCGGTGTTCCGCCAGGAAGAGAAGCTGACCCACTTCATCAACCCGACCAACTACATCTATGCGGTGAGCAAGTTCACCAAGCAGCGCCTGGGCATCAAGGAAAACCTGGTGGTGCAGCCCATCGGCGAGGACGCGGTGATGCCGCGCAAGGTGAATGCCGACGGCAAGAAATCGCTGATGATCTTCGTGGTCGGCGAAACCGCCCGTGCGGACCATTTCTCCCTCAATGGCTACGCGCGCGAGACCAACCCGGAGCTGAAGAAGCTCGATATCCTCAACTTCACCAATGTCAGCTCCTGCGGTACTTCGACGGCGGTTTCCGTGCCCTGCATGTTCTCGAAGTTCCCCCGCGAGGATTACAGCGACAAGAAGGGCAAGACCAACCAGGGCCTGCTGGACATCCTCCAGCGTGTCGGCGTGTCGGTGCTCTGGCTGGACAACAACAGCGATTGCAAGGGCACCTGCCTGCGCGTGCCCAGCCGCGATATCTCGAAGGATCAGCCGGGCCCGTTCTGCGACGGCAATCGCTGCCTTGACGAAGCCATGCTGCAGGACCTGCAGGCCTACATAGATGGCCTGAAGGACAACGCGATCATTGTCCTGCACGCCGATGGCAGCCATGGCCCGGAGTACTACGACCGCTATCCGAAGACCATGGAGCGCTTCACCCCGGTCTGCCATACCAACCAGTTGGGCAGCTGCAGCAAGGAAGAGCTGGTGAACGTCTACGACAACACCATCCTCTACACCGACTACTTCCTGTCCAAGGTCGTGGAGCTGCTCAAGCGCAACGAGGGGCGCTTCGATACTTCGATGCTCTACGTCTCCGACCACGGTGAGTCGCTGGGCGAGAACGGCGTATATCTGCACGCCGCGCCCTATGCCATCGCGCCGAAGGCGCAGACCCACGTGCCCATGGTGATGTGGTTCGGCAACGGTGCGCTGGGGGGCATGGGCGTCGACCGCGGCTGCCTGGAGAAGAAAGCCGGCGGCGACGAGCTGAGCCATGACAACCTGTTCCATTCGGTGCTCGGGCTCTACGGTGTGCAGACCAGCCTGTACCAGCCGGACCTGGACATCTTCCACTCCTGCAAACGCGCCATGACCGCTTCGCAATGAGTAGATAGCCGACCTGAACGGCGGCCATGAAAAAAGGCCCTGCGGCTTGTGCCGCAGGGCCTTTTGTTTTCCGCGGGCTGTTACTTCTCGCGAACCAGCAGCACCGGGCGGTTGCTGACGCGCAGCAGGCCTTCGGCCACGCTGCCCAGCATCAGGCGGCGTACGCCACGGCGGCCGTGGGTGCCCATGACGATGACATCGGCCTTGGAGGCTTCGGCCTCGATCTCGATGCGCTCGGCGATCTCCTCGCTGGCGCGCTCCTGGCAGACCCGCTCGAAGCTGGTTTTAACCGGGAACTCGGCGATCTTCTCTTTCGCCTTGCCGAGGATATCATCGGCGGCCTTCAGCGCGGCTTCGCGCAGCGGCTCCGGGTTGTAGTACACCGCGTAGTCGGGCAGATGGCGCAGCGGGCTGTCGACGATGGTGATAACGCGCAGCTCGCCGCCGCTCAGTTGGGCCAGCTTGGCCGCCTCGACCAGGGCTCGGTCGGAAACCGGGCTGCCGTCCACCGCTACCAGAATGCGCTCGTACATGATGTGTTCCCTCAATGAGTGGCTTGGTAGGGAAACTCTATCCCCCCATGGGCGAGAATCCCTTGCGCAGCGTCAATGGTAGTCGGTGTGCCCGAACGTGCCGGGAATAGAGCGGCGTAACGCGGTGTTTCTATGGTACGGGGCGTAGGAGCGGACTCTGTCCGTGATCGTGTCATCCACGCGCTTGTCTTGCCCACGGAGCCGCCGATTCGACATCGCGGACGGAGTCCGCTCCTACACAGGCTGGCATGGACAGGTGCCCATGAAAAAAGCCGCCACCGGTTGCCCGGTGGCGGCTTCTTCATTTCAGCGTTGCCGCGATCAGCCGGCGACCAGCACGCGGATCGCTTCCAGGCGCAGGGATGCCTTGTCCAGCATCGCCAGGCTGTCGTCACGCTGCTTGCGCACGGCGTCCAGCTCGCTGTCACGCACGCTGGGGTTGACGGCCTTGAGCGCGGTCAGGCGCGCCAGTTCTTCGTCCAGGGTCGCTTTCAACTGCTGGCGAGCCAGCTCCACGCGCTCGGCATGGCGCGGGGTGATCTTGGTCTCGGCCACGGAGAATTGCTTCGCCAGCACGTCGCGCTGGGCCTGCACGAACTTATTGGCGCTGGCGCGCGGCACGCTTTCCAGCTGGTCGTTCAGGGTGTCGAAGGACACGCGCGAGGACAGGTCGTTGCCGTTGGCGTCCATCAGGCAGCGCAGCGCCACTGGCGGCAGGAAGCGGCCGAGTTGCAGCTTGCGCGGTGCCACGGCCTCGCTGACGAACAGCAGTTCCAGCAGCACGGTGCCGGGCTTGAGCGCCTTGTTCTTGATCAGCGCCACCGAGGTATTGCCCAGCGAGCCGGACAGCACCAGGTCCATGCCGCCCTGCACCATGGGGTGCTCCCAGGTGAGGAACTGCATGTCTTCGCGGGCCAGGGCCTGGCCGCGGTCGTAGGTGACGGTCACGCCTTCGTCGTCGCCCAGTGGGAAGCTGGCGTCGAGCATCTTCTCGCTCGGGCGCAGGATCAGGGCGTTCTCGGAGTGATCCTCGCTGTCGATGCCATAGGTGTCGAACAGGCGCTCCATGTAGATCGGCAGGGCGAACTGGTCGTCCTGTTCCTCGATCTCTTCCACCAGCGCCTCGCCTTCGCCGGCGCCGCCGGAGTTGAGCTCCAGCAGGCGGTCGCGGCCGTTGTGCATTTCGGCTTCCAGCGCCTCGCGAGCAGCGGTGCCTTCGGCCAGCAGGGCCTCGAAGGCGTCATCGTCGCCGCCGTCCAGCAGTTCCACCAGGCGCGGGCCGAAGCGGTGCTGCAGGGCGTTGCCGGTGGGGCAGGTGTTGAGGAAGGCGTTCAGCGCCTGGTGGTACCACTGGAACAGGCGTTCCTGCGGGCTGTTTTCCAGGTGCGGGACGTGGATCTGGATGGTGTGCTTCTGGCCGATCCGGTCCAGGCGGCCGATGCGCTGTTCCAACTGATCCGGGTGGGCCGGCAGGTCGAACAGCACCAGATGGTGGGCGAACTGGAAGTTGCGGCCTTCGCTGCCGATTTCCGAGCAGACCAGCACCTGGGCGCCGAATTCCTCATCGGCGAAGTAGGCAGCGGCGCGGTCGCGTTCGAGGATGCTCATGCCTTCATGGAACACGGTGGCCGGAATGCCCGACTTCAGACGCAGGGCATCGCCCAGGTCCATGGCGGTCTCGGCGTGGGCGCAGATCACCAGCACCTTGTACTGCTTGAGCATCTTCAGGGTGTCGATCAGCCACTCGACGCGCGGGTCGAAGCGCCACCAGCGGTTGTTCTCGTCGCCGTCGTCGGCCTGCGCCTGGAAGCTCACTTCCGGGTACAAGTCCGGGTGCTCGCCCAGCGGTAGTTCCATGTACTCGATCGGGTTGGTCAGTACGTAAGGATGCAGCTGACGTTCCGGGAAACCCTGCACGGCGGCGCGGGTGTTGCGGAACAGCACGCGGCCGGTGCCATGGCGGTCGAGCAGCTCGCGCACCAGACGGGCACGGGATTCTTCGTTGCCGCCCTCGACGCTGGCCAGCAGTTCGTCGCCTTCGCTGCCGAGGAAACCGTGGATGGCCTGGCGCGCGGCAGGGGAGAGAGTGCCCTGGTCGACCAGCTCCTGCACCGCTTCGGCCACCGGGCGGTACTGGCTGCTTTCGCTGCGGAAGGCTTCCAGGTCGTGGAAACGGTCCGGGTCGAGCAGGCGCAGGCGGGCGAAGTGGCTGTCCAGGCCGAGCTGTTCCGGGGTCGCGGTGAGCAGCAGCACGCCGGGGATGACCTGGGAGAGTTGCTCGACCAACTGGTATTCCGGGCTGGCCTGCTCCGGGTGCCACACGAGATGGTGGGCCTCGTCGACCACCAGCAGGTCCCATTCGGCAGCGAACAGCGCGTCCTGGGCCTTCTCGTCCTCGCGCAGCCATTCCAGCGCCACCAGGGCCAGCTGGGTGTCCTCGAAGGGATTGCTGGCATCGCTCTCGACGAAACGCTCGCGGTCGAACAGCGCGACTTCCAGGTTGAAGCGCCGGCGCATTTCCACCAGCCACTGGTGCTGCAGGTTCTCCGGCACCAGGATCAGTACGCGGCTGGCACGGCCGGAGAGCAGTTGACGATGGATCACCAGGCCCGCTTCGATGGTCTTGCCCAGGCCCACTTCGTCGGCCAGTAGAACGCGCGGCGCCATGCGGTCGGCGACTTCGCGGGCGATGTGCAGCTGGTGCGCGATGGGTTGCGCGCGGGCGCCGCCCAGGCCCCAGAGCGAGGACTGTAGCAGGCGGGTGCGGTGTTCCAGGGTGTGATAGCGCAGGCCGAACCAGGACATCGGGTCGATCTGCCCGGCGAACAGGCGGTCGCTGGCCAGGCGGAACTGGATGAAGTTCGACAGCTGGGTTTCCGGGACGGTGTGCTGCTCGTTCTGCGCGGTGATGCCGTGGTAGATCAGCAGGCCGTCGATCTCGTCCACTTCGCGGACGGTCATCTTCCAGCCTTCGAAGTGGGTGATCTGATCGCCCGGGGCGAAGCGCACGCGGGTCAGCGGCGCGTTGCGCTCGGCGTACTGGCGGGTATCACCGGTAGCCGGATAGAGCACCGTGAGCATGCGGCCGTCCAGAGCGAGGATGGTCCCCAGCCCAAGTTCCGCTTCACTGTCACTGATCCAGCGTTGACCGGGTTGATACTGCGCCATGGACACCTCCCAAAAAAAGCCGGCTATGGTACCGGAACGCGCAGCGTTCAGCGATGGCGATCGACGCCTCCGGTCGTCCGAAATGTCGCTGGGGCCGCCGGCAGGTGCCGGGTTTCACGGCAGATTCATCGCGAATCGAAGAAAGTGTAGCGAGGCGGGCTCAAGTCTCTAGCGCTTGCGCCGATAGCCTGACCAGAGGACTTCCCACTGAGCTTCGGCGCAGGAGCATCCCGATGCTGCCACTTGTACCGACCCATTTTGCCCCCGTCACTGCCCAGCAGGACGTGCCCAGGCCGCGACCGGATGTCACCCCGGTGACTCCGCCTGCGCCCAGTGCCGGCAACGCTGGCGTGGAGTTGGAGCGCCGACCGGACGAGCAGGCGCTCAAGGACGAGTACCAGCGCCGACGCAAGCGTCGCGAGCAGGCCGACGGCACGCTCGAGGGCGAGGCGCTGGAGGAGCTGGAAGAAGTCGAGGAGTTGGGTGAAGGTGTACAGGCCGCGCCGCGCAAGGGACTGTGGATCGATGTCGAGGTCTGACTTCCCGGGGGAGTAGACTCTGCCCATCGCTGAATCCCCGAGCCTTCCATGCTGTTCGACGACGCCCCGATCCTGCTGCCCGATGCAGAGCTGCGCCTGACTCCCGACTGGTGCCCGCCGCAGCGTGCCGCCCGCTGGCTGGCGCAGTTGCTGGCCGAGACGCCCTGGGAGCAACCGCTCGTCCATCTGCACGGTCGCGACTACCCGGTTCCGCGCCTGGTCAATTGGTACGGCGATCCCGAGGCCTTCTATACCTATTCCGGCCTGACCCACGCGCCGCTGCCCTGGACGCCGCTACTGGCGGAGATTCGTGCCGCGGTGGAGGCGGCGGCCGGGCAGCGCTTCAATGGTGTGCTGCTCAACTACTACCGCGATGGCCAGGATTCCATGGGCTGGCACAGCGACGACGAGCCCGAACTCGGGCGTAATCCAGTGGTGGCCTCGTTGAACCTGGGAGGCACGCGGCGCTTCGACCTGCGGCGCAAGGGACGAAACACAATCGAACATTCCATCGAGCTGTCCGACGGTTCGCTGCTGGTCATGTCCGGCGCGACACAGCATTATTGGCAACATCAGGTCGCCAAGACGCGCCGTCCGGTCGCGCCGCGCCTGAATCTGACTTTCCGCCTGGTGCATGCCCTGCCATGAGCAACGACGACAAGCTGATCGACTTCACCGCCGAGCGCGACAAGCGCATCCACGACGTGCACGAAAAGCGCCTGCAGGATGTACGCAAGGCCTTCGAGCAGGCGCTGCCGCTGGGCAAGTCGCGCAAGAAGGGCAAGAGCAAGCCGAAGAAGCGCTGAGTTTCTTCGCCTCTACCCCCTCGCTTTACCCGCAAACCCCCGCTCTGCGCGGCTTCCCGCCGCACCCTGTCCCCTCCGAAACTTGACCTGCGTCAGTGCTCCGGGCCTCCCCGGAAAGCGCCTTGTCGACCATTGATCCAGGTCAATTGGCCCCGCCCGGTCGCCGGTAATCTGCACACATCCCCAGACGATGTAGGCAACAGGAGGCCAGCATCATGTTCATCGACGAAGTGGTTCTAGCAGGCATCCTTACCGTCGGACTGATGGTTGTTTTCTTCGGCGGGGTCGGAATTTTCATCTGGAAGGACAGCCACAAGAAGAGCTGATCCTTACAGATACACAGAGCACGCAAGGCACTTCGGGCGACTTAGGTCGCCCGTTTTTTTTGCCTCGACGAAAGTCGGGATGACATATTGTTAGCTTGCTAATAATATGATCAGCAACGATTACGTCATCCTCTTTGCCGGCTATCTTTAAGCGATAGACCCGGACCCTTTCGAGAGACCGCGTGCGACCTACGCTGCAGGCATTCCTCGCGCCGGATACGCTGGCGCTGAAATTCGCGATTAAGACCCTCCTGGCCGGTGGCCTGGCGCTCTGGTGCGCCTTCCGCTTCGACCTTGAACAGCCGCAGTGGGCGCTGATGACCGTGTTCATCGTCTCCCAGCCGCTGTCGGGCATGGTGGTGGCCAAAGGGCTGTTCCGCCTGATCGGTACCCTTGTCGGCACCGCCATGTCGGTGGTGATGATGGCATTGTTCGCCCAGACGCCCTGGCTGTTCCTGCTGGCCATCTCGCTCTGGCTCGGGCTCTGCACGGCCGCCTCCACCAGCCTGCGCAACCATGTGTCCTATGCCTTCGTGCTGTCGGGCTACACCGTGGCGATCATCTGCCTGCCGGCGATCAGTCACCCTCTGGAAGTGTTCGACCAGGCGGTGGCGCGCAGCACGGAAATCTGCCTGGGGATCCTCTGCGCCTCGGCGATCAGCGCCATCCTCTGGCCGCGCCGCGTCGAAGCCAACCTGGACAAGCAGGCCCACGCTACCTGGCTCACCGGCATGCAGGCCGCGCGTAGCGAGATCGATGCGGACGCGCGGCAGATCAAGGGCCTGCTGCAGGCACTGGGCAAGATCGTCGAGGTCGATGTGCAACGCGACCATGCCTGGTTCGAAGGCTACCGCGGGCGGATGCGTTCGCGTGCGCTGCGGATTCTTTCCCGCGACCTGCTCAGTCTGCTGCGCACTGCACGGGGCGTGGCCCGGCAGCGCAGCGTGCTGGACGCCGAGGACCGCGCGCGGCTGCAACCCTGGTTCGAGGAGTTGCGTGCCACCCTGGAAAACCCGCAGGTCGACGCGATGCGTTCGTTGCAGGAGCGCCTGCAGGAGGCCGGGCTGGATGAAAACTACTCCAACGACCTGCGTTACTGCCTGACTCGCTGCTCCTTGCTGCTGCTCAAGGCGTTGAACTCGGAAATGACCATGCGTGCGGTGGCAGACGGTCGGATCGACGACGTTGCAACCGGTACCCTGTCCTGGCACCGCGACGGGCTGATGGCACTGTTCTACGGCCTGCGCAGCGCGCTGGCGCTGCTGGGCATGTCGGCCTTCTGGATGGCCACCGCCTGGCCGGCAGCCACCGGCGGCATGCTGCTGGCGGCGGTGATCTGCAGCCTGTTCGCCAACCGTGACAACGCCGTCACCATCGGCCTGGGCTTCCTGCGCGGCATCCTTTACGCGATCCCCGCGGCGGCCGTCGTCAGTCAGTGGCTGTTGCCGCAGTGGAACGGCTTCCCGCTGCTCTGCCTGGCGTTGGGCGTGCCGCTGTTCTTCGCCTTGCTGGGCATGGCCACGCCGGCGCTGGCGGGCACGGCGACATCCTTTTCGATCCACTTCATCACCCTGGTGGCGCCGAGCAACGTGATGAAGTACGACCTGGCCAACCTGCTCAATTCCGCCCAGGGCATCGTCATCGGCGTGGGCTTCGCGGTGCTGGTGTTCCGCCTGCTGACCTTGCCGGCGGACTGGCTCAATCGCCGCTTGATCCAGGCCACCTGCGAGGACCTCGGGCGCCTGACCCGGCGGCCGCTGGCGGAAGCCGAGAACTGGTTCGGCGGGCGCATGGCCGATCGCCTGATCCGCCTGGCACGGCACTACACCCTGTTGCCTAGGGAAGAGCAGAAACGCTGGCAGGATGGCTTGCTGGCGCTGGACCTGGGCAACGAACTGATCCACATGCGCGCCTGCCTCAACGGTGCCCAGGGGCAATTGCGCAAGCGTCGCGACCAGTTCCTCGGCGCCCTGGGCAGTGTGCTGGAAAAGGGCCCGGGTGCGGGGCGCGAGCAGCGCCTGGAAAGTCTTTGCCCGCCGCTGGAGGAGGCCCTGGCCCAGGATCTTGAGGGCGACAACGAACCCAACCGCCTGGCCCGTGCGGCGCTCGCCCAATTGCGTCATACCTGGCGCCAGTGGTGCCGTCTGGAGGACGCCAATGGGACTGCATGAGATCGGCTGGGGCGGCGTCTACATCAGCCCGCTGTTCATCTATGCACTGATGGCCCTGGGCCTGACTGCGCTGTTGCGCCTGCTGTTGCAGGCCACCCCCTTCGGGCGTTGGATCTGGCACGAGGCGCTGTTCGACTGCGCGTTGTTCGTGCTGATTCTTTGTTCCATTACCTGGGTGCTGAGTACGGCGCCTTGAGAGGAGAAGCTGTATGCGCGGATACCTTCGCGTAGCTGTCACCATCGTCCTGGTCATTGCCGCCGTCATGGCCGGTACCTGGCTATGGCGCTACTACATGCTCTCGCCCTGGACTCGCGATGCGCGGGTGCGCGCGGATGTAGTGGTGATCGCCCCGGACGTTTCCGGCTGGGTAACCGACCTCGCCGTGCAGGACAACCAGCAGGTCAAGGCCGGCGACCTGATCATGCGCATCGACCACGAGCGCTACGCCGCCAACCTGGAGCAGGCCAAGGCCGTGGCCGAGACGCGCCAGCAGCAATACCGCCTGCGCCTGAGCGAAGCCTCGCGGCGCAACAAGCTGGGCATCGCCGCGATCAGTGCCGAGGACAAGGAAACCGCGCAGATCAACGCCGCCATCGCCAAGAGCGAGTTCGACGAGGCCCAGGCCCAGGTCCGGCTGGCGCAGCTCAACCTGACCCGCAGCGAGATGCGCGCCCCGCGCGACGGCCAGGTCACCAACCTGCGCCTGGCCCAGGGCAACTACGCCCAGGCCGGCCAGCCGGTGATGGCGCTGGTGGATCAGAAGTCCTTCTACGTCACCGCTTACTTCGAAGAAACCAAGCTGCCCGGCATCCGTATCGGCCAGCCGGCGCAGGTGGTGTTGATGAGTGGCGACATCGCCATCGACGGCACGGTGGAAAGCATCAGCAGCGGCATCACCGACCGCAACGCGATCCCCGACAGCCAGTTGCTGGCCAACGTCGAGCCGACCTTCAACTGGGTGCGCCTGGCCCAGCGCATCCCGGTGCGCATCCGCCTGGACAAGGTGCCCGAGGGCGTGCACCTGAGCGCCGGGATGACTGCCAGCGTCACCGTGAAGGAGCGCTGAGCCCCGCCGCCTGCGGTTCGCGCCCGAACCAGCAGGACAGCGCCGCGCACAGTACCGACGCAGCCACCAGGCTGACGCCGACCCAGGGCGTCCAGACGATGCCGGCCAGGCTGATCACCGCGCCGCCCAGCGCCGCGCCGAGGGCCACGCCCAGGTGCATCGCCGAGGTATTGAGCGCCACACCGGCGCTGCCGCTGGCCGGGTCGCTGGCCAGCAGGTAGCTCTGCACCGCCGGCGAAATCATCCAGCTGATGGTGCTCCAGACCATCAGTGCGCCGAGCAGCAGCCACGGATGCCCGAGGCTCAGCGGGATCGCCGTCATCGCCAGGGCGAACAGCACCGGCACCACGATCAGCGCGCGGCGATGGCCGAGCCGGTCGCTCAGCCAGCCACCCAGATAGCCGCCGCCGATGGCCGCAAGGCCGATCAGTAAAAGTGTCAGCGCAATGCTCTGACTGTCAGTGATCCCGGCGACCTGCTGGAACCAGGGCGTGATGTAGGCGAACAGGGTGAAGTGCCCGCCCAACAGAAGAATCGACACCAGTTGCGCGAGGTTCAGCGCCGGGCTGCGCAGCTGGCGCTTGTACGCCGCCCCATTGGCCGGGCTCTCCAGCGCGCGGCGGGGCAGGGCGAGCAGCAGCAGGGCGGCCAGTGGCAGCGAGTAAAGGGCGATGGCGGCGAAGATCCAGCGCCAGCCGAACCAGTCGTTGACCAGTACGCCGGCCGGTACGCCGAACACCAGCGAGCCGCTGATGCCCATGAAAATCAGGCCAATGGCACGCCCGCGCTGGCCCGGCGGCGCCAGCTCCACCGCCAGCAGGCTGGCCTGCATGATCAGCAACCCACAGCACGCGGCCATGCCGATGCGCATCAGCAACAGCGAGACGTAGCCGGGACTCAGCGCGGCGCCAGCATTGAATGCGGCGAACACCAGCAGGGTGATGAACAGCAGCCGCCGGCAATCGGCGCCACGGGTCAGCCAGCCGAGCAAGGGGGCGGCGATGGCGAAACTCAGGGAAAACAGGCTGGTGAGCTGGCCGGCGAGGCTGAGGGAGACGTGCAGGTCGTCGGCGAGAGAGGGCAGGATGCCGGTGAGGATGGCCTCGGCGAGGCCCGCGGCGAAGGTGCAAAGGGACAGCAATAGCAGTCGAAGGTCCATGGCGGCTCCGATTCCCGGTGAGGGGTTTCGGGCACGAAGCCTTCGGTTATCCCGGATGGATGTGAGGTGACGGGGGCAGGGTAGTCGAGGGGAAAACTGTATACAAGTTTCCGGGACCGGATGGCCGGCCCCGGAGTTTGCATCAGCCGATGGTGATCGGCGGCAGGACTGGCAGTTCGATATTGAGCTTCTCAGCGGGCGCCATCACTTCAGCTTCGCCTTTCACCACGGCCTTGCCGTCCTGGTTGAGCACCACGGTGCCGATGCGCACGCGGTTCTTCGGCAGCTTTTCCAGTACTTCCAGTTCCACCGTCAGTTCGTCACCGAGCTTCACCGGGCGGGTGAACGTCAGGTTCTGGCCGAGGTAGATGGTGCCCGGGCCGGGCAGGGTGGTGGCGATCGCCGCGCTGATCAGCGCGCCGGTGAGCATGCCGTGGGCGATGCGTTCCTTGAACTGGGTGGTGGCGGCGTAGTCGGCGTCCAGGTGCACCGGGTTGCGGTCGCCGGAGACCTCGGCGAACAGCTGGATGTCGCGCTCGCCGACGCTGCGCTTGAAGTTGGCCTTCTGGCCGACTTCGAGTTCTTCATAGGGGACGTTCTGCACGGAAGTCATAGGGGCTCCTCGGATTTCTCGACCTGCGGGACCGGGCACTGCACGCCCAGCCAGTCGATCAGGTTGTGGATGACCTCGTCGCGGTTGCTCTCGTTGAACAACTCGTGGCGAGCGTCGGGATAAATCTTCAGTTGGACGTCACGAACCCCGGCGCGGGTCATCGCCTGGGCGAGATCGCGCAGGCGCTTGCCCTGGCTGACCGGGTCGCGTTCGCCGCCGATCACCAGCACGGGCAGGTCGTTGCGGATGCGCGACAGATGCTCCAGCGGAGTGATGTCGGCCAGGCCGCCGAGCAGATCCACCCACAGCTGGTTGCTGCAGCGGAAGCCGCAGAGCGGGTCGGCGACATACTTGTCGACTTCGACGGGGTCGCGGCTGAGCCAGTCGAAGGCCGTACGGTTTGGCTTGAAGGCCTTGTTGAACGAGCCGAAGGACAGGAAGTCGATCAGCGCGCTTTGCCCCAGCGGGCCCTGGCGCCAGCGTTCGAAGCGGGCGATGGCGCGGGCGCTTTTGTACAGTGCGACCGGCTGGTAATTGGAGCCGGACAGCACCGCCGCCTTCACGCTGGCGCTGTGCTGCAGCAGGTAGGCGCTGCCGATGTAGCTGCCCATGCTGTGGCCGAGCAGGATGATCGGCAGGTCCGGGTGTTCCTCGCGCACATGCTGGTTGAGCGTGTGCAGGTCGCCGATCACCTTGCCCCAGCCGCCGCGGTCGGCGTAATGGCCCAGCTCGCCGTTCTCGGCGGTGCGGCCGTGGCCGCGCTGGTCGATGGCATAGAGGTGATAGCCGGCGGCGTTCAGCGCCAGTCCCAGGCGCTCGTAGCGTCCGGCGTGCTCGGCCATGCCGTGGGAGAGCATCAGGGCGCCGCGGGACGGGCCTTCCGGCGCCCAGTGGCGGGTGTAGAGCGGTGTCTCGTCGCTGGCGGCGAGCCAGTAGGCGGCGTAGGGCATGGGGTCCATCCTGCTTCTTGTTCGTCGATTCTTATTGGAATGGGGCCATGGAGCGGGCCAGACGGGGCGATTCTGCCACGCCGGGACATCTTCTGTATGGATTGCCGATGGCTCCCGGTCATTGTCGTGCAAGTCCCGTCCCAGGCGGCCGCCGGCTCTATCCCGCGCCATGCCGGGATGGTGGAGCAAGATTCACGCAGTCTATGACGCCGCCTGGAGTCTTTGCGATGACCAAAGGAACTGCTAGCTTCCGTCGAATGACCGCAATGACGGTTCGGTTTCGTTCAGGTACGAGGACAAGAATAAATGCAACCTGATTTCTGGAACGACAAACGCCCGGCCGGCGTGCCCAGCGACATTGATCTGACCGCCTACAAATCGGTGGTGGAAGTCTTCGAACGCTCCTGCAAGAAGTTCGCCGACCGCCCGGCCTTCAGCAACATGGGCGTGACCCTGACCTACGCCGAGCTGGATCGCCTGTCCGCCGCCTTCGGCGCGTACCTGCAGAAGCACACCGACCTCAAGCCCGGCGACCGTATCGCCGTGCAGATGCCGAACATCCTGCAATACCCCATCGCCGTGTTCGGCGCCCTGCGCGCCGGCCTCATCGTGGTCAACACCAACCCGCTCTACACCGCTCGCGAGATGCGCCACCAGTTCAAGGATTCCGGCGCCCGCGCGCTGGTCTACGTGAACCTGTTCGGCAAGCTGGTGCAGGAAGTGCTGCCCGACACGGGCATCGAGTACCTGATCGAAGCGCAGATGGGCGACCTGCAGCCGACGCTCAAGGGCCTGCTGGTCAACACCGTGGTCAAGCACGTGAAGAAGATGGTGCCGGAGTACAACCTGCCCCAGGCCGTCTCCTTCAAATCGGCCTTGCGCCAAGGCCGCGGCCACGGCCTGCAACCGGTCAAGGTCGGCCTGGAAGACATCGCGGTGCTGCAGTACACCGGCGGTACCACCGGCGTGGCCAAGGGCGCCATGCTCACCCACGGCAACCTGGTGGCGAACATGCAGCAGGTGCATGCCTGTTTGCAGCAGCACGGGCCGGACGGCAAGCCGCTGATGCAGGTCGGCAACGAGGTGATGATCGCGCCGCTGCCGCTGTACCACATCTATGCCTTCACCGCGAACTGCATGTGCATGATGGTCAACGGCAACCACAACGTGCTGATCAGCAACCCGCGCGATATCCCCGGTTTCATCAAGGAACTGAAGAAGTGGCGCTTCTCCGCGCTGCTGGGCCTGAACACCCTGTTCGTCGCCCTGATGGACCGCCCCGAATTCAAGGAGCTGGACTTCTCCAACCTGAAGGTCACCAACTCCGGCGGCACCGCGCTGGTCACCGCCACCGCCGAGCGCTGGAAGGCCATGACCGGTTGCACCGTGGTCGAAGGCTACGGCCTCACCGAGACCTCCCCGGTGGTCAGCACCAACCCCTACGGCGACCAGGCCCGCCTGGGCACTGTCGGCATCCCGGTGCCGGGCACCGCGCTGAAGGTGATCGATGACGACGGCAACGACGTCGGCCTGGGCGAGCGTGGCGAGCTGTGCGTGAAGGGGCCGCAGGTGATGAAGGGTTACTGGCAGCGCGAAGAGGCCACCGCCGAGGTGCTGGACGCCGACGGCTGGCTGCGCACTGGCGACATCGCCGTGATCGACCCGGACGGCTTCACCCGCATCGTCGACCGCAAGAAGGACCTGATCATCGTCTCCGGCTTCAACGTCTACCCCAACGAGATCGAGGACGTGGTCATGGCCCACCCGAAAGTCGCCAACTGCGCGGCGGTTGGCGTGCCGGACGAGAAATCCGGCGAGGCGGTGAAACTGTTCGTCGTGGCCCGCGAAGGCGGCGTGACCGTCGAGGAGCTCAAGGCCTACTGCAAGGAAAACTTCACCGGCTACAAGGTGCCCAAGCACATCGTGCTCAAGGACGCCCTGCCGATGACCCCGGTGGGCAAGATCCTGCGTCGGGAGCTGCGCGAAACCGCCTGAGGCGAGCGTGAATGAAAAAGGGGGCTGATCCAGGATCAGCCCCCTTTTTTTATGGCTGGTTGTCGGCCAGCGCTAGTCAACCACCACAGCCGCCACAGCAGCCGTCCTTCTTGCGCAGAATCTCGTAGAGATCGTCCTTGAGCTGCAGTTTCTGCTTCTTCAGCGACTCGATGGTGTCGTGCGATGCAGGGGTGATGCCGGCTTCCATGTTCTTGATCTCCTGGTCGAGATCGTTGTGGCTATGGAAGAGCTTGGCGAAATGCGGATCCTCGGCTTTGAGGCGGGTAATTTTTTCACGGTATTCAGGAAACATGAGGGTTCTCCAGGAGAGTGCAATTGCACTCTGCGTGATCCGCACCCGGCGGGTGTTGAGGTAGATCATTCCCGGAAGGTGATTTCGCCGTTCCCAGGCGGATGAAGTTTTCACCGATCCGGATACCGCGACGCATGCCTTTGTTCTTTCCTGGGAGTCGGGGGCGAGGCCTGGAACGGTGCGAAATCGTCGGCTCGAACTCCGATGATATGCCCAGTAACGAAGGCTGATTTGACCGCCAGCTACCGGTCTTTTTTCCGGTTTCATTTCCCTGAAATCTACTTTGTCAGACAATCCAACAAGGCTGCGAGCCTTCTGGGACGGGCTTTTCCGACGAATGGGAGGTTGGTGACCGGAAAGCCTGTCTTTGGTCATTTTTCTTACGGACAAGGCTGTGTTTGGTGCTGGTCGCTGTTTCCCAAAGCTGATAATCTCGGCCCGCTTTTCGCTCCCCGAGCCGGGGGAAAGCGACATAAACACAACAAAGAACCGCGTACGCGGTAAAGATGAGCTGTTGCTTAGGAGTGGGCTTCCATGACCGACAATTTCTGGAAGGACAAATACCCAGTGGGGATCGCTGCCGAGATCAACGCTGACCAGTACCCGAACATCCTCGCGGTACTCAAAGAATCCTGCCAACGTTTTGCAGACAAGCCTGCCTTCAGCAACCTGGGCAAGACCCTGACCTACGGCGAGATGTACAAGCTCTCCGGGGACTTCGCCGCCTACCTGCAACAGAACACCGATCTCAAGCCCGGCGACCGCATCGCCGTGCAACTGCCCAACGTGCTCCAGTACCCGGTCGTGGTCTTCGGCGCCATGCGCGCTGGCCTGGTCGTGGTCAACACCAACCCGCTGTATACCGCGCGGGAAATGGAGCACCAGTTCAACGACTCCGGCGCCAAGGCGCTGGTGTGCCTGGCGAACATGGCGCACCTGGCCGAGGAAGTGCTGCCCAAGACCGGCATCCGCAACGTCATCGTCACCGAAGTGGGTGACATGCTGCCGCCGCTCAAGCGCTTCATCGTCAATTTTGTGGTCAAGAACATCAAGAAGATGGTCCCGGCCTACAACATCCCCAACGCGCAGAAACTCACCGACGTCCTGGCCAAAGGCCGTGGCAAGGCGGTGAAGGAAGTCTCGCCGCACAACGACGACGTCGCCGTGCTGCAGTACACCGGTGGCACCACCGGCGTGGCCAAGGGCGCGATGCTGACCCACCGCAACCTGGTCGCCAACATGCTGCAGTGCAAGGCACTGATGGGCGCCAACCTCAATGAAGGTTGCGAGATCCTCATCACCCCGCTGCCGCTGTACCACATCTACGCCTTCACCTTCCATTGCATGGCGATGATGCTTACCGGCAACCACAACATCCTGGTGACCAACCCGCGCGACCTGGCCAGCATGGTCAAGGAGCTGTCGCAGTGGAAGTTCACCGGCTTCGTCGGCCTGAACACCCTGTTCGTCGGCCTGTGCAACAACGAAGGCTTCCGCAAGCTGGACTTTTCCGCGCTGAAGCTGACCCTCTCCGGCGGCATGGCCCTGCAACAGGCCGCTGCCGAGCGCTGGAAGGACGTCACCGGCTGCGCCATCTGCGAAGGCTACGGCATGACCGAGACCAGCCCTGTGGTGTCGGTGAACCCGTTCCAGAACATCCAGATCGGCACCATTGGCATCCCGGTTCCGTCGACCCAGTGCAAGGTCATCAGCGATGACGGCCAGGACCTGCCGCTGGGCGAGCGTGGCGAACTGTGCGTCAAGGGCCCGCAGGTGATGAAAGGCTACTGGCAGCGCCAGGAAGCCACCGACGAGATCCTCGACAAGGACGGCTGGCTGCGTACCGGCGACATCGCGATCATCCAGGAAGACGGCTACATGCGTATCGTCGACCGCAAGAAGGACATGATCCTGGTGTCGGGCTTCAACGTGTACCCCAACGAGCTGGAAGACGTGCTCGCCACCCTGCCGGGCGTGCTGCAGTGCGCCGCCATCGGCATCCCGGACGAGAAGTCCGGCGAGGCGATCAAGGTCTTCGTGGTGTCCAAGCCGGGCGTCACGCTGACCAAGGAGCAGGTCATGCAGCACATGCACGACAACCTCACCGGCTACAAGCGTCCCAAGTCCGTGGAGTTCCGCGACAGCCTGCCGACCACCAACGTCGGCAAGATCCTGCGCCGCGAATTGCGCGACGAAGAGCTCAAGAAGATCAGGGCTTAAGCCGATATACAAGAAACCCGCCGCAAGGCGGGTTTTTTGATGGGGCAAGGAAGCCATGTCCCTTATCCGCCTGAGGTGAACGCCTTGAATACTGCCCTCCGTTTGCGCGCCAAGGTCCTGCTCCTGGCCATTGTGCCGATCCTGATCCTCACCCTGCTGTTGTGCGCCATCGCCACCGTCGCACTGAAGCAGCTGGCGACGCAGCAGGAAGCGCAGATCCGCGAGAACCTGACCCAGGATCGCGAAGCCCAGCTGAAGAATTTCGTCGATGTGGCGCTGGCCGCCGTCGGCCCGGCTTACCAGGCTGCTGCCCAGGGCGATGCCCAGGCGCGTGAGCAGGGCATAGCGATCCTCAAGCGACTCGAATACGGCAAGGGCGGCTACTTCTGGGGCTACGACACCCGCTCCGTCCGCGTCTTCCAGGGCACCAGCGACGAGCGCCTGGGCGAAGACTTCAGCGGCTACCGCGATCCCAACGGCGTCTACGCCATCCGCGAACTGGTGGCGGCGGGGCAGAGCGGCCAGCATTACGTGCGCTACAGCTTCACCCTGCCGGGTGGCAATACCATCGTGCCGAAGATCGGTTACGCCCACTTCCTGCCCAAGTGGAACCTGGTGTTCGGCACCTCGCTGAACCTCGATGACGTCGAGCGCGAAGTGAAGGAAGCCGGCGCCGCCTTCGATGCCAAGATCGACAACCTGCTGCTGCTCATGGGCGGCGCGGCCCTGGCGCTGGTGGTAGTGATCAGCCTGCTCGCCGGTCTGTTCAGCCGCACCATCGTCCAGCCTATAGTGCAGGTGCGCGACAACCTCGACGACATGGCCGCCGGTGACGGCAACTTGACCCATCGCCTTAACTTGGGCCGTCATGACGAGCTGGGCGAACTGGCCGGCTCCTTCAACCGCTTCGTCGAGAAGATCCACGTGCTGGTGCAGCAGGTGGCCGGCACCACCAATCAGTTGTCCGGGCTGGTGGGCGACGTGGCTCAGCAGGCGCAGCGCTCTGAACGGGCGATGGATGGCCAGCGCCACGAGACCGACCAGGTTGCCACCGCCATCAACGAGATGACCGCTGCCGCCCAGGAAGTGGCGCGCAGCGCACAGCAGGCTGCCGATGCCGCACAGCAGACCGACCGCGAGGGCCAGGCCGCCAAGCGCGAGGTGGACCTGTGCGTGGCGCAGATCAACGACCTGGCCGGCGAGGTGCGCAGCAGCAGCGATTCCCTCGACACCCTGCGCCAGGACGTGCAGGGCATCGTCGGGGTGCTCGAAGTGATCCGCTCCATCGCCGAGCAGACCAACCTGCTGGCGCTCAACGCCGCCATCGAAGCGGCCCGCGCCGGTGAGGCCGGGCGTGGCTTTGCCGTGGTCGCCGACGAAGTCCGCGCCCTGGCCAGCCGCACCCAGCAGAGCACCGGGGAGATCCAGCAGATGATCGACCGCCTGCGTGGCACCACCGAAGGCTCGGTCAGTGCCATGCAGCGCGCCAGCGACATGGCCGAGCGTACCCGTGGCCAGGCCAACCAGGCCGGCCAGTCGCTGGATGCCATCGCCCAGTTGATCGGCACCATCAACTCGATGAACGCGCAGATCGCCAGTGCCGCCGAGGAGCAGACCGCCGTGGCCGAGGAGATCAACCGCAGCGTGCACCAGATCGCCGGCGGCGTGGAGAGCGTGGCGGACGATGCAGCCAAGGGTGCGCGTACGGCGACCGAGCTGAACGGCCTGGGCGAACGCCTGCGCCAGCTTGTGGGGCAGTTCCGCATCTGATCCGGGCGGGGCGCAACGCCCCGCCAATCCAGGCCGCGACGCATTCGGCGTGGCGGCCCTTGCCGGTCCTCTGCGACAATCCCCGGATTGTCGCCATGACAGCCCATTTTCCGGGACCGGCCCCGCTCGTTTGCGCTGCGCCGCTTCCCGCGCATACGCCAGCGAAGCCGATGACCCCAGAAACCACGCCGACTCCCGAACAGCTCCTGCAGCGCATGGACCATGCGCTGATCCGCGACCGCCATCGCCTGCGCCGGCAGCTCCACGAACTGCGCAAGCACCCCGACGACGCCAAGCTCGCCCAGTGGGCCGAGCGCTTCCAGGCCTCCTGCGCCAAGGTCGAGGCGCGCCGCGCGAGCATTCCGAAGATTCGCTACGACGACAGCCTGCCGATTGCCGCCAAACGCGACGAGATCAAGGCTGCACTGGAAAAGAGCCAGGTGGTGGTGATCGCCGGTGAGACCGGTTCGGGCAAGACCACGCAGCTGCCGAAGATCTGCCTGGAGCTGGGTCGCGGCACCCACGGCCTGATCGGCCACACCCAGCCGCGCCGGCTGGCCGCGCGTAGCGTGGCCACCCGTGTCGCCGAGGAGATCGGTACGCCGCTGGGCTCGCTGGTCGGCTACCAGGTGCGCTTCGAGGACCAGAGCGACGAAAGCACGCTGATCAAGCTGATGACCGACGGCATCCTGCTGGCCGAGACCCAGCACGACCGCTACCTGGAACGCTACGACACGATCATCGTCGACGAAGCCCACGAACGCAGCCTGAACATCGACTTCCTGCTCGGCTTCCTGAAGACGCTGCTGCCGCGGCGCCCCGACCTCAAGCTGATCATCACCTCGGCGACCATCGATCTGGAGCGTTTCTCCAAGCATTTCGGCGACGCGCCGATCGTCGAGGTCTCGGGCCGCACCTACCCGGTGGAAACCTGGTACCGCCCGCTGGCGGCGGAAGTGGACGAGGACGGCGAGGCGCTGTTCGATGATCTCTCCGTGGACCAGGGCATTCTCCGCGCGCTGGACGAGATCGCCGCCCACGAACGCGAGATCGGCAAGCGCCCCGGCGACGTGCTGGTGTTCCTCCCCGGCGAGCGTGAAATCCGCGACGCCGCCGACATGCTGCGCAAGGCCAACCTCCGGCACACCGAAGTGTTGCCGCTGTATGCGCGCCTGACGCCGGCCGAGCAGCAGAAGATCTTCGCGCCCATGCCGGGGCGCAAGATCGTGCTCGCCACCAACGTCGCCGAAACCTCGCTGACAGTACCGGGTATCCGTTACGTGATCGATAGCGGCACCGCGCGCATCAGCCGCTACAGCTACCGCGCCAAGGTCCAGCGCCTGCCCATCGAGGCCGTTTCGCAGGCCAGCGCCAACCAGCGCAAGGGCCGTTGCGGCCGGGTCGAGCCGGGCATCTGCGTGCGCCTGTACAGCGAGGAAGATTTCAACGGCCGCCCGGCCTTCACCGATCCGGAAATCCTGCGCACCAACCTCGCGGCGGTGATCCTGCAGATGCTGCATCTGCGCCTGGGCGACATCGAAGCCTTCCCCTTTATCGAGCCGCCGGATGGCAAGGCCATCAACGATGGCTTCACCCTGCTGCAGGAACTCTCGGCAGTGAACCGCGAGGGCCAGCTCACGCCGCTGGGCCGCCAGCTCGCGCGCCTGCCCATCGACCCGCGCCTGGGCCGCATGCTGCTGGAAGCGGCACAACTGGGCAGCTTGCCTGAAGTGCTCACCGTGGCCAGCGCGCTATCCGTGCAGGACCCGCGCGAGCGGCCGATGGATCGCCAGCAGGCCGCCGACCAGGCCCACGCGCAGTGGAAGGACCCGGACTCGGACTTCGCTGCGCTGATCAACCTCTGGCGCGGCTTCGAAGAACAGCGCCAGGCGCTGGGCTCCAACCCGCTGCGCAACTGGTGCCGGAAGAATTTCCTGAATTACCTGCGGCTGCGCGAGTGGCGCGATGCGCACCGCCAACTGACGTTGATCTGCAAGGAATTGCAGTTGCCCTTCACGAAGCCAGATGCTTCTCGTAGCAGCGAGCTTGCTCGCGAACAGCCCAACACTGCGAAACCCCAGAGCAATAAAGGCCCTCAGCCCGCCGTCGATAAAGGCGCGAAACCGGTTCGCGAGCAAGCTCGCTCCTACAAGGACGGCCAGTCCGCGGACGCGAAGCAGCGCGACATCGATTACGCCGCCGTGCACAAGGCGATCCTCTCCGGCCTGCTCAGCCAGATCGGCCAGAAGGCGGAGGAGGGCGACTACCTCGGCGCGCGCCAGCGGCGCTTCTGGATTCATCCCTCCAGCGTGATCGGCCGCAAGAAGCCGCAGTGGATCATGGCCGCCGAACTGGTGGAGACCACCAAGCTGTTCGCCCGCATGGTCGCGAAGATCGAGCCGGACTGGCTGGAACCGCTGGCCGGGCATCTGGTGAAGAAAAACTACCTGGAACCGCACTGGGAGAAACGCCGCGGCCAGGTGGTGGCCTACGAGCAGGTCACCCTGTATGGCCTGATCATCATTGGTCGCCGCGCTGTGCACTACGGCCCGATCGATGCGCCGGTGTCCCGCGAGATGTTCATCCGCGAGGCGCTGGTGCGCGGCGAGATCAACAGCCGCGCCAAGTGCCTGTCGGCCAACCGCCAGTTGCTGGAGAAGCTCGACGAACTGGAAGCCAAGGCACGCCGGCGCGACATCCTCGCCGACGAGGAAACCCTGTTCGCCTACTACGACGAGCGCCTGCCGGCAGATATCTACCAGTCCGCCAGCTTCGAGAAATGGTACGAGCGCGAGCACAAGGCAAAACCGGACCTGCTGATCATGCGCGAGGAAGATGTTCTCGCCCGCGATGCCAGCGAAGTCACCGCCGGCCTCTACCCGGACCGCCTGCAACTGGGTGAGCTGCAGTTGCCGCTGACCTACCATTTCGAGCCGGGCCACGTGCGCGACGGCGTGACCCTGCGCGTGCCGGCGCCACTGTTGCCGCAACTACCCGCCGAGCGCCTGGAATGGCTGGTGCCGGGCCTGCTGGAAGCCAAGTGCATCGAGCTGGTGCGCAGCCTGCCAAAGGCCATCCGCAAGAACTTCGTGCCGGTGCCGGACTTCGTCCGCGCCGCGCTGGGCAAGATTGTCTTCGCCGAGGGCGCGCTGTCCGAATCTCTCGGTCGCGAGCTGCAGCGCATGACCGGCAGCCGCGTGCCGGAAGAGGCCTGGGCGGAGGCCGAAACGCAGGTGGAAAGCCACCTGCGAATGAACATTGAAGTGGTCGACGCCCGGGGCAAGTTCCTCGGCGAAGGTCGCGATCTGGCGGAACTGACCGCACGCTTCGCCGAGGCCAGCCAGGCTGCGCTGGCGATCCCACAGGCGGACAAGCCGCAGAAGCCGGTGGAAGCCAAGGGCTTCGCTGGAGTGGCGGAGAAGGTCCAGCAGAAGATCGCCGGGTTGTCGATGACGGTCTATCCGGCGCTGGTGGAAGAGGCCGGCGTGGTGAAGGAAAACCGTTTCCCGACCCAGGCCGAGGCCGACTATCAGCACCGCCGCGCCCTGCAGCGGCTACTGCTGCAACAGCTCGCCGAGCCGGCCAAATTCTTGCGCAGCAAGCTGCCAGGGCAGACCGACATGGGCCTGCTCTACCGCGAGCTGGGCCGCGTCGAGTCGCTGGTCGAAGACATCCTGCTGGCCAGCCTGGACAGCGCCATTCTCGAAGGGGAAACCAATCTGCCGCGCGATGGTGCCGGGCTCGCGTCACTGGCCGAGAAGAAGCGCGGCGCCTGGACCGAGCACGCCGAGCGCATCGCCCGCCTGACCCTGGAAATCCTCAAGCTCTGGCATGGCTTGCAGAAGCGCTTCAAGGGCAAGGTCGACCTGGCCATGACGGTGCCTCTGAACGATGTGAAGGGGCAACTGGCCAAGCTGGTCTACCCCGGCTTCGCGCGTGACACGCCGCTGGAGTGGCTGAAGGAAATCCCGCGCTACCTCAAGGCCGTGGAACAGCGCCTCGACAAGGTCGCCGGTCAGGTCCAGCGCGACCGCGTGTGGAGTGGTGAGATGGCCGGCTACTGGGAACAGTACTCGGCGCGCCTGGCCAAGCACGCCCAGGAAGGCAAGCGCGACCCGGAGCTGGTGCTCTATCGCTGGATGCTGGAGGAGTACCGCGTCTCGCTGTTCGCCCAGCAGCTGGGAACGAAGATTCCGGTGTCGGACAAGCGCTTGTCGAAGCAGTGGAGCCAGGTCGAGGCCTGACGCTCAGGCTTTTTGTAGGAGCGAGCTTGCTCGCGAACCCGCCCAGCTTCAGAACTGCCGGGAAATGGTTCGCGAGCAAGCTCGCTCCTACAAGGAGTGAACCGTTAGTCCCGTTTTGGAATGCTCAGCCCACGCTGCACCGCTGGCCGCGCGAGGAAGCGCTCCAGCACGCGCTTCACGTTCTGGAAGTTCTCGAAACCGACCAGCTCGCCCGCCTCGTAGAAACCTACCAGGTTGCGAATCCACGGGAAGGTGGCGATGTCGGCGATGGTGTAGCGCTCGCCCATGATCCAGTCGCGGCCTTCCAGGCGCTGGTCGAGCACGGCCAGCAGGCGCTTGGCTTCGCCGACGTAGCGCTGCAGTGGGCGCTTGTCCTCGTAGTCCTTGCCGGCGAATTTGTTGAAGAAGCCGATCTGGCCGAACATCGGGCCGATCCCGCCCATCTGGAACATCAGCCACTGCAGTGTCTCGTAGCGGCCGCTGGCGCCGGGGGCGAGCAGCGAGTCGGTCTTGTCGGCGAGGTAGACCAGGATCGCGCCGGACTCGAACAGCGCCAGCGGCTGGCCGTCCGGGCCGTTGGGGTCGAGGATCGCCGGGATCTTGTTGTTCGGGTTGAGCGAGAGGAATTCGGGGGACATCTGGTCGTTGCGTTCGAAGCTGACCAGGTGCGGCTCGTAGGGCAGGCCCAGTTCTTCCAGCATGATCGACACCTTCACGCCATTGGGCGTGGGCAGCGAGTACAGCTGCAGGCGGTCAGGGTGTTCGGCGGGCCATTTATGGGTGATGGGGAACGCGGAAAGGTCTGACATGCATACTCCGGTCAGGTCACTGGGGAAGGCAGCGGAAGGCCTCAGGATAGACCTCCGGAAGCGACCGGTCATGACCCGCGCGCGACAAAAAGGTAAGGTGCGGCCCCATAGTCACCGGAGAAGGAACCCACCATGAGCCTGCACGGCACCTACGATTCGCAGAACATCTTCGCCCAGATCATTCGTGGCGAGGCTCCCTGCTACAAGCTGTACGAGGACGACGACGTGCTCGCCTTCCTCGACCTGTTCCCGCAGTCCTACGGCCATGCCCTGGTGATTCCGAAGAATTCTCCAGCGCGCAATATCCTCGAAGTCGACCCCGACGCCTTGGCCAAGGTGATGCGTGTGGTGCAGCGCCTGACCGGCGTGATCGTCGAAGAGCTCAATCCCGATGGCGTGCAGGTCGCCCAGTTCAACGGCGCGCCCGCCGGGCAGACGGTGTTTCACATCCACGTGCACATCGTCCCGCGCTATGCCGGCGAGGGCCTGGGCATCCACGCGGCGAACAAGGCCGAGGCGGGTGAACTGGAGAAGCTGCAGGCGCGCCTCGTTGCCCGTCTGAACGGCTGAGGCGCGCCAGGGGGTTATTCGACGGCGGGCTTGATGTCGAAACCGGTGCGGTTGTCGCTGACGATGCGGAAGGTGTTGTTGCCGCCCGGTTCGAGCGGCACCAGCAGTTCGCGGCGCAGCATGGCCTTGCTGCACAGGCCTTCGCCGTCCTTGTCGCCGATGATGCCGACCACGTGCTTGCCTGCTGGCACGTGGAAGCTGGCCGACTCGCCCTTGCCGATGCGCGCGGCTATTTCGTGGTCGATGGTGATGGCGACGTAGCAGCCGCCGCCGAGATAGCCGATGTCGCGGGTGACGTCGACCTTGACGCTGTCCTTGCCGGGTTGCTGGTAGGCCAGCAGGCGGTCGGTGGGGACGGGATGGACCTCGTCGTTCTGGTACGAGGCACAACCGGAAAGCGCGAGCACGGACAGGACGGCAAGAATCGAACGCATAGATTTCCTCCATGGACAATGCAGCCTAGGCTAGCCCATCCGGCTGGTTTCCGTCGGCTTGGCAACGCGTTGTAGGAATTTGGAGTAGTCTTCAGCAAACGTGAGCCGGGCTGGAGTGCTCGGCCGCCGCCATCGAGGCCGACCCGCCGGGCGGTTGAGCCAAGGAGCAGGGCGATGCACCGCAACAGCGATCCCGACCATCTGTTCGAGTCCAGCGCCGGACCGACCGGCCTGGAGGAAGCAGACCATCGTCTGCTGATGCGGTTGATCTTTACCTGTACCGGCGCGACGCTGGGATTGTTCTCGATTCTCCAGTGCTTCGCCGGCAACTACTGGCTGGCCGGCGCCGAACTGGCCACCTGTGGCCTGCTGCTGTGGGCCACGCAGCGGCTCAAGCGGGTAACGCGCCTGGTGCCCTGGATCATCGCCTACCTGCTGCCGACCTTCTGCTTCATCCTCTACATCATCATCATGCCCAACGCTTCGGCATCGGCCTTCGTCTGGGTCTACCTGATGCCGGTGATGGCTTACCTGCTGCTGGGCAAGTGGCGCGGCTTCCTGCTCGCCGTGCCGTTCATGCTGATCGCCACGGTGATGTACCTGCACGCCAATCGCTTGCGCCTGGATGCCCCGGGCCTGATCGACATCGGCAATGGCATCTTCTGTGGCGTGCTGGTGATCGCCTTCATGCACGTGTACGAGGAACGTCGCGCCGCCGCCTACAAGCAGCTGCGGAACCTGGCGCTGACCGACGCACTGACTGGCGTGGCCAGCCGCGAGAGTTTTCAGCGTGCGTTGCGTCGTTGCATCCAGGAGGCGGCGCGGTACGAGACGCGCCTGGTGCTGGTGGTGCTGGACGTCGACCACTTCAAGAACATCAACGACCAGTGGGGCCACGACGCCGGAGACAAGGCCCTGCAGCACCTGTGCAGTCGCCTGCGCCACCGCCTGCGCGCCACCGACCTGATCGGCCGGCTGGGCGGCGAGGAGTTCGGCCTGTTGCTGCCCTTCACCGACCGCTTCGACGCCAGGCCGCTGGTGGAATCCCTGCGCCGGGATATCGACGAGGCGCCGCTGATGTACCACGGCCAGCGTATCCCGATTTCAGCCACTTTCGGCCTCGCCGAATGGCCGGGCGACGGGCTGGATGCGGACGAACTCTACCGCTGCACTGACCGTCGCCTGTATCGCGGCAAGGCCGAGGGGCGCAACCGTCTGGTCTACAGCGATCCGGTCTGAGCGCGCCTGGCGGCCAGCGGCTCGGCCAGGCGGGCATAGGCCGTGCGCACCTGGCGGGCCATCTTCCGTTCAACCCATTCGTAGCTCAGCCAGGACAGCAACAGGATGGCTGGTACGCTGATGCCCAGCGTCTGGTAGGGCGTCAGGCCCAGCCGTTCATGCAGCCAGTACGCGGCCAGCCAGAGCACGATCACGTGCAGCAGGTAGACCGAATAGGACCAGTCGCCCAGCGCATGCAGCACCCGGTTGCGCTCGAACAGCGGTTCCAGCGCCACGCAGGCGGCGAGCAGTGCGGCGGCGGGCAGGCCCCAGGTCAGCAGGCGCCAGGGATGGTCGGCAGGGAACAGCGCGATGGTCGTCACTGCCATGGCGGCTGTCGCCAGCGCCAGCGGTCGCGGCCAGTTCAGCCAGCCACGCCGGTACAGCGCCGCGAGGCACAGGCCGAGGAGGAACTCGAAGATGATCGGGTTGCGATAGAAGTTGCTGACCCATGGCTCGCGCGCCAGCACCTGCGCCACCAGCAGCACCAGTGCGGTCACCAGCCAGGGACGCCAGCGTTCGGCGACCAGGAAGGAGAGGGCGAACAGGCCGTAGAAGAGCATCTCGAAGTTCAGCGTCCAGCCCACCGGTAGCACCGGATACTTGCCGAAGCCGCCGGGGTTCTCGCTGGGGATGAACAGCATGGACAGCAGCAGCGACTTGCCGCCGACGCCGTAGACCGGCATCACATCGGCGAAGGCGTAGATGATCAGCGCGGTGATCGCCGTGTACAGCCAGTAGGCCGGGGCGACGCGGGCCAGGCGCTGGACCAGGAAAGTCAGCGGCGACATCGGCCGGCCGGCGCTGGAAAGGTGGATCACGAAGCCGCTGAGGACGAAGAAGATGTCGACGCCGACCTGGCCGCGGGTGGAGAGCAATCTGCCGCCGAGGCTGTCGGCGCGGAAATCGAAGAACACCTGCATGAAGTGATGGAACACCACCAGCCAGGCGGCCAGTGCCCGCAGTGCCTGAAGCGAAACCAGCATGGGTGGGCGAGCCCTCCGTCTGTGGGAAAAGAAAAGGGGCGCGACAGTGCGCGCCCCTTTCCTCGACAGTGCGGATTCGCCGATCGTTCACCGGGCCTGCTGGACGGTGCCCGCCGGCAACGCCGGTTCGCGCTCCAGGCGCAGGCAGATCAGCGCCGTGGCGATGGCTGCGAGCGGCAGCAGGGCGCCGACCCAGGGCAGTGCGGCGAGGCCTGGGCCGTGGTCGATGGTCATGCCGCCGAGCCAGGCACCCAGGGCATTGCCCAGGTTGAATGCGGCGATGTTGAAGCTGGCCGCCACGCTCTGGCCGGCGCCATGGGCTTTCTCCAGCACCCACATCTGCAGCGGTGGCACGGTGGCGAAGCCGGCAGCGCCGAGCAGGGCAATGAAGATGACCACGGCGACCTGGTTCTGCAACGCAAAGCTCATCAACCCCATGACCACTGCCAGTGCCACCAGGCTGCCAAGCAGGGCCGGGACCAGCTTGCGGTCGGCCAGCTTGCCGCCGAGCAGGTTGCCCAGCACCAGCCCGCCGCCGAACACCAGCAGCACCGGCGACACGGCGCTCTCGGAGAAACCGGCGAGGCGGGTCAGCAGCGGCGACACATAGCTGAACACGGTGAACACGCCGCCGAAACCGAGCACGGTGGTCAGCAGGCCAAGCAGCACGGCCGGGCGCTTCAGCACGCGGAAGTCGTCGCGCAGGTTGCCGGCCGCCGGCGGGGCGCCGTTGCGCGGCAGGTAGATCGCCAGGATCGCCAGGGCCAGCACACCGATGCCGGTCACCACCCAGAAGGCCGCACGCCAGCCGTACAGTTGGCCGAGCCAGGTGCCCAGCGGGACGCCGAGGATGGTGGCGACGGTCAGGCCGGTGAACATCAGGGCGATGGCCGAGGCACGGCGTTCGGCCGGCACCAGGCTGGTGGCGACCACCGAGCCGACGCCGAAGAAGGTGCCGTGGGCGAAGGAGGTCAGCACCCGCGCCGCCATCAGCGTGGCGTAGTCCGGTGCCAGGGCACAGGCCAGGTTGCCGAGGGTGAAGATCACCATCAGTCCCAGCAGCGTGCGGCGCTGCGGCCAGCGCGCGGTAAGGGCGGTGAGCAGCGGCGCGCCGAGCACCACGCCCAGGGCGTAGCCGGAGATCAGCAGGCCGGCAGCGGAGATCGACACGCCGAAGTCCTGGCCGACCTCCAGCAGCAATCCCATGATCACGAATTCGGTAACGCCGATGCCAAAGGCACCGGCGGTCAAGGCATACAAGGCAATGGGCACGATGGCTCTCCCTGGTGATTCGTAGAATGGGCGCCACCTTATCCCCGCGCGTATTGCTGATATAGACTGCCTTTGAGCAAATCACCTGTGAATTGAATTCAACATGGCGCGCCCTGACGTCAACCGCTTCGGCGAAATGGAAGTCTTCATCCGCGTGGTGGAAACCGGCGGTTTCACTGCCGCCGCGCAGCAGTGCGGGATGACACCCTCGGCGGTGAGCAAGCTGGTGGCGCGCCTGGAGGATCGCCTCGGCGCGCGGCTGTTCAACCGTTCAACCCGACGCCAGCAGCTCACGGCCGAGGGCGCGGCCTTCTACGAGCGCAGCCTGCGCATCCTCGCCGACCTGGACGAAGCTGAGCGCGAAGCCTCAGCCAGCGCCGAGCCCCAGGGCCGGGTACGCATCAGTTGCAACCTGCCGGTGGGGCGGCAGTTCCTCATTCCGGCGCTGCCGCTGTTCTTCGGGCGCTACCCCGGCGTCAGCCTGGACCTGCAACTGACCGACGAAGTGGTGGACCTGCTGGAAGTGCGTGCGGATGTCGCCGTACGCAGCGGGCCGCTGCGGGATTCGCGGCTGGTGGCGCGTTCATTGGGCGAGTCCGGACACAAGATTGTCGCCGCACCCGAGTATCTGGCGCGGCACGGAACGCCGCAGCATCCGCGTGAGCTGGGTGAATACAACTGCCTGGGCTTCAGCTACCGGCGCGTCGAGCCGGACTGGCCATTCCTCGGCAAGCCGGCGGATGTCCCCGAGCCCAGCGGCAACCTGCTGGCCAGCGACGGTGACAGCGTGCGCCACCTGGCTTTGGCGGGACTAGGGCTGGCGCGGTTGGCGGAGTTTCAGGTGCGCGGGGATCTTGCTGCCGGACGGCTGGTGGAGGTGCTGGCGGACTTCAACCCCGGCGATCGCAAGCCCATGCATGCGCTCTACCTGGGCAAGCCGGGGCACTTGCCCGCACGGGTACGCGCGGTGCTCGACTTCCTCGCCGAGCACGTGCGCATCGACTGACTCAGGCGGCTTCGAGCAGCGCCAGGGTGTCGGTTGCGCCCATCATTCTGGCCGCGGCCAGCGGAGTCAGGCCGCTGGCATCGCGGGCCTCACGGTTGGCGCCGTGTTCCAGCAGGCAGCGGACGATCTCCGGGCGGTTGAACATCGCGGCCATCATCAGTGCGGTCTTGCCGTCGGGGGAGGCGCCTTCCACCTGGGCGCCGCGGCCGAGCAGCAGGCGGACCATCTCCAGGTCGCCCTTGAAGGCGGCGCCGGCCAGCGGTGTCTGGCCTGCATTGTTGCGCAGGTCCGGGTCGGCGCCGTGCTCCAGCAGCACGGCCACGGTGTCGTGGTGGCCGTAGTAGCTGGCCAGCATCAGCAGGCTGTCGCCCTTGTGGTTGCGCAGGTTGGCCGGCAGGCCCTGGCCCAGCAGGCTGGCCAGGCGCTCGGTGTCGCCCTGGCGGGCCAGGTCGATCACCTGGTTGGCGAATTCCAGCGTCTGTTCGTCCATTTCCGGGCGGTTCGCAGCATTCATCCTGAAGTCTCCTTGGCAAATTCGGGAATGATTCGCAGGATAAGGATCCGCGCGCTCTGGCGCGCTAACGCGGTGCCTATGGTGCCGGTGGAAAAAATCAATCCCTTGCTTCAAGGCAGGCATGGCGTGATTTGCGTCTGTAATCTTGCGTAAATGCCGTCCTCGCACGGCGGCTTTTCGGCGAATTTTGCAGCATAATCAGCGACCAGCGGTTGCACCTGAGGTGAAACCGCAAACCGCCGGGCGGGCAAAGGTGCCGCCCCGGCAAGGGAGTGGCACACTGCCCGGTTGCAGGGATTGCCATCCCAGAGGCTTCGCGCAGGGCGCGCAAGCCCATGAATATTCGGTGCCGGCCAATGCGCGGGCACCTTGCTGCCTAACCCAGCCGCCCGGCCCGGCGGCTTTGAGAAATTAAGAGGATTGACCGTGCATAAAGTCGTGATCAGCGGAACCGGCCTGTATACCCCGCCGTTCAGCATCTCCAACGATGAACTGGTGGAATCCTTCAACAGCTACGTCCGCAGCTACAACGACCAGCACGCAGAGGCTATCGCCAAGGGCGAAGTGGAAGCGCTCTCCGAGTCCAGCTCGGCGTTCATCGAGAAGGCTTCGGGCATCAAGAGCCGCTTCGTGGTGAACAAGGAAGGCATCCTCGATCCGCAGCGCATGGCACCGCGCATTCCGGAACGCTCCAACGAAGACTGGGGCATCCTCTGCGAAATGGCCACCGCCGCCGCCAAACAGGCCCTGGAACGCGCCGGCCGCAAGCCCGAGGACATCGACGGGGTGATCGTCGCCTGCTCCAACCTGCAGCGCGCCTATCCGGCCGTGGCTATCGAAGTGCAGGCCGCGCTGGGCATCCAGGGCTTCGGCTACGACATGAACGTCGCCTGCTCCTCGGCCACCTTCGGCATCCAGGCTGCGGTGAACAGCGTGCAGCTGGGCCAGGCCCGCGCGATCCTGATGGTCAACCCGGAAATCTGCACCGGCCACCTGAATTTCCGCGACCGCGACAGCCACTTCATCTTCGGTGACGCCGCTACCGCCGTGATCATCGAGCGCGCCGACCAGGCCACCAGCAAACACCAGTTCGACGTGGTCAGCACCAAGCTGCTGACCCAGTTCTCCAACAACATCCGCAACAACTTCGGCTTCCTCAACCGCGCGGCGGAAGAGGGCATCGGCACTCGCGACAAGCTGTTCGTGCAGGAAGGCCGCAAGGTGTTCAAGGACGTCTGCCCGATGGTGGCCGAGCTGATCGGCGAGCACCTGGCGCAGAACGACATCCCGGTCAGCGACGTGAAGCGCTTCTGGCTGCACCAGGCCAACCTGAACATGAACCTGCTGATCACCCGCAAGCTGATCGGCCGCGACGCCGAGCCGCACGAGGCACCGGTGATCCTCGACACCTACGCCAACACCAGTTCGGCCGGTTCTGTGATTGCCCTGCACAAGTACCAGGACGACCTGCCCGCCGGCTCCATCGGCGTGCTGAGCTCCTTCGGCGCCGGTTACTCCATCGGCAGCGTGATCCTGCGCAAGCGCTGATCGTGCCCGCTGACGACAACGAGCTGTTGTCGCGCCTGCTGGCCGGTGACCAGCAGGCCTTCCGCACCCTGGTAGCCGCCTACCAGGGCGCGATGCGCGCCGTGGCCATCGCAATCGTCGGCGGTGCCCATGCTGATGAGGTGGTGCAGGACGCCTGGCTTGCCGCCGTGCGCAACCTCGATGGCTTCCAGGGCCGCTCCAGCCTCAAGACCTGGCTGCTGACCATCACTGCCAACACCGCCAAATCCCGCCTGCGCAAGGTTCGTCGCGACGTTTCGCTGGACGACCTGCCCGCGCCCCACGGCAGCATCGACGAAAACCGCTTCGCCGCCGACGGCCACTGGAGCCCGGCACCGCTGGCGTGGCACGAGGACTCCCCCGAAGCGCTGCTGGCCGAGGACGAGCTGCGCCAATGCCTGGAAAAGACCCTGCTCAGCCTCTCCGAACTGCAGCGCAGCGTGTTGCTGCTGC
Source organism: Pseudomonas multiresinivorans (assembly GCF_012971725.1). Taxonomy (NCBI): domain Bacteria; kingdom Pseudomonadati; phylum Pseudomonadota; class Gammaproteobacteria; order Pseudomonadales; family Pseudomonadaceae; genus Pseudomonas; species Pseudomonas multiresinivorans. The sequence continues at coordinate 2,161,960 of NZ_CP048833.1, forward strand.
GTGAGCGCCAGGGCCTGGAACTGGACGATATCTGTAATCTGCTGGAGGTTTCGCTCTCCAATGCCAGGGTGCTGCTGCATCGTGCGCGGCTGAAGGTGTTCGCCACCGTGGAGCACTTCGAGGAGACCGGGGAATGCTGACTTGCAAGGAACTGGTGGCCCGCTCCAGCGACCTGCTGGACGAACAGCTGGGCTGGCGCGAAAAGCTCGCGTTGCGCCGGCACCTGCTGCTGTGCCGCCACTGCCGGCGCTATCTGCGGCAGATGCGTCTGACCCAGGCGACATTGCGCCTGCTACCAGAACCGCCTCGCCCGGACTCGGAGCGCCTGGCAGATCATCTCGCCGAGCTTCGCCGGGACAGCGCGCGACGCTGATCGTTAGCTCACTCCTACGCTGGCGATTGGCGTAGGAGCGGATTTATCCGCGATTTCTTCACGGCGGATGCCTATCGCGGACGGAGTCCGCTCCTACGCCAGGTTTCAGATCTGCGCCGGAATCTGCGCCCGCCACGCATCCAATCCACCTGACAGGGCCCACGTACGCGGGTGTCCGAACGCCTGCAGCCGCTCCGCCAGCATCGCTGCGGAAAGCTCGTGGGGGCAGGCGCAATAGATCACCACTTCCTTGTCCTCCAGGCTGTCGCGCAGCTCGTCCAGAGCCCCGTCCAGGCTGAAGGCGATGGAGCCGGGAATCGCCTCGTCATCGAATTGCGCGCGCACATCGAGGATCAGCGGCGGCTCGCCGGCGTCCAGGCGTGCGCGCAACTCATCGACGCTGATGCGTGGAATCCGCGCGGTGCGCTTGAGCAGGCTGAAGCGTTGCCAGAGCTTCCAGGCAATGAACAGCGCGAAGGCGCCCAGCAGCACCGCTACACCAAGGCTCGCGTACTCGGTGAGCCAACCCAGGACACGGTCCACGGCATCGCTGAAGATGCTCCCGAGCATCAGCGCGGAACCAGCCCAGAGCGCCGCTCCTGCGCAGTCATAGGCGAGAAAGCGCGGCAGCGGCGTGCGGGTCATGCCGGCCATGGTGGTGGTCAGCGCGCTGGCACCGGGGAGGAATCGCGAGATCAGCAGCGCCCGCGGCCCGATGCGCAGGTACAGGCTCTGGCTCTGACGGATGCAGCTGTCAGGCGACAGCGAAACTTTGCACACGCTGCGCAGCATGAAGCCGCCGTAACGTCGCCCGGCGCTGAACCAGATCAAATCGGCAATCAGGCAGGCGCACACGGCCACGGCCAGCGCCTGCCCCAATGGAACACCGCTGCCTTGCAGGGCAAGAGCACCGGCGACGATCAACGCCGGATAGGCGGGAATCGGCAAGCCGAGTTGTTCCAGCAGGACGTTGAAGAACAGCAGGGTCAGGCCGTGCTGCTGGATCAAGGGTTGCAGTTCGTGCATGGGCAAACCTGAAGGCGCTGTCTTTCAGAAGTGAAGTCGGAGCATACCGCCAAAGGGGCCGACAGAAACGGCTGAAAGCCTAGTCGGGCATGGCCCTGAGCCTTTATGCCATAAGGAAATCAAAAGTTCCTTTGTAATAAAAGTTTTATCTACGAGCAACCGATCTGAAATAACCCCTCGCCAAGATTCCCAGCAACACAAACGGGGGCCGCCAGAACGGCCTGTGCGAGTCCTTGGGGGGCGCGCAGCAGCCAGGCACTCGGCGTGTTCAACGCAAATACCATTAAGGGGAATCTTCGATGATCCGTAAGCACTTCGCCGGTTACGCCGCCACTGCTCTGGCACTGGCCGTTTCCGCCCAGGCTTTCGCAGGCACAGTCACCACCGATGGCGCCGATATCGTGATCAAGACCAAAGGCGGTCTTGAAGTTGGCACCACCGACAAGGAATTCAGCTTCAAGCTCGGTGGCCGTCTGCAAGCGGATTACAGCCGCTTCGATGGTTTCTACACCAAGAACGGCAACAACGGTGACGGCGCCTACTTCCGCCGCGCCTACCTGGAACTGGGCGGCACTGTCTACAAAGACTGGAAATACCAGATCAACTACGACATGTCCCACAACTCCGGTAACGCTGACAACGGCTACTTCGACGAGGCTTCCTTCAGCTACACCGGCTTCAGCCCGGTAACCCTGAAGTTCGGCCGCTTCGACCCGGACTTCGGTCTGGAAAAAGCCACCAGCTCCAAGTGGGTCACCGCCACCGAGCGTACCTCCGCCTACGAACTGGCTGACTGGATCAACACCCACCAGGACGGCATGGGTGCCCAGGTTGGCGGCGTCGTCGCCAACATGGCTTACCTGGACGCCGGCGTATACGCCAAGGACGCCGACGACACCGACGGCGACAGCGTCAAGCAGTTCAACTTCCGTGGCGTGTTCGCTCCGCTGAACACCGACGGCAACGTCCTGCACATCGGTGTGGACTACGCCTACCGTGACCTGGACGACGTGGCCTTCGACTCCCGCATCCGTCCGCGTCTGGGCATGCGTGGTATCGCCACCAACGGCGGTAACGACGCTGGCGACAACGGCAACCGCGCTACCTTCGGCGGCGCCACCCTGAGCCCTGCCGGTTCCTACAAGGACGACTCCACCTGGGGCGCTGAATTCGCCTACGCCATCGGCCCGTTCTCCGCTCAGGCCGAATACCTGAAGCGCAAGCTGAAGGCCGATGCCGATGCCTTCCAGGACATCAAGGCTGACGGCTACTACGGCCAACTGGCTTACACCATCACCGGTGAATCCCGCGTGTACAAGCTCGATGGCGCCAAGTTCGACACCATCAAGCCGTCCAACAAGGAAATCGGTGCCTGGGAAGTCTTCTACCGTTACGACCACATCAAGGTCGATGACCCGAACGTGGTTGTGGCTACCGCTACCCGTGACGTCGGCGACACCAAGGCCAGCACCAACACCATCGGTGTGAACTGGTACGCCAACGAAGCCGTGAAGGTGTCCCTGGACTACGTTCACGTCAGCACCGACGGCATCCGCAACGCCAACGGCGACGACGACGGCAACGGTGTCGTAACCCGTCTGCAGTACGTGTTCTAAGAACTACAGCTCTACCGTTTGACTCCTTTGTGTGAACCCCCGCCTCGGCGGGGGTTTTTTTATGGGAGTCGGAAAATTACTTGCCCATGAACGCCGGCCTCTTGCGGGTGCAGGAGCGGATTTATCCGCGATCGGGTGAGCCCGGCACGGCGGCCAGCCATCGCGGACGGAGTCCGCTCCTACGCGCAGGCCGGTTCAGCGGAGCAAGGGGCCCGCCGGGCGCCGGCGGAATTCGAACTCGAGCAGTTCATCGAACGGATTGCCCATTTCCAGCCGCGTCCAGCCCAGCCTGATGAGGAAGGCCAGCGCCCCCAGGTTGTCCGGCCTCACGCTGGCGCGCCACAAGGGGCTGCTCTGCAGTTCCGCTCGGCTCATCACCAGCGCCATCACCGCGCGCCCAACGCCAGAGCCGCGCAGCTCCGGGCGGACGGCGAGATCGGTGACGAAATAGTACGGGTGCTCGGGGTTTGGCAGGCAGATACCCACTACCGCCACCAGAAGGTCGCCGCGCAGGATGCTGTACAGGACTCTGTCCGGAGTGTTCAGCAGCTGTTCCAGCCAGTCACGGTCCATCGGGCCAAGCTGCGCAAAGAGCACGGGGTCGGCGAACCAGCTTTCGTACGGAGGGAAGTCTTCCGCCTGGAAAGGGCGAATCTGCATGCGGGCGCTCTCCGGTGCAGCTTTGGGAAGTTTCACACTCGCATCTGCTGGGCGATTGCGTCAATCGACCCTGAGCGCTCGCGTCATTGAGGCCGCGCGCGGCCAGCACCTACCCTGCGGGCACTCAACCCACCGGGAGTCGATCATGCTGCGCAATCACTTCGAGACCGAACACAACCTGTTTCGCGATGCATTCCGTTCCTTCCTCGACAAGGAAGTGGTGCCCCACCAGGAAGAATGGGAAGAAGCCGGCGTGGTGGACCGCAGCGTCTGGCGCAAGGCAGGTGAGATGGGCTTCCTGCTGCCCTGGGCGGAGGAAGAGTACGGCGGAACTGCCCTGAAGGATTTCCGCTACGAACAGATCATGTGTGAGGAACTGGCCGCCATCAACGAGCCGGGCTTCATGATCCCGCTGCACTCGGCGCTGTGCGGCCCCTACATTGCCGAATACGGCAACGCTGAGCAGAAGGCTCGCTGGCTGCCCGGGATCATCCGTGGCGAGAGCATCCTCGCGGTGGCGATGACCGAGCCTTCCGCTGGCTCCGACCTGGCCGGCATGCGCACTACGGCGGTGGACAAGGGCGATCACTATGTCCTCAACGGCTCCAAGGTGTTCATCTCCAACGGGCTGCTGGCGGACCTGGTCATAGTCGCGGCCAAGACTGATCCGGCGAACAAGCACGCCATGGGCCTGTTCGTGGTCGAGCGCGGCATGCAGGGCTTCGAGCGCGGGCGCAACCTGAAGAAGCTGGGCATGAAGAGCCAGGACACCGCGGAGCTGTTCTTCAACGACGTGAAGGTGCCCAAGGAAAACCTGCTGGGCGATGCCAAGGGCGGCTTCTTCTACCTGATGAACATGCTGGCGCAGGAACGACTGACCAACGCCTGCGGCGCGGTGGCCGGCGCCGAGGCGGCACTCAATGCGACCGTCGACTACGTGAAGGAGCGCAAAGCCTTCGATCGCCCGATCGCGCACTTCCAGAACACCCGCTTCAAGCTCGCCGAGATGCGTACGCAGATCGACGTGGCGCAGGTCTTCACCGACCGCTGCGTGATGGACCACAACCAGAAGAAGCTCACCCCCGAAGTAGCCGCCGAAGCCAAGCTGTTCACCACCGAGCTGCTCTGCAAGGTGGTCGATGAAGGCGTGCAACTGCACGGCGGCTGGGGTTACATGTGGGAGTATCCGATCTGCAAGATGTACGCGAACGCGCGCATCCAGCGCATCTTCGCCGGTACTTCGGAGATCATGAAAGAGATTATCAGCCGCGGCATGAAGCTCTGAGGCGCGGCGCCCACGCATCGATTGAGCGAAACAGGAGTGCCCATGAACGGCCCGCTCGCTTCCCTGAAGATCCTCGACTTCTCCACCCTGTTGCCGGGGCCGTTCGCCTCGTTGCTGCTGGCCGACATGGGCGCCCAGGTGCTGCGCGTGGAGTCGCCCTCGCGCATGGACCTGGTACGCGTTCTGCCGCCGCACGTGGACGGTACATCCGCCAGCCACGCCTACCTCAACCGCAACAAACGCTGTATCGCGCTGGATCTCAAGCAGGCCGAGGCGGTGGAAGTGGTGAAGCAATTGGTGCAGGAATACGACATCGTGCTGGAGCAATTCCGCCCCGGCGTGATGGGCAAGCTCGGCGTCGGTTACGAGGCGCTCAAGGCGATCAACCCGAAGCTGATCTACGTATCGATCACCGGCTACGGCCAGACCGGGCCGCTGCGCGACCGTGCCGGGCATGACATCAACTACCTGGCCCTGGCCGGCGTGGCCAGCTACACCGGCCGCCGCGAGACCGGCCCATTGCCGCTGGGCGTGCAACTGGCGGACATCGGCGGTGGTTCGCTGCATGGCGTGATGGGCCTGCTGGCGGCAGTCATCCATCGGCAACAGTCGGGCGAGGGGCAGCAGGTCGACGTGAGCATGACCGACTGCGCCTTCAGCCTGCACGGTATGGCGGGGGCCGGCTATCTCGCGGCGGGAGTGGAGCCGGAGATGGAAGGCCTCGCGCTCAACGGTGGCAGCTTCTACGACTACTACCGCACCCGCGATGGCCGCTGGTTCTCGGTGGGCAGCCTGGAGCCGCAGTTCATGCAACAGTTCTGCGCCGCCATCGGCCGCCCGGAGCTGGCCGCGCGCGGGCTTTCGCCCAAGCCGGAGGAGCAGCAGGCGCTCAAGCGCGAAATCGCCATCGCTTTCGAGAAGCAGGATTTCGCCCACTGGCAGGAGCGTTTTGCCGCGCTGGACGCCTGTGTCGAGCCGATGCTGTCCCTGGCCGAGGCGGTGGAGCATCCGCAGTTGCGTGAACGGGGTGTGGTCACGCAGGTGCCCAACGGCAAGGGCGGGGCGCAACGGCAGGCGGCATGCCCGATCCGTTTCTCCGCCGGCCTACCCGAGCCACGCCACATCGGCGCTGCGCTGGGAGCGCACACGGCAGAGGTGATGGCGGAGCTGGGCTACACCGACGAGCAGGTCGCAGCGCTCAAGGCGGCGAAGGTCATCGCCTGAGTCGTATCACTCGCGGCGCGTTTCGCCGGTGAAGATCAGCGTCGCGCGACAGCGCCGGCAATAGTAGCGGCGGCCCTGGGCAACCAGGTTGTGGCGCTGGGACGAGAAGGGGAATTCATTGCCCTCGCCGCAGTGGCAGCGATACAGGTAGCGAGTGGCGCGGCGGCGCTTGATCTCGTAGGTGTGGCAGCGGTCCGGCGGCAAGCCGTAGATGCCGCGCATGATCAGTTGCCACTCCTCGCCGTGGGGGCGAATGCGCGGACCGAACATCTGGTGGGCGATCAAGTGCGCCACTTCATGGGCCACGGTCTGCTGCAGGAAGTGTTCGTGGTTTTCCCGGTACAACTGCGGGTTGAAACGCAGCAGGTTTTCATCCAGGTGGGCGACGCCGGCCTTCTGGCCGCGTAGCCGGAAGCTCACTTCCGGGCGGGGAAAGCGCCGCTGGAAGAAGGCTTCGGCCTGCTGGTAGCAGGCTTCGACGCGAGCGTTGAGCTGTTCAGGCATACAGTGGTTCTCCGACGGGGCAAGATTATGCCGCAGTCGGCGCGCCGGTGGAGGATTTCTCGCGGCCGCTCGTCCGGGGTGCAGCTTCAGGCAAGTCGGACGAGTTTCAGGCAAGTGCCGCTCTCTGCAGGAGCGAGCTTGCTCGCGAACCCCGTCAGGAGGTGAAGCCGACGCCTCGCTCCTGCGAAGAGCCAAAAAGAAACCGGGCCACAAGGGCCCGGTTTCTTTTGCAGAGAGTGGAATCAGGTGTATTCCGGGCCGACGCCGCTGCCCCAGAGGATGACCGACAGGGCCATCATCGCCACCAGCACCACCAGTCCTACCGCCAGCACGGAGCTGGAGAACAGGAAACCTTCATCCTTGGGAATGTTCATGAAGGTTGGGATGCCGACATAGAGCAGGTAGACGGTGTAGCAGATCGCGGCGGTGCCGATGATCATGCCCAGCCACAGGTGCGGATAGAGCGCCGCCAGGCCGCCGATGAACAGCGGAGTCGCGGTGTACGCAGCGAAGACGATGCATTGGGTCAGCGATGGCGACGCGTCGTACGTACGAGCCATCCAGTGGATGAAGGCGCCCATCACGGCGACGCCGGCGAGCATGGCGATGTAAGTCATGATGGTCAGCTGGATCGCGCTGGCGGCCGTCAGCTTGACCGGTCCCGCATTGCCCAATACCCAGCCGACCTGCGTGGTGCCGATGTAGGCGGAAATGACCGGGATGGCAGCGAGGATCAGGACGTGGGTGAGGTACATGTGGCTGATGGATTCTTCTTCGCCACGGATGTCCTGCCATTCCTGATCGGGATGGGTGAAGAGCCCCCACACATGATGGATCATGTCAGCATTCTCCTCTTCTTATAGAAGGTCGCCCCCCAGCGAGGCGCCGAGTACGCGTAGCCAGCGTCATCCGGTGCCCGGCCGACCTATGCGACCTTAAGTCGCAGTATAGGAATGCCTGCAGGCCACGTCGTCCGTGGGTTTAGAGCAAATGGAAGTTTCACGGGCGGCTGTAATAGCGCTCCAGTATTTCCATCGCCTTGTTGATCGACTGCAATCGCGTGGTGCTGCCACCGCGATCAGGGTGGTGCTGGCTCACCAGTTGGCGGTAGCGCAGCTTGATCAGCGCGTAGTCCACCGGGCCGTCTTCCAGCTCGAAGAGTGCCAATGCCGCGGCTTTTTCCTCGTTGCCCTGCATGCGCGTCCAGAAGCTTTCCAGCAACTTCTCCACATCGCGCTCGGTGGTTTCCTTCAGATGTTTTTCATCGAGGTAATAGGCGCGCAGCGCGTCCTGTTCGCCGAGAGCCTGCACACCCTGCATATAAGGAGAGAGGCGAATCTGCAGCGGGCCGATCTCCAGGTGCGCAGCGCCTTCTTCCCAGAGCCGGTCGCGCAGTCGATACAGCGCGTTGAACACCATGAAATGGGTACGGAACAGCACCAGCTTGTCGGTCAGCGGAAGGCTGGGCACGCGAGTGGAGTGCCGAGCCTTCAATTGCTGGATCAGCTGGAATTCGGAGATTCCTTCAGGCGCTTCCCGTAGCAACTGCAGGAGTTGGTCCGTCAGGTCGAGGGAAGGATCGAGATCGGGCATCATGCTGTCAGATTAGCAGTAGCCCGATAGAGGGGCTGGGGTACGCGTCGCTTTGCGCGTAAAATGACCGGCTTTTCGTCTTGCCCTTCGGATTCCAGAGCACCATGGCCAGCACCCTTTCGGTCAACCAGAACAAACTGCAGAAACGCCTGCGCCGCCAGGTTGGCGAAGCGGTCACCGACTTCAACATGATCGAGGACGGCGACAAGGTGATGGTTTGCCTGTCCGGCGGCAAGGACAGCTACACCCTGCTTGACATCCTGCTGTACCTGCAGAAGGTCGCCCCGATCCAGTTCGAGATCGTCGCGGTGAACATGGACCAGAAGCAGCCCGGCTTCCCCGAGCACGTGTTGCCGGCGTACCTGGAGTCCATCGGGGTTCAGTATCACATCATCGAGAAGGACACCTACTCGGTGGTGAAGGAGAAGATCCCGGAGGGCAAGACCACCTGCTCGCTGTGCTCGCGCCTGCGCCGTGGCACCCTTTATACGTACGCCGACGAGATCGGTGCGACCAAGATGGCGCTGGGGCACCACCGCGACGACATCCTGGAAACCTTCTTCCTCAATATGTTCTACGGCGGCACCCTCAAGGCCATGCCGCCCAAGCTCCTCTCCGACGACGGCCGCAACGTGGTGATCCGCCCGCTGGCGTACTGCAACGAGAAGGACATCGAAGCCTATTCGGTGCTCAAGGAATTCCCGATCATCCCTTGCAACCTCTGCGGCTCCCAGGAAAACCTGCAGCGCCAGGTGGTCAAGGAAATGCTGCTGGACTGGGAACGCAAGTCGCCGGGGCGCACCGAGATCATGTTCCGCGCCCTGCAGAACGTGGTGCCGTCGCAACTGGCGGACCGCAACCTGTTCGACTTCAACAGCCTGCGCATCGACGAGAGTGCCACCCCGCGCTTCCTCGACGTAATGAACCTGTAAGACCTCGCAAGGACGCCTGATGCGCGATTACCAGTGGCTGCACGAATACTGCCTGAACCGCTTTGGCTCGGTCGAGGCGCTGGAAGCACGCTTGCCCCAGGCCAGGTCGCCGGCCGAACTGGTGGCGGTCGGCGATGATCGCTACCTGTCGCTGATCAGCCTGCGCATCTTCCGCGCTGGGCTCAAGCACAGCCTGGTGGACGCCAAGTGGCCGGCCTTCGAGGGGGTCTTCTTCGGTTTTGATCCGGAGAAGGTCGTGCTGATGGGCGGCGAGCGCCTGGAAAACCTGATGCAGGACGCCCGGCTGATTCGTCACCTGGGCAAGCTCAAGAGTGTGCCGCGCAACGCCCAGTTCGTCCTGGACATTGCTCGCGAATACGGCAGCTTCGGCACACTGCTGGCCAGTTGGCCGTCCAGCGATATCGTCGGTCTCTGGAAGCTGCTGGCCAAGCGTGGCAGCCAATTGGGTGGCATGTCTGCGCCGCGCTTCCTGCGCATGGCTGGCAAGGACACGTTCGTCCTCGGCGACGATGTGGTTGCCGCGCTCAAGGCTCAGGAAATCGTCGACAAGGCTCCCACCAGCCAGAAGGATCTGGCGTTGGTGCAGGCTGCCTTTAATCAATGGCAGGAACAAAGCGGCCGTCCGCTGTGCCAGATTTCCATGATGCTGGCTTTCACGGTCAACCACTGATACGCGGTCCCGCCGCGGAGGAGGGCGCATGGACTCGGCGATCGAACGCACTGGCGCAGCGCTGGCTCGCACAGAACGTATCCTGGTGATTACCGGCGCCGGGCTCTCGGCCGACTCCGGGATGCCCACCTATCGCGGCCTGGGCGGTCTGTACAACGGCCGGACCGCGGAAGGCGTGCCGATCGAAGTAGCGATCTCCGGGCCGATGCTGCAGAAGGATCCGGCGCTGTGCTGGAAGTATCTGGCGGAACTGGGCAAGGCCTGCCTGGGCGCGCAGCCCAACGCTGGCCATGAGGCCATCGCGGAGTTGCAGAGGCTCAAGCCGGAGTGCTGGGTGCTCACCCAGAACATCGATGGTTTCCATCGGCGCGCCGGGTCGCCGGCCGAGCGACTGATCGAGATCCATGGCGAACTGGCGCCGCTGTACTGCCAGTCGTGTGGGCTGGAAAGCGCAGAGCTGGCAGGGCATCTGGATGGCCCGCTACCGCCGAAGTGCACGCGCTGTGCGGGCGTGCTGCGCCCGCCGGTAGTGCTGTTCGAGGAGATGTTGCCGGAAGAGGCCATCGATACGCTCTATGCGCAACTGCGCAAGGGATTCGATGCCGTTCTGCTGGTAGGAACCACTGCGAGCTTCCCGTACATCATCGAGCCCGTGCTGCGCACGCGG